>NZ_JAZHCT010000001.1:0-419651 GCF_036541265.1 Paenibacillus sp. IITD108 | reverse complement strand
CATTACGCTAAAATGTCCCGAAAAACACATATGTGTATGAATTATCATACAGAACTGCTCGCCGCCAGCCCAAAACTATTTTTAGTGGGACATTTCGCGATATAAAGGTTTTTCAACAGTATGAGTTTTTCCCTTTAGAATCGGCTGTAAAGCTTTTAGAATATGATCTTAAATAAAAAAACAAGCTGTATAGCTGTCTTGAAGTAGAGTAAGATAAAGGTAGAAGCAGTGGAACAGAAGAAATGTGTTAAGGCAGGTGGGGATGACGCGTCTCGTAAATTAAAAGATTCATACCGCTGATAGATTTAGCATACGGCGATTGAATACACGGTTGAGCAAGTATAGAGTTACAAAGGAGTATAAAAATACGATGGCACAAAGCAACGTTAAGATAAACTCAAAAAACGTCAAATATAATATACAGGACTATATTGAATCTGTTGATAAACAAAACAAGCTGTACAGAAAAACATTAATTATCATCATTATTTCACAAATATTCGGCGGAGCAGGCTTATCGGCAGGTGTAACTGTCGGCGCATTGCTGGCTCAGGATATGATCGGATCGGATAGTTTGGCAGGCTTGCCCACTGCATTATTTACGCTAGGCTCTGCGGCAGCAGCCTTTATTGTAGGAAGACTTTCGCAGCGGCTTGGAAGGCGAGTGGGCCTCACAGCCGGTTTCTTTGCCGGTGGTGTAGGTGCAATAGGCGTAATTATAGCAGCTATACTCGATCAATTGCCATTGTTATTTATATCCCTCTTTATCTATGGAGCTGGAACAGCTACGAACCTGCAGGCGCGTTATGCGGGGACGGATCTCGCAGGGCCGACGCAGCGAGCCAAGGCGATCAGTATGGCTATGGTTTTCACCACCTTCGGCGCAGTGGCAGGTCCTAATCTGGTTGATGTCATGAGCAAATTCGCGGAATCGATTGGTGTGCCGCCATTAGCTGGCCCTTTCATGCTGGCTAGCGCCGCTTTTTTACTGGCGGGTACCGTATTGTTGATCATGCTTCGTCCTGATCCGTTTATTATTGCAAAAGGCATTGCTGAAGCACAGCAAAATAGGCAGGGCCATGCAGGCCGAGGCCAAGCAGCCCCGCAGATCACGGCTGCCAATAAGCGCGGCATAGTTATAGGGGCAACGGTAATGGTTCTAACGCAAATCGTCATGGTTGCAATTATGACGATGACGCCAGTTCATATGAAAAGCCATGGGCATGGCTTGGGCGAGGTGGGGATAGTCATCGGCATTCATGTGGCAGCCATGTATTTGCCATCTCTAATTACTGGCGTTCTTGTTGATAAGCTGGGACGAACGACGATGTCCTATATGGCAGGGTTAACCTTGCTTGCAGCAGGGCTGCTGTCAGCGCTGGCGCCCGCCGACTCTATGCTGCTGCTTACTTTGGCGCTTGCCCTGCTTGGTCTTGGCTGGAACTTCGGACTCATTAGCGGTACAGCGCAAATTGTTGATGCGACTACTCCAAGTACACGCGCCAAAACACAAGGCTCAGTCGATGTGCTTATCGCTATTGCCGGGGCATCGGGCGGCGCGATGTCTGGCGCGATCGTCGCTCATTCCAGCTATACGACGCTGTCTCTTCTGGGCGGCATACTCTCACTGCTGCTCATTCCGATTATCGTATGGGAACGGAGCAAACGGCAGCCACGATAAATAAAACTAGGGAAGGTACCACCGGCTTTTTTTGCTGGGGGGTACCTTTATTTGCGCTTTTACGAGCTTACAGGCTTGCGTCTAAATTCCACGCCTTGCTGCTGCAGCTTGTCATGCAAAGCCGCTATGGAAATATCGGCTAACGGCTGCTGCTCATCGATTGCGATGGAAGCCGCTACGCCTGCCGCCTGACCGAGCGCATAGCAGGTAGCCTGTACGCGCATGGAGGACATGGCCACATGAGTTGCTGAGATGCATCGACCTGCAATAAGCAAACCTTCAACCTGCTTCGGAAGCATGCAGCGATACGGAATGTCATACAGCCCAAGCCTGCGCTCATCTGTCGTTTTACCCCCATCAGGACTATGAATGTCGATTTCATAGTCGCTTTGAGCAATGACATCATCGAATACGGCGCTGTTTATCAAGTCATTTTCAGTTAAAGTATAGCTTCCCTCGATCTGATTCGTTTCGCGAACGCCCGTCTGACCAGGAATATGCGAAATAATATAGTTGGCGTACCCGTTGCGCTGCAAGTAGTGAGCGACTGAAAACACCTGGCGCAGTGCTTCTTTTTCAGCGAAATTGATATCTTCCATCCTTGCCCCGTTGCCTTTAACGCGCGTCATATTGACAAGCAAGGTACGATCTTCTTTGACTTCCCAATAGAGCAGGCGCCCTTGCGGCAGATCGGCTACAGATTCGTAATAGTAGCAGTCCTCCGGCAGGTAAGGTTTAACGGGCTGCCCAGTATCCTGCATCGTGAACATTAATGTCATTGGCTGCGTCATATGATCGCTGTCGCGGCCGGTACGTATAGGCACGCCTGCTGCGCGTGCGACGGCAGCATCGCCTGTGCAGTCTATGACTGCCTTGCCCATAAAGGCACGCAGTCCTTCTCGAGTATGAGCGACAATGCCGATGATGCGATTGCCCTCCATTAAGGAATCGACAAAGCTGACATGATAATAAACTTGCACGCCTTCCTTTTCCAGCTTTTGATTCAAATAATGTCTTACCTTGAAAGGAGAATATTGCGGCCATATGCCTTGCTGATGCGTGCTTGGCAGCGCCTCAGGCATTACCTCTGCAATCAGCTCGCGATATATGCCGGTAACATTGCCGACCCCCATAAAAACACTGACATTCGCAAGCGTGCCCATACCGCCAAGCTGCCCGGAATGCTCTACAAGTATAACCTTTTTCCCTCTTCGTACAGCTCCAATAGCAGCGGCTACTCCAGCAGGCCCGCCGCCAACGACGATAATATCAGCGCTGTCATGCACAGGCACATTGCGGCTCATGCTTATCGATGCATGGTTTGTTGACAAGTGATCGCTTCCCTTCCATGAATTTGACCTCATTATAGGAAGAATAATGGATACATTATAGTGCCATTTTAGTTTCATATAAAAATTAAAGTAAATAAAAATAAGTACTACGCTGATAGTGAGGGCATTGCGTTTAAAAGTCTGTCAGGAATTTTTGCGAAGCTAAAGCTCTGGTCTTGACAAGGTTGCTAGATGTAAAGTAAACTTTACGTAAAGTTAGCTTTACATTTTAGGGGTGAAAAATTGAAAAACAGAATACGGGATTTACGGGCACAGCATCAACTGACGCAGGAGCAGCTAGCAGAAACAGTTGGAGTGTCGAGACAATCGGTTATTGCCATTGAAACGGAGAAGTACAATCCATCCCTTGAATTAGCCTATAAAATCGCAAAAGCGTTTCAATTGACGATTGAAGAAGTGTTTATTTTTGAAAAATAAGCTTGCGGAGAGGAAGGATTAGATGGAGTATGTAGGACTATACGGCGGCATGGTGCTTGGTTTTTTAGGATGGTTTTTGGGAAGGCGCGCAGCAGGCAAGAAGCGCGGTCTGGATGAAGTGTATCATTTTATATGGAATAAAGCCCGGTCTATTTCCTGGTATTTTACTTTCGCTGCTATTTATGTGATGTTGATGCTTGCCTTATCGGGCGTTCAGCTTAATATTATTTTTGCGCTTGCTATTTTGCTGTTTATTCATATGGGGAGCTGGGCGATTACGGGTGCAATTTATTCTTTTAAAATGACGCAGAACGATGCAAAGCAGTCAAGCATACTGGTTTCACTATTGATAGGTGTAGCAACTATTATTATTTTTTCATTTGTTTCAGCTGCTACGGGCAATTGGATGTTTACGGTAGTCAGCCTACCGCCAGTGATTATGATGACCGCCATTACATTTGTACAAAGCCGTAAATATAATAGGCCGTAATCCGCGTTTTCACCATTAGCAAGTAAGGAGGGGAATAAATTGCCGCGCAAAAAAACAGTTACCTTGCGTCATCTGGCAGATCAGCTTGGATTAACAGTACATACTGTGTCCAAAGCGCTTCGAGGCTTGCCTGGCATGGCTGAATCTACGCGGCGGGAAGTTTTGCTTGCTGCTAGAGAGCTCGGTTATGTAACGAAAGCACAGGAGGACGGCATGATGGCTGAGAGAATATATCCGATTGACGGAAAAAGAAGACGGTTTGTCTTGTTTGTCGGAGCGCAGCAGTCTTATTTTGCCACCAGGTTTAATGGCTTGCAAGTAAGGATGCAGGAGCTTGGTCATAGTATTGCTTCCGTAGTACCGCCAAAGCATTTGAACAATGAGAATGAGCTGATGGAGTGGATGGAGCGGGAAGGGCATCTGTATGCGGACGGCTTGTTTCTGGCTCCCGGCATACCTGAATGGATGGAGGCGTTTTTCATTCAGCTGCCGCTGTCCAAGGTGCTCATCAGTTACCCGCCAGAATCTGCCGAGGTTGACAGTGTCGTTTGGGATGTGCAGCATGCGGTGCATCTGGCGGTTGATAGGCTGCATGCCGACGGGCATAAGCGTATTCTTTATGTTGGCAATATTGAAAGCCAGCGGGGCTTTCGGCTAAGAAGGCTTGCCTTTTCAGCTGCGCTTGCACGTAATGGGATGGATATAGCTATGACTGGATTAATGGACGCCGGCTTTGGCAATCGCGAGGCATGGCTTAAGCAACTGGAAGCAGAGCTTCTGTCAAGCCAATATACGGCTGTTCTTGCCGTAATGCCAGAGGAATCGGAATGGATTATAGAGCTGACGCAAAAATTAGGCATAAGCATGCCGGATGAGCTTTCCCTCATTGGGATGGAGCATGATGAGCATGAGCGATATCCGCATTTGACGAGGCCGATCTTGCGAGTGCAGGAGGCCGGGGAACGAGCTGCTGAGCTGATGCTGCGGCGGGTAGCCAATCCGCATCTGCCATGTGAGCATATTCGGCTGCTGGGCCCTATGGTGCAGGGCAATACAGCTGGCGAGCCGCGGCGCTAACGAATCACAGGAAGGTGTCGATTAATTATGGGCAACGATTGGCAAGCAAAAAGAGAGGGAACGAAGAGAAAGATTGGGAAAGGAGAAGCGGCAGCGTCCGCCTTTGTAGGCCAATTTTATCCTTTACAGGGGTTATTTCATCAAAAAAATTGGACCACAACAGTGGTCGGAATCCCAATCTTGATCGCAGAGGCCCCTTTTCTATTGCTTGTTGCCCTATCCACAATTAATCGACAGTCTCCACAGAAGTGCTATCTTCACTGCCAATCTTCGTAAAAATTAATCGCTCCTCTCCTAAGTTTCTCGTTCGCCTATGTTCGTTTGATAATGTACGAAAAAGTTTGTAATGGTATGTAAACGTTTTAATTTGTATGTTATAGTAAAGGAGATGAACAATAACAGTTAGGAGTGGGAATCAGTAATGGAAATTAATGATGCACTTACGCCGCTGCAATGGGCAGAGAAGGGCTGCCGGGTTCTCATGGCGACATTCGAGCCGGAACAGCTGCCGCCGGATCGTTTTCACTATCACCAGGGCGTGTTCCTGTCAGGCATGGAGCAATGCTGGAAGGCAACGGGCAATGATGATTATTATACCTATATCAAACGCTGGGTTGACAGTTTAATATTGCCGGATGGCAGTATCCGCAAGTATAATTCCTACGAGCTGGATGATATTCAGCCAGGCGTGCTATTGTTCAATTTGTACGAGCAGACAGGGGACGAGCGATATACGAAGGCGCTTCATACGCTTGTTCCGTTAATTAAGGATTGGAAGACGAATGCATCTGGGGGCTTCTGGCATAAGGAGAAATACCCGAACCAGATGTGGCTTGACGGTTTATATATGGCTGGGCCGATCGCGGTACAGTATGGTCATACTTTTAATAAAAGCGAGTACTTTGACTTGATGGCATTCCAGGCTATTTTAATGGAAAAGCATACAAAGGATCCTGTCACAGGTTTGCTCTATCATGGCTGGGATGAATCGAAGGAAGCGGTATGGGCGGATAAGAAAACGGGGCTTGCGCCGGAATTTTGGGGGCGAGCAGTAGGCTGGTACCCGGTAGCGCTGCTGGAGATGTTTGACTATTTGCCTAATGACCACAAGGATAAGCCGAAGCTGGTTGCTATTTTGCAGGATTTGCTTAAAGTGCTGCCTAAATTCCAGGATGAAAAGAGCGGCTTATGGTATCAGGTTTTGGACAAGGGCGATCTTCCTGACAACTGGCTGGAAAACTCCTGCACCTCGTTGTTTGTATACGCTATTGCCAAGGCAGTAAGAATGGGTTATTTGGACCCATCCTATATGAAGTATGCTTGGAAAGGCTATCAAGGCGTAATTGATACGCTTAAGCTTGATGAGAATGGGCATGTCATTATCGGAAATATTTGTATCGGTACAGGTATTGGCGATTACGCGCACTATATTGCCCGTCCAACAAGCGAGAACGATCTGCATGGCGCAGGCGGCTTTATTCTAATGTGCGTAGAGATGAGCAAGGCGGAGCCTCATCACAATTAATTATCTGCAATCTGCTATACAAGATGTCAGGCCGTAACATGAAGTATGCATACGGTGCAACAGGGATGATGATGGCGTAGTTCTGTATGTTTGGCGTACGATAAGGCTGATGTGCTCTTAATGGCTCCTAATGATGCGGACAATGATGACCGTTAGCGCTCATTTTTCGCCAATCTCTACTTTCTAACGGACAGAAATATCCGTTAGCGGGAAAAAAGCTAGAGAATTCGACGGAATTTTCTTCTAATGGTCATAAGTGTCCGCATATGCAACAAAAAGACTGCTTTTTGGTTCTAACGGTCATTGATGACCGCACCGCAAATAGCGACGCATCGTTTGAAAAGTAACGCCTGCGAGTACATTAAGTCATTGTCAGGTACCAAGAAGCCGCACCTTTCAAGGATGAGTCGAACGTGTCGCAATGGGCGCAGGATGCTTTGCAGCTTGCTGCAAGACATGGCATCGTCAACGGCTATGCTGACGGGAGCTTCCGCCCGCAGCAGCATGCGACTCGAGCCGAGGTTGTTGCGTTGTTTGCTCAAGCTTTGCTTCCCTTGCTTTAGGAGGACACTCGTTCCGTTAATTGCCCCGGAAAAGAAACGGCGTCTTCAGTCGAAGACGCCGTTTCTGCAGCGTATAATAGCCTATGGTTTGCCGTTTACTTCGTCCGCATGTGTAACCCGGTTTCTGCCATTGCTTTTTGAGGCATAGAGCGCCTGATCGGCTTTTTCCAGCAGGCTTTCCTTCGTATCGTCCTGCACAGCGGTAGCTGCTCCAATGCTGACTGTAATTTTGTATCCGCCAAATTGAGCCATATCAGCCGCTATACGATATTGCTCTGCGATTCGGACCGCCTCATCCGCGGTGGCACCCGGCAGCATAATGACAAATTCCTCACCGCCAAAGCGTGCGGCAAGATCCTGCTCACGTGACGTTTCTTGCAGCAATTGGGCCAAGCCGGCAAGCACAAGATCGCCTGTTGGATGCCCATACGTATCGTTGATTTTTTTAAAGTAGTCGATGTCGATAATGAGCAGTGAAAGTGGTGTGCCTTCCTGCTGAAACTCGGCAAACGCTGCCAGCAGCTTCACTCTGAAATAGCGGCGGTTTTTTAGTCCCGTTAAAGCATCGGTATTTGCAAATGATTCAAGCTCGCCGTTGATTTGAATCAGCTCCTGCTGCTTGCGTTCATATTCTGCATGCAGCAGCTCAAGCTGTTTATTCGCCTCGTTCGTCGCCGTATACAGCTCTTCCAATTTTAGTTTGCTTTGCATAACATCCTTTTCATGCTCGATTCGTTTGCGTATGGCGACAGCTACGCAATCAATGCAGCTGATGCCATCGCGCTCCTGACGAATGCCGTTGAGTAGAACCGGAATATCCTGCTTGTCCTTTGAGCGCAGCGAAAAGTACATTTCGTCCACTTGTCCATAGAGCTCGATATGCGGTGTGAAATACGTATGAAAAAACAGTTTGTTTGTAACAGACAAAATCGTTTCAATATGCTTGTTCAGCAGTTCATCGCGCTCAAAGTTCAGCATTTGAAGTAAGGTATAATTAACAGCTTGTATAATTCCTTTGTTAGAAAGCGAAAAGTATCCACATGGTGCTGTATCTAGTTGGGTATCCATTTGACGTTCCTCCAGCTTATCCGCATTTGGCTAAGTATTGTGAAATAAGCGCAATCGTTTCCTGCGGATGGCTCAGCTGCGGGTAATGCCCCTTGGCTTCCATCTGGGCAAGCGAGCTGTGCTTCAGCTGCTTATGCAAATAGTTGCCGACCTCAACCGGCGCGATGCTGTCATCCGAGCATTGCAATATAAGCGTCGGTACGGTAGCCAACGGCAGGTTTGCACGGCAATCCGACATGAAGGTTACCTCAGCAAACTGCCTTGCAATATGCGGGTCTCTTGAACAGAATGTGCGCTCCAGCTCTTCTGCCAGCTCTTTGCGGTCTGCATTCTGCATTACGATTGGAGCCAAATAGCTGGCCCAGCCGATAAAATTCATCTGCATCATCGTTAGCAGCTCTTCAATATCACTCTTGTCAAAGCCGCCGAAATAATCAGGCAGATCGTTCATGTAGCGCGGAGAAGGTCCAAGCATAATAAGCTGCTTAAACAGCTCCGGCTTTCGAATGGAAGCAAGCAGGCCAATCATGCCGCTTACGGAATGGCCGACGAATATAACCTGATTAAGCTGCATTGCTTCCAACACTTCAATGACATCGGTCGCATAGCCTTGCAAATCATTATATTTGACAGGATCATACTGATCAAGCTGAGAGCGGCCTGAACCGACATAATCAAATAAAACAACCTGATATTGCTTGGAAAAATGAGGGACGATATATCGCCACATATTTTGGTCACAGCCAAAGCCATGTGCAAAAACAATCGCTTGATCACCTGATCCACAGGTTTGTACATAATTGCGCTGCAAAATATCAATAGAAATATGTAACGCTCCTTTAATAGTAATTGTCATTTGCTGCAGCTGCTATTTTAAAGTGAACGTATGATGTCCACGCTTTCGCACAAGGAAATGCGCGATGATCGTATAAGCAATTGCCAGCAGTGCGATAAAAATAGCAAATCCCAGTGGTTCGGGGCGCATAACGATGGCAATAGCGCTCAAAGCCGATACAAAGCTGGTAATAAAATAGTAGAACGGATTTTTAATATTAAGCTCGGTCGTATAAGGCTGGAATATATAATATAAAAATAGATGATGAACCGAGAAAAACAGCGCTAACGCCAATACGCTCAGCCATAAATAAGCAATATCCGCATTCCAAAGATTAGTGCCGGCAAGCATAAGAGCAATAGTCAGTACTAGGCCAAGCAAAACGGAAATAACCGTATTTTGAACTAATATTTTATAAAAGCGAATACGGAAATGGCGATATGCCGCATGGCGGTAAAATCCGTATCGGAGCAAGCTGATGTCACAATGATAGAACATAGCTTTGCAAAGCTTTTCTCCAATTGTTAGGAAATACATCACCATAAATAAGAAGGGCAAAATGATCCGAGTCTCTATATTTATATCGGCAAGCTGCTGTTGAAACAGCAGTAATCCGGCAATGATGATTACGCCAGCTATCGCTATGATGGCGAGCCGCTTGTAATAAGGGCTTGTCACGATGCTGTGATGTCTCGCGAAAAATAGCGCATTTAAGTAGTCAAACCCTTCTTTGCGCTCCAGCTGCTCGCTATGGGCGGGCTGTTTGGCATAGTCGCTTTCCTTTGTCTTTACACTAGTTTGCTGCGCTTCCGTTATCATTCGCCCTAGATTAAGCAAAGGGTCATCGCGTCTTGTTGCAGCGTCGGTAATCGCTCTATAGTCTCGGTATCGATGCAGCTGGAAGGCTGCTGCAATACCCATGAAGCCTATCAAAATAAAAGCGACCGGATGAAGCAGCAGCTTGCTCGTAGCCGGCACATGATGCAGGTAAAGGGGCAGGAAAGCAGCGATATAACCTAAACCGATTACGAGCCAGACGATAGCTTGCTGTTTAATAAGTATAATATTCGTTTTTTCATAAAGTTTAAGATGTAAGTATTCCACTGCAATTCTCCACAGTGTGACTGATAAGCAAAGCAGTAGGATTTGTATGAATGAGCCTTTCAGTAAAAGCCCGAACAACAGCAGGACAGGCAGCAGGTATACAAAAAAAGCAATATAACGCAGAGTTAATGACGAACGCATATAGGAATTGGGATGAATTCTAAACAGCTTGATAGCCACATATTTCTCGCGCTTTGGCTCTAGCATAACTGCGCTGCTCGTGCCGGAAACAATAAAGCTGATAACAAAGAAAATATGAACGAAATACTGCCACAGCACGTCCTTAGGCAAGCCTTCCCCAAGCCATACGGCAGGAAGATAGACGATTAGACCGATATAGAGCAGGCGCAGCAAGACGTTCCAAATTATTCTTATAATAGAAACTACAATAGTTAGCGCCTGCTTCGCCGATAGATTGGCATAGAGCTCATCCGTAACGAGTCTTTTAATGAAAGGAAGCTTTTGCAAATAGTATATAAATATATTAATAGCAGTTGAGGTTTTGATGGACTGCAGTGTTCTAAAGCTGTTCAGCATGGCTATCATCCTTCAATAATTGTATGACTTTCTGTTCAAAATCAGCGCTATGCAGCAGCTCCGCAGGAACAGAGGACAGCTCCCCTTTATGAAGCACGACCAGCTCATCGCAAAGATCGGATGCCAGTTGCAATATATGTGTAGAAAAAATAAGAATATGGTTCGTTTTCATTTCACGCAGCAGCTTTTTCATCTCCAGCGCAACGATAACGTCAAAGGAAGTAAGCGGCTCATCCAGTAAAATGACAGGCGGCTTTGTAATTAGGAAAAGCAGCATTTGCAGCTTGTTTTTCATGCCGTGGGAGTACCCTTTGATCAGCTTATGCCGATCCTCAACCGACATGCTCATCAGCTCGAAGTACTCATCAACAGATTTATCGATGTGCAGCTTGTCCTTATTAATATCGATAAAAAATTTCACAAACTCATAGCCTGTCAAAAACTCCGGCAATATCGGAAGCGAGTAAACGTAGCCGACATCCTCGCCTTGAAGCGGCCTGTCACCGGCTTCTGTACGGATGAGAGCTTGTCCGCCGTCCATGGCCATTTCTCCGCTCAGGCAGTTGAACAGCGTTGTTTTACCAGCGCCGTTGCGGCCTAGCAATCCGTATATTTTTCCCTTTTCAAAAGTAAACTCCGCACCTTGCAGTACTTTTTTGGAATCAAATTGCTTAGTTATTTGCTGCAGTTTCAGTTGCATAACGTAACCCTCCAATTGCTGGCAAGCTTCTTATTTATATATGATACGTCAGATACTCAAAAAGGTCACACATTAGCAGGATGGAGAAGGAGCGCAATTCGTAAAGAAAAAAACATTTAGGAAACATATTGCAAAATTGTTCGTCTATGTAAGTAGTATTATGAGAAGGAGAGTCGGAGGCATGAAACCTTTCGCGGCGATTTCTATTATTTCATTAATTATCGTAGGCTTACTCATTATGCCAAGCTTGCAGCGAGAACGAACAGGAGGCAGCAAGGTTGATGAGACGCTTAGTATTGGCGTGCTTGCTTCGAGCAAACCTTCGACGAAACCTTTAACAGAACATATGACAGCACCAATAAACGGACAAACCTCTGCGAACAGCCTTCCAGAGCTGTTTGACGAATTGGAGGTTCAGCTTGCTTCGGCAGATGGAGGGTTCCAGCTGAAGTTGTATGGGGGGGATTATCCGTTTCGAACAGTGAGTACGACGGATTACGTTGTGCATGGGGTTGCCCGTTATAAATCTGAGGAAAGCGAAAATGGACAAGGCGGGGACCGCTTAGATGCCGTAGTTGTTAAGCCGGATACTCAAGAAGTAAAAGTATTTCCTCTGTATGAGCTTAAGACTCAGCATCATAGTAACAGCTCTTTATTTGAATTTATCGATGAGCGGACGATAATTTTTGTTAAACCTGCCTTTGAGCAGGACGTCTTTGTTTATGATTTGGCCTCGCTCAATATTGAAACCGGCGCTGTCTCGGTTATTTCTCCTCATATATGGGAGATTAGCAAGCATGATAATATACATGCTGAAGACTTTTGGCTAAGCGCTCATGTGGAAAAAGCATCAGGCAATTACCCTGAAAAACTGCTGCTTTCTACTTTTAAAGGCCAGGTACTGCTTATTGATCTGGCCAGTGGCCAGGTAAAGTCTAGCAGCGAGGCTGCTTACCCTGCTTATGGCGACCCTGGCAGCAAGCCGCCGCGCGAGCTGGTTTTTCCATCGCCAGATTTGCAAAGCCTGGTCTATCAGCATGTCGATGAGAACCAAATTATGATTAGCAACCAGTTTGAACTGCGACATACAGCCGGAAATCAATTGATTGCATCGTTTGAAATGGATGAGCAGCTTATATTGAGGAGTCCGGGGATCGAATGGGATAACACAAGCGAAATGTTTATTTTGGAATACGCCAAGGATTTTATCGGAGAGACATTTGATAATGGGCATTATGTCTTCGCAGAAGGGATTCGTTTTTTTGATAAAAAAGGGAATGTGCTAAGAGATTTGGTTATACCTGAAAATTCTGGCCAGCGCTTGAACGCATTTGGCTGGCAGGAGGATGGCAGGCTGTGGGTCGAATACTTCAAACCTGAGGGATCCGAGGAGACGGTATGGCGGAAAGGTGATATTTCATACAAACTGTATGATGTTCAGTCGGGTAAACTAACTAGCTTCAATAAAACGAGTGATATGGATAAGCTGACAGACCCTGTCGTTGTTAAAAGGGATATAAGCTATGGAGCAGCGCCGTTTTTGATGGTTGATTACAAAAATAAACTTGTGTGGGAGCCGCCCTTGGGAGCGCATGCGAAATATGGAGATGATTATTTGTATATTCAGCTTATGGCTGAGGAAGCTGCCCATATTCAGCGTTGGGATGCTAAAAGCCGTTCATGGTCATGGATGACATCAGAAACTGAAAACTACAACAATGATCCTTATTATTTCACAACTACGCATCTTTTTAAGGACCAATGGCTGATCTCCCCCCATTTTAAAAGTAAAAGTATCGATTATATATTCATGAGCAGCGAGGTTAAACGCAATGCTGACGGATTGCCTGTGCTTCCTGCGGCGTTTGCAGACGAGCGGACAGGCGATGAGTGGTGGAGCAATGACAGTTATAGGAGTTCCCGCAGCGTCAAGCATAGCCGGGGAACTGTCCGCGCAATAGGAAAGTCCCGTTATGGATCCATACAGCTGCAGGCTCAGCCGGGTGAACGGATGATGCGCAATGGCGCACAACATAATTACTATGGATCTTATCAGGTAGAAATGACCGATCGCGCCGGTCAAAAAACACTTTTGGAGCCTCTTTCTGATTTCGGCTTGCGGCAAGAGGAGACCGTCTCTAACATGATCAGCTATGCGTTTGACGGATATGATGTGCTGCTGCTTCAACCGGACAGTTATCGTTTCAGCAAAGGGTTCGATGGCAATGTGAAAAGGGTTTTAGCATATGCGATTACGAAAGAGGGGACGGCATTCCCGTTGATGTTTCAATATGCGGCGGACGCTGGGACGGAACGTGCTCAAACGATTACTATAAATGACCAAGCTGCTATTCAAATGGCGGACGGTCATCTCATTATTCAATCGATGCTCGGCGATGGGCGTTATGAGCTAGCTTTGAAACCCAATTTGGTCAATCAGACGTTGACGGTGGCCGATATAACGGATCGGAAGGCTGAATACAAGGAGCTGCAGCATATTGCGGATCGCTATGCCAAATTTTTAGAGCAGGCTTTGGGGCTTGAGGATATCGCTTTGCCGGATGGAAGAATGGATGAGGAGCAGCTGCGAGATTTATTTACCGATAAGGCGTGGAATAATGCCGGCTTTCAATATTTGAAGCGCGATTTTGCCAAAAGCAAAAAGGAAGGAATGCCATCGAGAGCCTTCGCTTGGCAGCCGATCGATGCGAAGTGGGCGGGACCTGACGAAATAAAAGTAACCTATACATTGAATCTTTGGTATGCGATTGGACTCGCTGCGCACTTGGAGGCGCGGATGAAGCTTGTTGACGGCGTGTGGAAGTTTTGGGATTTTGGCATATTGGAAACAGAAAAGAGCGAGGACATGCCTGCGTATGATGGACTTAAAATTGTGCCGAAGTGAGCTCGAAAGCTAGCCGATCAGACGTTCCGCTATTACGCCCAAAATCGCAGTTTTGAGGCAGCAAAGTGACAGACGTTCCGTTATTGAGCAATAAATCACCGAAAATGACCATTTAGAGCTGAATAGCGGAATGTGTGACCGCGAAAATGTAAAAATGGCGAGTTTGATGCAAATAGCGGAATGTCTGACCGCGAAATTGTGCACGAAAAATTTAACGAATGTAAGGAGGAACGAAGAGCAAGATTGGGAATGGAGAAGCGGCAGCGTCCGCCTTTGTAGGCCGATTTTATCCTTTACAGGGGTTATTTCATCAAAAAAATCGGACTACAACAGCGGTCGGAATCCAAACTTGATCGTAGTAACATCCCTTTCGATTGCTTGCTAAGACTGCTGATTTTCGTTACAATTTTAATCCATCTAAATTTGGTGAAATCGAGCTTCTCAATCGAGCTCGATTTTATTCTTACAAGCCGGATATGACCTTCCTTTCCTATATAGGAAATGGTATAATTAAACAGAACGTATATTCGTGAAAAGCAAGCAGCAATTTAAAAACTAATCGCAACCATTCCTTCCATTTTCTTGACTACAAATTAGAAGAAGCAGGCAATGGTGCTTATTAATAGAGGATCGGAGATTTGGTATGAAATATGCTAGCCTGCAAGAGTGCGTCCTTGATCTGGAGAAGCATGGCCACTTGATTCGAATAAAGGAAGAGGTTGATCCTTATCTGGAGATGGCCGCCATACAGCTGAAAGTATATGCAGCAGGCGGACCAGCGTTATTATTTGAAAAGGTAAAGGGCTCCAAGTATCAAGCTGTTTCTAATTTATTTGGCACGATGGAGCGCAGCAAGTTTATTTTTCGAGATACGATAGAGAAAACACAGGAGGTCATTGCACTTCGCAATGATCCAGCCAAAGCGCTTAAGAAGCCGTTTCGTTATATAGGTACAGGCCTCGCGGCAAGAAAGGCGCTGCCAATTAAAAAGAATAAGCTGCCTGCTCATTTTGAGGAGATTCAAATTTCTGATTTGCCGCTTATTAAAAGCTGGAAAAACGACGGAGGCGCCTTTGTTACTTTGCCGCAGGTTTATTCCGAGGATCCGGAGAAGCCGGGCATTATGAATGCCAATCTGGGCATGTATCGGATTCAGCTTGACGGCAATGAATATGAGCTCAATAAAGAGGTAGGCGTTCATTACCAAATACACCGCGGCATAGGAGTTCATCAGTCCAAGGCTAATAAGCTGGGCCAGCCGCTTAAGGTCAGCTGCTTTATAGGCGGCCCGCCTTCTCATACGCTATCAGCGGTCATGCCGCTGCCGGAAGGCATGAGTGAGCTAACGTTTGCGGGATTGCTGGCCGGGCGCCATTTCCGTTACAGCTATGTAGACGGCTATTGTATTAGCCATGATGCCGACTTCATCATTACCGGGGAAATATATCCAGGCGAGACAAAGCCGGAAGGCCCATTCGGCGATCATCTTGGTTATTATAGCTTAGTTCATCCTTTTCCTGTTATGCGTGTTCATAAGGTATACGCAAGGCGCAATGCGATTTATCCGTTTACGGTAGTAGGCCGGCCGCCGCAAGAGGATACTTCCTTCGGCGAGCTGATTCATGAGCTGACCGGCGGTGCGGTCAACAAGGAAATACCTGGCGTTAAGGAAGTGCAGGCCGTTGATGCTGCCGGCGTTCACCCGCTGCTCCTTGCGATTGGCAGCGAGCGCTATACGCCATTTCAGCAGACGAAGCAGCCGGCCGAGCTGCTCACGATAGCAAACCGCATATTGGGTACGGGCCAGCTAAGCCTTGCCAAATATTTATTTATCGCTGCTGAGGATGCATACAGCAGCGAACAGAAAGACGGTGCTCATAACAACCAAAAGCCGGCTTTAAGCACATATCGTGTTGAGGAGTTTTTCACATATATACTAGAAAGAATAGATTTGCAGCGCGACATTCATTTTCAGACGAACACAACAATCGATACGCTAGATTACACTGGCATGGGTCTTAACAAAGGAAGCAAAGTTATATTTGCTGCTGTAGGAGAGCCGGTCAGAGAGCTTTGCCGCCAGGTTCCGCGGCTGCTGGAGCAGCTTGTTGACCAGCAGCCTCTGGATTCAAACGATCCAGCTTTGGAGAAATTGCGCAGCGTCGGCTTCTCGCAGCCAAGCTATGTCATGCCGGGCGTTATCGCAATAGAAGCGCCTGCTTATACTAGCCGCTTCAAGGGCGAGGAAGATGTGCAATCGTTATGTGAGGCGATTAACGCAGCAGGCAAGCTGCCGGATTGCCCGCTCATCATCGTATGTGATGACAGCCGTTTTGTCAGTGAGTCGCTCAGCAATTTCTTGTGGGCGACCTTTACGAGAAGCAATCCTTCCCACGATATTTACGGGGTGAACAGTACGATGGACTATAAGCATTGGGGCTGTGATAATGTAATTATTGATGCGCGCAGGAAGCCCCATCATGCGCCGCCGCTATTGCCGGATGAAGAGGTAGAAGAAAACATAAAGCGATTATTTGCGAGCGGCGGAAGTTTGGAAGGCATTTTGAAGTAGATTGAGCAAATAGCCCTGGCATTATTTCGTATGCCGGGGCTTACTATTTTGCCGTGGACAAGGCGCGCCCCTTGTATTAGGATGGGAAGAACGGAGAAGCCGTTTAACCAGGACGATTAAATTAAAGGTTGTGGCGAGATGAAGAAGCTAAGCGGCAATAATGGAAATAGCAAGGCTTATTTTCATTTTGATAATATGTATTTTGAAAATCCGCAGCAGCATGAATCGATTATTTTATATCAGATTGGCGATTTGAGCTGCAAAAAGGGATATACGGTCGCGGATCATCGCCAATATTGCTACGAGATCAGCTATGTTGTATCCGGTAAAGGTGAATTTCATATGGATAACAGGCGCTTCGAGGTTGAAGAAGGGGATATTATTTTGAATGTTCCCGGAGAAACTCATTATATCCGCACCGATGACGAGCAGCCAATGCGGTACTATTATGCCGGCTTTAATTTTGATGCCAGCAATGAAGGCAGTCCTGCTTTTGTACATATAAAAAAAATGCTTGATCAAACCCAATACCCTATCGTCAAAAACAGGCTGCAAATCGATGTGCCATTTGTAGGTATTTTTAATGAGCTGGTTCATTTGAATAGCTACTCCTCGGTAATGGTAGGCATGTATTTGCGTCAATTGATCGTAATCGCTTACCGCAGCTTTCATGAAAACTGGGATCTGGGCTATAAGCCGGAGCTGAAGGAAGCAGGCGCCTCCAGTATGGTCTATGAGGTCATTAATTATATTGATGTTCATTTGCAAAGAATAACAGAGCTTTCCCAAATTGCAGAAGAGCTTCATTATAACTACTCTTATATGTCCAACTGCTTTTCCAAGGAAATTGGCCTGACCATCCAGGAATATTACAATCGCAAACGATTCGAAAAAGCTGTGCAATGGCTGAAGGAAGGAACGATGAATATTACATCTATTGCCGAAAAACTGAATTATCAGTCGATTCATACATTTAGCAAGGCGTTTCGCAAAAATTTCGGCTTATCGCCCTCCGAATATCAAACGATGACCAAGGTTGCTGAGACCATCACAAATAAGGAACAATGAAATGTATAACTAGGCTAAATCCTCTCTTTACACAATTTGTTAAAGTAAGCAGTATAGCGCTTATTTAAAATTTGATGATGAAGGGATGATATTGACGATGTCAAAAATGAAAATTGCGGTTATCGGTTCCGGGATGATTGCTCAGACCGCTCATATTCCAAGCTATTTGAAGAATGATAAGGTTGAAATTAAATATATCGTAGATCCATTGCTGGAAAGAGCGCAGAAGGTTGCTGCTGATTTCAATATACCTAACGCTGTTGCTGACTATAATGTCGTGCTTGCGGACGAGGAAGTGAAAGCGGTTTCGATTTGCACGCCTAACGATTTGCATGCTCCCCTTTCGATTGCTTTTTTGAATGCTGGCAAGCATGTGCTTTGCGAGAAGCCTGCCGCTCTGAATCTGGAGCAAGCGAAGGAAATGAAAGCTGCAGCTGAGCGTAACAATTGCATGCTTAATATTGGCGTAGTCAATCGTTTTAATACATCGATTAATTTAATTAAAAACATGATTGATGCAGGTGAATTGGGCAATGTTTATCATGTGTATTGTTCATTCCGCTCACATCGCTCGATTCCTGGCCTTGGCGGTCCGTTTACGACAAAAGCAAAAGCAGGCGGAGGCGTGCTTGTAGATTGGGGAGTTCACTTCCTTGATATTATTTTCTATTGCCTCGGAGATGTGAAGGTACAATCGGTAAATGGCGCAATATATAGTGAAATGGCCAAAAATATGGAGGATTACGCTTATCAAAATATGTGGGCTGGTCCGCCTGTATACGATGGGGTTAATGATGTAGAGGATTTTGTTACAGGACTGCTTCGCACCGAAGGTCCTACGATAAGCCTTAATGGCGCATGGGCGCAAAATATTGGCGAGTCGGCGATGTTTATCGAGCTGCTTGGCGACAAAGCCGGCATTAAGCTGGAGTATGGAGGCAACTTCAAAGTATATTCGTCCAAAGGAAAAGTGCTGCTGGAGACCACTCCTGCCTATGAGAAAGCCGACGGCTTCTATGAGGAAATGAAGGATTTCATCGAGTCCGCTTCAACTGGCGTGAAGTCGCGCAATCATATCGACAACGCCATCCAAATTACCGAAGTGATGGATGCGATTTATAAATCCTCTGAATTGAAAAGTGAGATTAAGCTATGAAAAAGATAGGTTTTCTCGATTTCTTTTTAGACGAGTGGCATGCTAACAATTATCCGGGATGGATCAGAAACAATATTGCAGCTAAGAACAGACAGGTGGAGCTGGCGTATGCCTATGCCGAAATCGATAAGGCTGGCGGTCTGACTACCGGACAGTGGTGCGAGCAGCATCAACTTGAAGCCGTTTCTTCTATAGAAGAGCTTGTCGAAAAATCGGATTATTTGATTATACTTTCACCGGATCATCCTGAGCATCATGAGCGTCTGGCTCAGCTTCCGCTTCAAGCCGGCAAACCGATCTATATGGATAAAACATTTTCGCCGGATTTGGCTGCCGGCATAAGAATGTTTGATCGCGCAGAGCAATATGCCACACCTCTGTTTTCCAGCTCAGCCTTGCGCTTTGCTGAACAGCTGGCATCCTATCCGAACGAGAAGATCAATGCGCAGTCGATTGAATATATTGCATCTACCGGTCCAGGGCAATTCGATAATTATTCTGTTCATCAGTTTGAAATGATCGTTGCAATGATGGGGACTGGTGCGAATCGCTTAAAAAGCTTCCCTACAGCTAATGGCAGATTGCTTATTATTCAATATGAAGATGGCAGGCAAGCCTCCATGCAGCAAATGAGTGAAGCGCCATTTCAATTGAATATGCAGCTATCCGATGGCAGCAGCGTATGCGTTAGTGAAATGAGCCACATTTTTGAACGTTTGATCGACAGCATGCTTGATTTTTTCGAAACGGGAGGCAAATCTCCTGTTCCGAGGGCAGAGACGCTGGAGATCATGGCTTTAATTGAAGCGGGCAAGCAAGCAATTGCCAAGCCTGATATGTGGGTTGAAATTGTGAAGGATAGATAGGTACTTATATAGGAAGAAAGAGGCGGCAGCCCGTCATACGAGCTGCCGCTTCTTTTTTTTAATTAAAAATATCTTTAACTAAAGCGTTGAAGTATTAAAGTGCGCTGCCGCCAAAAATCATGCGATATTCCCAAGACGTATTTTTGATGTTGTCAACGCGTACGCCGCCGCTCTTTTTGGAGTAGGTGTGAAGAACTTTATTATTGCCCAGATAAATAGCGACATGCGTAACTCTTTGCTTATCTTTATTAAGTTTGGAATAGTTTGATTTTGAAGCTCCACGGTAAGACATGAAGAAGATAAGATCACCGCGTTTTAGGCTGGACAAGCTTCTTTTGATTGTTGAATGCTTTTTAACGTAGCTTGCTTGCGTTCTGGAGTTGCCTGGCAGTGTAATGCCTGCTGCTTGCTTAAATACGTGTTTTACAAAATCAGAGCAGTCAAATGTTCTGGTCGTGCTGCGGTTGGAGCCAAACTCATATGGTGTTCCTTTATATTTCATACCCAGCGAGATCGTTTTCTCGATCTTGGAAGATGTGCTTGATGCTGCATACGCATGTCCGTCAGTGTGGATCGGAACAATTCCAGTTATGAGCAACGTTACTGCAATGATGCTTGCAACAATCGTTTTAGTGAATAGGCTTTTCTTCATGTTAGTGATGCACCTCCTGTTTGATGAACTTACCGTAACATAGGAATGATAGCGTTTTTAAGCTGAAATATATGGAAGAAAAGCTTGATATGGCACTGCAGACGGGTTATCCACTCGACCTTGGTCTAGTGTATAAAACCGTCCGAAGTCCGTTTTGAAAAGGGTTTGAACGATCTATACTAAGTACATAAGCAAGAGAAACATCGGTTCAAAACGAAGCAGCTAAATGAGTAAATTCTAATAATAGAAAGGAGAATGAACTGGATATGAATGGGAAAACAGCAGTTGGAACGTTGTTAATTGCTATTGGAGCACTAGCCGTCCTGAATCTTCTAGGCATTAAACTCGGAGCAATTATAGGAATGTTTATGCCGGTTATTATGATCGGCTTAGGAATACTAGGATGGGCTAATCAGAAGAAGGTGATTGGTGGTATACTTATCGTATTAGGCTCCTTGATGCTACTAGCCAAACTAAGCGGCTTGTTCATGTGGATTATCGCAATCGGCCTAGTAGTCGCCGGATATTCAGTAATCAAAAATAACGGACGCAGAACGTATCGTTAGGAGGAAGAAATGAATGAGCATTGTTAAACGAGTTCGCGACATTACAGTTGCAACCTTAAATGAAAGATTGGAAAAAGCCGAAGATCCTGTTAAAATGATCGATCAATTCCTTTGGTCAACGAGAGAAGAAATTATACAAGCCGAAAGGCTTTACCAGCAATATGCTGCTCACAGCAATCATCTTAAAGCGCAATGGCTGCAGGCAGAGCAGCAGAAGGAGCGCCGCGAGCAGCAAGCGGTAACGGCTTTGAAAGCTGGCGAAGAAAATTTGGCCAGAATTGCATTGCAAGAAAAAGCAGGAGCGGAAGAGAGAGCGGCCCAATATAGAGAGTTGTACGAGCAAAGCAATGGACAAATGCTGGAGCTGGAGGATCAGCTTCGCCAAATGAGAAGCGAGTACCAAACGGTGTATGACAAGCGTGAGTACTATGCGGCTCGAATGGAGTCGCTGCGCTTGCAGCAAAGAATGAATCATCGCTACGGTCAAGGGATGAACGGCAACCAGCCAGGCACTATGTTCCGCAGAATGGAAGACCGCATTAGCGATATGGAGCTTGAGGCGCGAAGCCTGCGCGATGTTCGACAAAGCACTCAGCAGCATTTTTCAGGCTTGGGTGAAACGATTCAGTCGACAATCGAACGCGAGCTAGCTGAGCTTAAGAAAAAGCTTCAGAAAGAAGGTTGATAACAGTGAATAAATTATACCGCTCTAGTCGAGATAGAAAGATTACTGGCCTATGCGGTGGATTGAGTGAATATTTGAATGTCGATGCTACATTGCTGCGCATATTGCTGGTCGTAGTTACTGCCTTCTCTGGAGGAACGATTATAGCGGTTTATATTATTGCAGCGTTAGTTGTACCGAAAGAACCGCCGTATTACGGAGATTTTGGACCGAATCATCATTCCAATAATAATTATGTTCCGCCATACGGAGCAGGACCAGGTCCAGGTCCAGGCCCGGGACCTGGAGGATATGATCCTTACCGCTACAAAACACAGCATCAAACCAATATGTATCAAACGCCGCCTAAACCAGACTGGTCTGAACCGGCATACAAAGCTGACCCTGCTGTAGATAAGCAGTTCGATAGTATGATGGATGATTTGGAGAAAAAAGCGTTAAAGCGTGAAATTGAACAATTAAAATCAAAAATTGAGAAGTACGAGAAGGGAGAATAATAAAATGGGTATTTTCAGACGTATGAAGGATATGACAAAAGCATCGGTGAATGAGGTTTTGGACAAAATTGAAGATCCTGTAGTTATGCTTAATCAATACTTGCGAGACATGGAAGTGGAGATTCATCAGGCTGAGGTTACAGTAGCCAAGCAAATGGCGAATGAGCGCCGCATGAAGCAGCGCCTTGACGATGCAGTTCGCGGTGTAACAGAACGCGAATCGAAGGCAGAGGCAGCTCTGAGAGCAGGACAAGAAGAGCTTGCACGTCAAATGCTTGAAGAAAAGCTATATTTTGAGCAAAAAGCTAATGAGTATATGGAGCTCCATGGCCAGACCAAAGCACAGGCAGACGAGCTTATGCAGCAGCTGCACGGCATGAAGGAAGAATTTTATCAAATGCGCAACAAGCGCAATGAGCTGGTATCCCGCGCACAAATTGCAAAAGCGCAAAAGCAAATGGCGCAGTTGTCCAGCAATCACTCGATCGACAATGGCACTGCATCGAGAGGCTTCCAGCGCATGGAAGAAAAAATTATGCAGATGGAGGCGGAGGCAGACGTATTCAGAATGCCATACTCCTATAGCAAATCTTCGTCCAGCCAAGTAAGCCCGGTTGATTTGGAAAAGCAAATGAAGGTTGACGCTCAGCTTGAAGCATTGAAAAATAAATTGAATGGTTCAAAAACAGAAGCTGAATAAATGGTGAATTGCTGAAGTAGCAGGCCGTATACGGTCTGCTGCTTCATGCTGACTACAGAAATTTCTTGAAAATATACCTGTTCACTAGCAAGGAGCTGTGACTGTTGTGCAATCGAACCAGATGAATAAAACGAAGCAGGAGCAAATGCTGGAAAGAAGAAAAAACTACAAGGAGACAGTATTGTGGCTGCTTATAATAATAGGATTATCAGTTATTGTCTTGCAAGCGACTGGACTAGTTCAAATTGTAACCTTGCAAGGGAAATGGCCGATTATCGGCTTGACAGCGGTTGGCCTCGGCCTTGCTGCGGCCACCTTTAACAGCTATTTGCAAAATTCTAGGCTGAAGGCCGCCATTGAAAGAATGAAGGATCAGCAAAAAAAGAGAACTTTTGCAGTTACTTTGCCTCATGCGGAAGGTGAGACGGGGCAGCGGGCAGAGACGGCCGAAGCGGATCCCATGTGGACGGAAAAGGTTAAATTTACAGCTGTTATTGAAGAACGCCAGCGTCTGGCGAGAGAATTGCATGATGCTGTCAGCCAGCAATTATTCGCTATTTCGATGACGGCAACTGCTGTAAGCAGAACGATTGAGAAGGACTGGGAAAGAGCCAAAAGGCAGGTGCAGCTAATTGAAGAGATGGCTGCTGTTGCGCAATCAGAGATGAGAGCGCTGCTGCTGCATCTTCGCCCTGTTCATTTGGACGGAAAAAGCCTGGGCCAAGCTCTTGCTTCTCTAGTAGAGGAGCTGAAGCAAAAAATACCAATGGCGATCCAGCTTGAGGTTGACGAATCGATTTCCATGCTGCCGCAGGCTGAGGATCATTTGTTCCGCATAGCGCAGGAGGCGCTGTCTAATACGCTTAGGCATTCCAAGGCGGATCGCATGCTCATTAAGCTGTTAAATTATGATAATAAGGTGCATATGACCATTCAGGATAATGGAGTCGGATTTGATGTCGAGCTGAAGAAGCAATCCTCCTACGGGCTGCTTACGATGGAAGAGCGTGTAAATGAGCTCGGAGGCGCTTTTCAGGTCATGTCGGAGGCTGGCGTTGGTACAACTATTCATTTGTGGATTCCTGTGCCGGGCATCATGCATGGGGATAAGGAAGGCGGAATAGTACGATGAAAGCGAACGATGGGGAAAATCAAGTTGTAAAAGTACTTTTAGTGGACGATCACGAAATGGTTCGAATCGGACTTGCAGCGGTGCTGGATACGGAGGATGGCTTGGAGGTAGTAGGGGAGGCCAGCAACGGGGCGGACGGTATAAGGCTAGCACTTGCTTATAAGCCGGATGTAGTGCTCATGGATTTAGTAATGGAAGGCATGGATGGCGTAGAGACAACTGCTAAGCTGATGGAGCAGCTGCCTGACTGCAAGGTTATCGTGCTGACCAGCTATTTGGATGACAGCAAGCTGTATCCGGTTATTGAAGCTGGAGCTTTCAGCTATTTGTTAAAAACGTCGCGTGCTACAGAAATTGCCGAAGCGATTCGCGCAGCAGCAAGGGGGCAATCTGTTTTGGAATCGCAGGTCGCAGCCAAAATGATGAACCGTATTCGCCAGCCAAAGGCGCAGGAGCAGGTGCGTCTTCATGATGATCTGACGGATCGCGAGATGGATGTTCTGAAGCGCCTGGCCAGGGGGATGTCCAATCAAGAGATTGCGGATGAGCTATTTATTGGTGTAAAAACAGTTAAATTTCATATTACGAATATATTCAACAAGCTCCAGGTCGAGGATCGCACTCAGGCGGCAATATATGCGCATAAGCAAGGAATTGCAGAGTAACTGACAGCATTTGATGCCGATGTCAATTGCTTGCTGATGCTGTCATAAACGCGTTCCATATCCTCTTTCAGCCGGCAGTCGAAATGTAGCGTATTTTTAAGAAAAAAAAGACATTATCACTAGTTTTCACTAGTTTTTAGAAGTTTCCACTAATAGGTAGAAATACGGGCAAAATTCAGACATAATGAAGCTCCTAGGTATATTTGGAAGGGAGTAATGTGTCTATGTCTCATGCTCGTATGTATTGCAAGACAAGTACGTTGGCGCCGGCTCCAAAAAAAAAACGTAAAGAGAAGGCTGCTCGAGGAAGAATTCGCATTCGAACCGTCCTTTTGCTGCTGGCCGTATTAATGTTTACTGCTTGGTGGCAGGCTGATCGGGCAGCATCAACGGACAGCATCGATAATCAGCTTAATTATGATTTAAAGCAGCTGTGGCTTATGACCCCCTCATATTTTGCAGCAGGCGTGAAGGATGCAGAATGGTCGATTCGCTGGGAGTTTACGACACAGTCTTTGATTGCCCAAAATAAGCTGATTGAAGCGCTGCTGCCGAATGATAAATATGAAGGCCCCGTTCCAAAGCGGATAACGAATGACGGAAAAACGATAACTGGCATCATTGAAGGCATGGGACAAATCGCCATTCATGATCTGGAAGAAACTGAGTACAGCAATAAATATATGATCGTATGGTCTTATGCGGGCAAGCAGGCAGAGGCGTTAACAGAAGAAAAGCTGCTTAAAGCTGCGGCAATGATCAGTGAGGCGATAACCCCGTATTCATCTGCACCTGCGATTGCAGTAAAGCTGCAAGGAAATGCTCATTCGGATTGGATCAAAAAGGATTGGGACAGACTAACACAAGCAGAAACTCTTCAATCCTACGAGGAAGACGGAATTAAAAGCGTGCTTTACTACTCGGCCAATCTTAGAAGCTATGCTTGGATGAAGGAAGGCTACAAAGCCAATATGCAAGTCGCGCTTAAAAAACATACAGAATCTGATACATATAAGCTGACGCTAGGAGTGCCGGCTATAAGCGGAGAATTTTAACGAATTGCGGGTAAAGATACGTAATTTGATAAAGAAGCTGTCTGTCATTTTGCTTTAACCAATTTGTAATTTTTGGTACATCAATCACTTTTTTTTATAGGCTTCTTAATGGCGTAAAAGGAATGAATATGCTAAACTACATAACATGTGGGTGGGTTGAACCAAAATTTATAAGAAAGAATGAGGCAAATGACCGACAACAATACAATTTCAATAGAATCTGCAGCTGCTGAAGGCGCTGTATACTATTTGTTCGGAGCAACAGGAGATCTGGCGCGGCGCAAGCTGTTCCCGGCGTTGTTCAGTTTATATAAGGAAGGTAAGTTAGCCGATAATTTTGCAGTTGTAGGATTAGCCCGCCGTCCACGCACAAACGAGCAATTCAGAGAAGATTTATTCGAATCCATCAATGAGTTTTGCCGTTATAAAGCTCAAGATTCTGAACTGTGGAAGCGATTTACGGAGCATTTCGTTTATATGTCGCTTGACATTAATAATGTAGATGGCTTTAAAGAGCTAAACAGCCTATCGGAGCAGCTGGAGCAAAAATTCAATATTCAAGGCAACCGTTTATTTTATTTGGCGCTGGCGCCATCCTTGTTCGGTCCTGTGTCTTTGAATTTGCGTGACGGAGGCTTGCTGGAATCGCGAGGCTGGCACCGCCTAGTAATCGAGAAGCCATTTGGCTATGATCTGCCTTCAGCAGAAGCGCTGAATGAACAGCTGGGTCAAGTGTTCAAGGAAGAGGAAATCTATCGCATCGACCATTATCTTGGCAAGGAAATGGTGCAAAACATTCAAATGATTCGTTTCGCCAATGCCTTTTTCGAGCCGCTTTGGAATAATAACTATATCGCTAACGTGCAAATTACGCTGTCCGAGACGGTCGGGGTTGAAGAGCGCGGCGGTTATTATGACAAATCGGGAGCACTGCGCGATATGGGACAAAACCATATGCTGCAAATGCTGACCATGATCGCGATGGAGCCGCCAAGCCGGCTGCACGGCGAGGATATTCGCGACGAGAAGGTGAAGGTGCTTCGTTCACTGCGCAATTACGCTAACAGCGGTGAGGTCCGCAGCAATGTCGTTCGCGCGCAGTACGCCGAAGGCTCACTTGGCAATAAGCAGCTGCCAGGCTATCGTCAAGAGGATTCTGTAGGAGAAGCTTCTACGACAGAAACTTATTTTGCAGCTAAAGTTTTTGTAGATAATTTCCGCTGGGCAGGCGTTCCTTTCTACATAAGAACGGGCAAGCGGCTGCCGGTCAAAACGACGGAGGTCGTTATTGAGTTCAAGTCTATGCCGCAAAATGTACTGTTTGCAAAGAAGCAAGACCTGGCTCCTAACCTGCTAGTCATTCGCGTTAATCCGATGGAAGGCATCTACATTAAAGTGAATGCGAAGACACCAGGGGCTGACAGCACGATTCAACCCGTTGCGATGGAATTTTGTCAAAGCTGTCTCGTTGGCTTGAATACGCCGGAAGCTTATGAACGTCTCATTTATGATGCTGCCCGCGGCGATTCCACTTACTTTACACGTTGGGATGAGGTTGCCCAGGCGTGGTCGTTTGTTGATCGTATTGCACAAGCCTGGAAGGAAAGCAGCAGCGATCTTCTTCATTATCCAGCGGGATCATGGGGGCCGAAGGAAGCAGATCAGCTGCTTGCTCAGGATGGCTTCCACTGGTGGCCGGTTAATGGCCAGGATGAAGATAATGTAATATGGGTAACGAACAGCGGCAAGTAATGCCGCTGTTTCACTCTTTTTTAAGGGAAGGAAGGCAAGTATGAGTCAATCTTTATCGCAAGAATTAAAGCATGAAGTAGAAAAAAGACGTACCTTTGCAATTATAGCTCACCCCGATGCCGGTAAAACAACACTAACGGAGAAGCTGCTGTTATTTGGCGGCGCAATCCGCCTGGCAGGCTCGGTTAAAGCGCGCAAGGCGAATCGGCATGCTACCTCGGACTGGATGGAGATCGAGAAGCAGCGCGGTATTTCTGTAACCTCATCCGTTATGCAATTTGATTATAATGGACACCGCGTCAATATTTTGGATACACCGGGTCACCAGGATTTCAGTGAGGATACGTACCGCACGCTTACTGCCGCCGACAGCGCAGTTATGCTTATTGACGTCGCCAAAGGGGTCGAGGTGCAAACGATCAAGCTGTTCCAGGTATGCCGCCAGCGTGGAATTCCAATCTTTACATTTATTAATAAATTGGACCGTGAAGGTAAAAATCCGTTTGAGCTGATGGAAGAGCTGGAGCAGGTGCTTGGCATTCATTCCGTGCCTATGAACTGGCCGATCGGCATGGGGCGCGAGCTTTGCGGCGTATACGATCGCATGAAGACGCAAGTAGAGCTGTTCCAAGGCGATGATCATTCCAAAATCGAGGTTAAAAAGGTAAGCGATTATAACGATCCAGCTATTAGAGAAATGGCTGGCGATTATTTGACGGACCAACTGATCGAGGATTTGGAGCTGCTTGACGTTGCCGGCGACCAGTTTGATTTGGAAAAGGTGCTGCGCGGCGAGCTCACTCCGATTTTCTTTGGCAGCGCAGTTAACAATTTCGGCGTGCAAACATTTCTCGAAAACTTCCTGCAGCTGGCGCCTCAACCGTCTGCGCGCGATAGCTCGGAGGGGATTATTGATCCGACTGAGCAGGAAAAGTTCAGCGGATATGTATTCAAAATTCAGGCCAATATGAACCCTGCGCATCGTGACCGCATTGCGTTTTTCCGAATTTGCTCCGGCAAGTTTACGCGCGGTATGGCGGTACGCCATGTCCGCAACGGCAAAGAGATCAAGCTGGCTCAGCCGCAGCAATTTCTTGCCCAAGACCGGGATATTGTAGATGAGGCGTATCCGGGAGATATTATTGGATTATTTGATCCGGGCATTTTCCGGATAGGCGATTCCTTATCGCAAGGCTCCAGTATTATTTATAATGAGCTTCCGACATTTTCTCCAGAAATTTTCTCGAAGGTAACGATCAAAAATGCTTTGAAATATAAGCAGTTCCAGAAGGGGATCGACCAGCTTACGGAAGAAGGCACGATTCAGGTGTTCCAGTCGACAACGGGCTTTGACGAAACAATTCTTGGCGTTGTTGGACAGCTGCAATTCGAGGTGTTTGAGCATCGGATGAAGGCGGAATATGGCGTAGATGTTATTTTACAGCGTATGCCGTTCCAATTTGCCCGCTGGATTATCGGGGATAAAATTGACCCGGCTAAATTTAGAATTAATACAACGCTTGTGAAGGATAAAAAGGAAAACTTCGTCGTTTTGTTTGAGAATGAGTATGCAATGCGTACAGCGCTGGAGAAATTCCCTGATTTTAAATTTTTGGATACAGCACCTTAAATATGAAGAGCGGCGAGCAAAGAGCAGTCTTTGCTTGCCTTTTTTAAAAAAATATTAGAAAGTATAAGAAAGTATAAGTTCTTGTAATCTTATATCTGTTTTTATATTTTTTTCATCGGTAATTGTGCCTGGCCAAAGGACATCGGAGCCGTTTATCCTTAATATAACAATGATGAACTCTAAGGGTTGCCATAAGCGTTATTCGTGCAAAAATGACAGTTTGAATTTTCTAACGGATGCTATTGCGCTTATTTTCCCAAAAAGCACTGATTTTTCTCGATAAATGGTACAATAGCGCTCGTGGCAACCTTTAAATGCTCAAATGAGCTAAATTAATCGAAATAGCAGCTCTGATAACCGTTAGAGCAATATATGGTAGCCAAAAGTTCTGCCTTTTGTTGTATGGTAAATCCCTGAAGCTAGTTTTGCAAAAAAATGGTTGACGAAGCCTGCATTATATGCAACAATGTACGCGTGTACATTTAATCTGACTATTACGATATTAGGAGGCTGTGTGTCATTAGCAGGAAGGAAGTAGCTAAGCTGGCAGGCGTATCAGAAGCAACCGTGTCCAGAGTGCTGAACAATGTAGGTCCGATTAAGCCAGAAACGAAGGAGCGGGTTTTGAAGGCAGCAGCTGAGATTGGCTATGTCCCAAGTGCGCTGGCGCAGCAGTTTGCCCGCAGAAAAAGCGGGAATATAGGCGTGATCCTGCCTTTTGTTCCCAAGGTCCGCTTGTTCTCTACGTATTATTTCTCTGAAATTTTAAGCGGCATAGGCGAGGCGGCCCAAAGCTATGGATACAATTTATTGCTTATTTATCGGGAGCCGTCTGTAGAAAGGGATTACAGCAAGCTGTTCCGCGCACAAAAAATCGACGCTTGCATTATGCTTGGCTCGCAGGATGTGCCGGAAGAGAGAGAAGCGCTCGCAGTGCTGCATAAGGAAGGCTTTCCATTTTGTCTGGTTAATCAGCGCTTTGAAAATGAAAGCTACTGTACGGTAGATGCTGATCATGTAGAAGGCAGCAGGCTTGCAACAGAGCATCTTATTGGGAGGGGATACCGCCGCATCGCATTTCTGAATGGACCCTTGCAATTTTCGAATAGTATTGATCGTTATAAAGGCTATTTGCTTGCGCTTGAACAGGCGAAAAAAAAGCCGGATGAAAATCTGGTTTTTTGGGGCAATTATAGTCGGAAGAGCGGTTATGAATCGGCACAATTCATTGCTGAGCGTATTAAGAGCGGCCAAATCGATGCTGTCTTTACAGCTAATGACAGGATGGCGATTGGCTTGTTGAATGGACTTAAGGAGCATGGACTTGTTGCGGGCAAGGATTATGGCCTAGCAGGCTACGATGATTCCGATGGCGCCAGAATCGTTACTCCGCCGCTTACTACGGTCGCAGTGCCTTTTTATGAAATGGGCAGGCAGGCTGCTCAGCTGCTGCTTCAGGGGATAGAAAGTAATAATGAGGCTGATTCGAAGCAGCTAACATTGCCGATTCAATTAATTCCAAGAGAAACGTCGTCATTTATTATAAATAGGGATGAGAGGATGTTGGAGCAATGAAAAGCGTTAGAGTTGGTATGGTTGGCTACAAGTTTATGGGGAAGGCACATAGTAATGCGTATCGCGCGCTGCCGATGTTTTTTCCTGACTCGATCAAGCCGGAGATGAAAGCGATATGCGGCCGCAATCCGGATGGTCTGGAGCAGGCTCGTGCCCAATTCGGCTGGGAAAGCTCGGAGACGGACTGGCGTGAGCTGATTAAAAGAGAGGATATTGATCTTATTGATATCAATGCGCCGAGCGATGCCCACAAGGAAATTGCTTTAGCAGCTGCTGCGGCAGGCAAGCACTTGTTTTGCGAAAAACCGCTAGCCCTTACGCTTGCGGATTCCAAAGAAATGCTGGCAGCAGCGGAAAAAGCAGGGGTAAAGCATATGGTAGGCTTCAATTACCGTTTTGCTCCTGCAGTTCAGCTTGCTAAAAAAATCATTTCTGATGGGCGCCTTGGTAAAATTTATCATTTTCGCGGCTGGTTTTTGCAGGACTGGATCATTGATCCGAGCTTTCCGCTCGTTTGGCGTTTGCAGAAGGAAATTGCCGGCTCCGGTTCGCATGGCGATCTTGGCGCGCATGTCATCGATATGGCCCGCTTTCTCGTTGGTGAATTCAAGGAAGTGATCGGCATGAGCGAGACGTTTATTAAGCAGCGGCCAATTGCCGAGGCAATGACGGGGCTTAGCGCCAAAGGCGGCGGCGGGGGGCCGAAGGGCGACGTAACCGTCGATGATGCTACGCTGTTTATGGCCCGCTTTGACAATGGCGCGCTGGGCAGCTTCGAAGCAACGCGCTTCGCAGCCGGTCACCGCTGCACGAATAGCTTCGAGATTAACGGCAGTAAAGGCAGCATCAAATTCGATTTTGAACGGATGAATGAGCTGCAGGTGTTTTTTACGGATGATGCAGAGGATGTGCAGGGCTTCCGCCGTGTGCTTGCTACTGATCCTGCGCATGCCTACATGGATGCATGGTGGCCGGCAGGGCATACGATCGGCTATGAGCATACGTTTACGCATGAGGTGCATGAGCTGATGCAGGCGTTCGCGGAGGATCGCCAGCCTGTTCCGAACTTTGTTGACGGCGTGAAATGCCAAGCAGTGCTTGAAGCAGTCGACAAATCTATCGCTGAGCGGCGCTGGATTTCAATTGACGAGATGGAGTAGGCCCAGGAAGGCTGAAAAACATGAGAGAGGCAGGAGCTACAATATGAAAAAAGCACTTATCGTATGGGGCGGCTGGGATGGCCATCAGCCGAAGCAGGTAGCAGAAATTTTTCGCCAGCAGCTTATAGAGGAAGGTTTTGAGGTCGAAGTATCAGATACGCTGGAAGCTTTCGCGGACGCGGATAAATTAATGCAGCTGGATTTAATTATTCCGTTATGGACGATGGGCAAAATCGATCAGCAGCTTGTCAAAAACGTATCTGCGGCTGTGCAAAGCGGCGTGGGGCTTGCAGGCTGCCATGGCGGGATGTGCGATGCGTTCCGGGAAAATGTGGACTGGCAGTTTATGACAGGCGGACAATGGGTAGCTCATCCGGGCAATGACGGTGTAGAATATACAGTTAATATTAGTAATACATCGAGCTTGCTTACAGCAGGCATTGAAGATTTTTCTGTAAAATCGGAGCAGTATTACTTGCATGTCGATCCTGCGGTAGAAGTGCTTGCCACGACACGCTTTCCTACTGTACCGGGTCCGCACTCCTTAAATAAAGCAGTTGATATGCCTGTCATTTGGACAAAACGCTGGGGTGTAGGGCGCGTTTACTACAACTCCTTGGGCCATCAGGCCAATATTATGGATATTGCAACAGTTAAAGAATTAATGAAGCGCGGCTTCCTCTGGTGCGCGGAAGGCAAGTCAGAGGCGCAAAAGCATACAGCAGCAAGCGAAGCATACACTGGCATGGCTGACAATCAATTGTAGAAACATAATCAATAGAATCCGAGGCGAGCTTATATGACGAAATTGAAAGCAGGCATTATCGGTACAGGAAACATTAGCGGCATTTACTTTAAAAACGGAAGCAGCTTTGATGCAATGGAGGTTGCAGCCTGCGCTGATCTCGACGTAGCAAGGGCAAAGCAAAAAGCAGAGGAGCATGGCATTCGCGGCTGCTCCGTTGACGAGCTGCTGGCTGATCCTGAAATTCAAATGATTATTAATTTAACAATTCCTCAGGCCCATGCCGAAGTGAATTTGCGAGCGCTGGAAGCAGGCAAGCATGTGTACGTGGAAAAGCCATTTGCCGTTTCTCGCGAGGAAGCAGAGCAGGTGCTGAAGCTGGCGGAGCAAAAAGGGCTCTATGTCGGCGGTGCTCCTGATACATTCCTCGGCGGCGGCATTCAAACCTGTATTAAGCTGATAGAGGATGGCTGGATCGGAACACCGATCGGTGCAACGGCGTTTATGATGAGCGGCGGTCATGAATCGTGGCATCCGGCTCCAGAGTTTTATTATCAAGCAGGCGGCGGGCCTATGTTTGATATGGGACCCTATTATTTGACGGCGCTTGTGGCGCTGCTTGGCCCTATGAAGCGCGTAACGGGCATGACACGCATTTCATTCCCGGAGAGAACGATTACGAGCGAGCCAAAGCTGGGGCAAACGATTCAAGTAGAAGTGCCTACGCATATAGCGGGCATCATTGAATTTGCTGCCGGACCAATCGGCACCTTGCTGACGAGCTTCGATGTAAAGGGAGGCTCTACCTTGCCGCGCATTGAAGTGTATGGCAGCGAAGGAACGATTATTGTGCCCGACCCTAACCGCTTTGGCGGCGAGATTCGTGTGAAGCGTGCTGGTGCTAGCGATTGGTCGGAAATCCCTTACGCGTATCCGAATACTGAAAATGCACGCGGCATTGGCGCCGCGGATATGGCCAAGGCAATTGTGACGGGCCGCAAGCACCGCGCGAATGGACAGCTTGCTTACCATGTGCTGGAAGCTATGCATGGCTTTCATGATGCAGCTAGCAGCGGCGCGCACTACACGATGAAGAGCAGCTGCGAGAGACCGGCAGCGCTGCCGCTTGGTTTACGGCCATTTTGCTTGGACTAAGTATAAATAAGAGCTTGTTGAAAAACTCTGCCGCTGCTTAATAGCTTTGATAACTGACTTAGAGCGGAGTTCGAGAAGCCATTCATTTTGTAACGAATTCTGAAGGCGCTATTTCGCATAAAATGCACGTTTTGAAATTCTAACACATCGTAGAGACGCTATCTGTGAACAAATGCTCATTTGGGCAGCATTTTACAGCCAATAAGCACGCTGTGATTCGTTACAAATTTAATACAAGCTTTATCGGTATTATAGCGAAACCAGCATTCGTTAGATAATCCAAACGAGCTTTTCAACAGCCTGAAAATAATCAAAAAAGCGAGCGCTTAGGAGAAGTACTCTAAGCGCTCGCTTTGACTAAAGCGGCAAAGCCGTTTAGTGTTGTCTATCCATTATTTCAACCATGCATCCACTTTGTCTGTGTTTTCGTCGACCCATTTTTTGGAAGCAGCCTCAGGCGTTGCGCCATCAGCGATATCGATCATAACCTTCTCCATATCTGCTGGCTCCCAATTAAAGTTTTTCAAAAACTTATAAGCCTCGGGTTGATCCTTTTCGAGATCCAATCGCGCAATAGTATGAATCTCTTCGGCTTTACCGTAAATTTCTTTTGGGTCATCCAAGTATTTCAAATCCATCTTCGCAAATTTCCAGTGCGGTGTCCAGCCTGTTACTACAATCGGCTCTTTAGCCGCATAAGCTCTTTCAAGCTCTTGGGTCATAGCAGCGGAGGAGCTTTCCAATAGCGTCCATTTGTCTGTTAGGCCGTATTCATCCATCAAAACAGCAGTCGTTGCCATCATGCCCGCGCCTGGTTCAATACCTGTAATCGTATGATTCAATGATGCGGCAACATCATCATTTTTCAAATCTTCAATACTGTCGATATCCATATATTGAGGAACAACTAGGCCCAGCTTCGTGCCTGTCAGGTTAACTCCTAAATCCTCGTACTTGCCTTTATTCATTTCTGCAAAGTCAGCATGCGTAGTTGGCAGCCAGGCTGCGACCATCGCATCTGCACTACCGTTGGCAATACCTGCCCACATTGGGCTTGCATCCACTTGAAGCATCGTTACCTTGTAGCCAAGCTTTTGCTCCAGCACTTCTCTTACGACATTTGTACTGGCAATTTCAGAATCCCATGCAACATAGGCAAGTGTAATTTCCTTTTTTGAACCGCCGCCTCCAGAGGAGGAGCAGCCTGCAACTAAAGCCAGCACCATAATCGCACTAATTAAAATTATCCACTTTTTGTTTTTCATAATCGATCACTCCTGTTAAGCATTATTTTTTGGATAAACGCGCCTTCTCCGCTCAGATGAGAACGGCGAAGCTGTTATCGTTGGGCTTTCGTCTTCGTAATGACCTTCTGTGTCATGCGATCCAGAATAATGGCGAGTATGACTATTGCAAGACCAGCCTCAAAGCCTACGCCTGTCTTGCCTTGTGTAACAGAACGGTATACTAGCGCACCGACGCCTTGCGCGCCAATCATGGAGGAAATAACAACCATCGACAGCGAGAGCATAATCGTCTGGTTAATACCAGCCATAATGGTTGGCATGGCTAGCGGCAATTGCAGCTTGAACAGCTTCTGTGAAGGCGTTGAGCCGAATGCATCGGCCGCTTCGATGAGCTCATCAGGCACTTGTCTTATTCCGAGATTGGTAAGCCTGATTGTTGGCGGAATAGCGAAAATTATCGATGAAATAACGCCCGGTACGACGCCAAGCCGGAAGAAGGTAATAGCAGGCAGCAAATATACGAAAGCAGGCATCGTCTGCATAAAGTCCAGAATAGGCGTAACGATCTTTTGCACCTTGCTGCTCCGGGAGCATAGTATGCCGATCGGAACTCCGATCAGGACGGAGATAAAGGCTGCGGTTACTACGAGCGCAAGCGTCTGCATCGTTTGGCTCCAAAGCCCCAGATTTTCAATGAGCAGGAGGCCAAGCGCAGTGAGCACCGCCATCTTCCATTTGCCCAGATACCACGCTAATAGTGCAAACAATACAATCATGACAATAGGCGGTAAAAAGTTTAGCGCAGCATCAATGGAGTTGACCGTTTTTCCGATCGCAATGCGAAATACATCAAATAATGGCCCAAAATTGCTTTGCAGCCAATTTTCCAAAGCTTCTATCCAACTAGCGATTGGAATTTTAGGCAGGTTCATTATGATCACCAGCCTCTGTATCTTGATTTCCAGCAAGTGCAGCGAATACAGCACCTTTAATAACTACGCCGCGCAGCCTGCCGTCGTCATCGACAACCGCAATCGGCAGCTTGTTAAGCTTTTGTCCCATTATTTCAAATAGCTCATTTAGAGCCGTATCCATTGAGGTGCTTGGAATTTCCTCGCCGGTTATCATAACCTCATCTAGCTTATTATTGTGCGCTACTGCTGTTGAAGCTTGCTCAGCCGTAACGACTCCAAGCATTTTCATCGACTTGTCGACGACATATAAGCTTGAAACGCCGCGTTCCCGCATAAATTGCAGAGCGACGCGAGGACCTCGGTCGGGCGTTATCGTCTCGGCTTTAGCCATGACATGCGAGGCTGTAAAAACTTTAGACAAATCTACGTCCTCGACAAAGCGCTCCACATATTTGTTGGCCGGATTCATTAAGATTTCTTCAGGCGTGCCGATTTGAACGATGCTGCCATCCTTCATCAATGCGATCTGATCGCCAATACGAAGCGCTTCATCCAAATCATGTGTAATAAATACAATCGTTTTTTTCATTTTTGATTGCAGCTCGATCAGCTCATCCTGCATATCCTTGCGGATAAGCGGGTCAAGTGCGCTGAACGCCTCATCCATCAGCAATACCTCTGGATCGTTGGCTAGCCCTCGAGCAAGGCCGACACGCTGCTGCATGCCTCCGCTAAGCTGATCCGGATAGCTGTTTTCCCAGCCCTTCAATCCGACAAGCTCAAGCGAGCGCATCGCCATCTCTCTGCGTTCTTTTTTGGCAATGCCCTGCACCTCCAAACCGTATTCGATATTCTCGATAACAGTCCGATGTGGAAACAGCGCAAATTTTTGGAATACCATACCGACATTTTTGCGTCTGAACTGTCTTAGCTGCTCAGAAGACATTTTTAAAACATCTTTCCCATTAAATAGAAGCTGTCCGCTTGTCGGCTCAATCAAGCGATTAAGCAATCGGACAAGGGTAGACTTACCGCTTCCAGATAAGCCCATTATGACAAAGATCTGACCAGGCTCTATAGAAAAGCTGGCTTGGTTTACTCCTACTGTTAATTTTGTTTCTGCTAATATTCTCTCTTTGGATAAGCCTTTATCCAGCAGCGGGATAGCCCTTTTTGGATCGGATCCAAAAATTTTGGTCAGCTTCTTGGCTTCAATAATGCTCATTCTTGCTCCCCCCCTTGTGGAAAAATTCAACTTCCTAAGTGTAAAAGATTTGGTTGAAAATGGTCAAAGTGCGTGAGTGAGCGTATACTTTGTACAGTTTTAACTTTACGTACTATATGTACAGTATGCTCCCGATAACTCCCTTTTTCACCAGTGACGCCATCTTTACTATGTGTGCAAGGTAGCTTACAATGGGGAAGGAAGAAGGATTGGCTCAGGAGGAAGATCATGAAGGAACTTGCGAATTTAACAGAGGAGCAGCTATTAAGGCTGCAGCATACGCGAAGCAGAGTCATTGATTCCATTGGCAAAAATATGGATCTATACGGCATAACGCTATCAATTGGACATTTATATGGTCATATGTACTTTAATGAGCATCCTGCTACGCTCGACGAGATGAGCGAAACGATGGGGATGAGCAAAACCTCAATGAGCACTGGCATGCGTACCCTGCAAAATCTTAAATTAATTAACAAAGTATGGGGAAAAGGCTCGCGCAAGGACTTATATGAGGTAGTGCCTGATTGGCATCAGAACTTTTCTGATTATTTTTCTATACGCTGGAGAAAAGCGGTTGAGCAAAATATGTCAGCTCTTAAACGCTCCCGCAATGAAATTGATCAGATGATGGAGGACTATTCCGCCGATGCTTCTTTTGTTGCTGTCCTTCAGCATGATAAAGCTAAAATTGAAGATGCACTCAAATATTACGACTGGCTGGAGCGCTTGATCGAATCATTTGAGACAGGTGATATTTTCAACTTTATTCCGAAGGAAACCAGCGAAAAATAGCGGTGTAACTTATTTAGCATAGATAAAGCCCGAACATTTTTGTTCAGGCTTTTTTTTCGCGATAGTATAAAATTGGAAGGCAGTCAATCCACACGCTTGCCCACAATAATCGACAGTTTTAATTGAAATCGTTATATTTGAACAGAGTAATATATTGCAGCTTTCATTCATGATCATATATGATAAACTTATTTAAAATATAAATATTTATCGGACTGTTGAAAAACCTTCTATCTTGAAAAGTGCCGACTAAAAGTAGTTTAGAGGTGGCACCGACCGATTCTGTATGAAATTTCATATACAATTGTGATTTTCGAGGCGTTTCAGCGTAATGTGTATGAAATTTCATATACAATTAGCCGTATAGAGGTGGCACCGACCGATTCTGTATGAAATTTCATAATATACAATTGTGATTTTCGAGGCGTTTCAGTGTAATGTGTATGAAATTTCATATACAAATGGCCGTATAGAGGTGGCACCGACCGATTCTATATGATTTTTCATATACAATTGTGATTTTCGAGGCGTTTCAGCATAATGTGTATGAAATTTCATATACAAATGGCCGTATAGAGGTGGCACCGACCGATTCTGTATGATATTTCATATACAATTGTGTTTTTCGAGGCATATCAGCGTAATGTGTATGAAATTTCATATACAATTAGCCGTATAGAGGTGACACCGACCGATTCTGTATGATTTTTCATATACAATTGTGATTTTCGAGGCATATCAGCGTAATGTGTATGAAATTTCATATACAAATGGCCATATAGAGGTGGCACCGACCGATTCTGTATGATTTTTCATATACAATTGTGATTTTCGAGGCATATCAGCGTAATGTGTATGAAATTTCATATACAAATGGCCGTTTAGAGGTGGCACCGTCCGATTCTGTATGATTTTTCATATACAATTGTGATTTGCGAGGCGTTTCAGCGTAATGTGTATGAATTTTCATATACAAATGGCCGTTTAGAGGTGGCATCGTCCGATTATGTATGAAATTTCATATACAATTGCGTTTTTGGAGGCATTTCAGCGTAATGTATATGAAAATTCATATACAATTGGCCGTTTAGAGGTGGCACCAACCGATTCTGTATGATTTTTCATATACAAATGGCCATATAGAGGTGGCACCGACCATTTTAAGTTAGTTTAGAACTCTTGTATGGAGGGGGTTGCAGGATGAGTATGGATTCAGAACGCCCAAATGTATTAATTACGAATGGCCGGCTAATATTGGAGCAAGACGTTGTACATGCAGCGATCGCAATCAACAGCGGAGTAATCGAGCGTATTATTGAAGATCAGGACGCAGTAGACGAATGGCTGCATCAGCATCCTGAAGCAGAAATTATTGACGTACATAATCAATTAGTTATGCCTGGCATGATTGATATTCATTGCGATGCGATTGAGAAAGAGGTTGAGCCTCGTCCCAATACGATTTTTCCTTTGCAAATGGCGCTAATGGAGTTTGAAAGAAAGCTTCCTTTATACGGCATTACAACGATGTACCATTCATTATCGCTTGGTGTTGGATTAAGTGTGCGGGGAGAGCATTTGCTGACCCAAATGGTGGAAACGATTACCGAATACCGCAAGCAGCGCTCGATGGTACGCAACCGTATCCATTTACGCTACGAGGTTTCTTATTTATCTGGGCTGCCTATTGTTGACAAGTATTTAAAGGAGCGCACAATTGATTTGCTTTCCTTTATGGATCATTCTCCTGGCCAAGGACAATATCGAGCTCCTGGTTCCTTCGAGCGATATGTAATGAAAAATCAAGGAGTAGATGTCAATGAGGTTCAGGAAATCATTGCGGATTTAATGGACCGACGCGAGCAGATTGACTGGGGCCAGCTGAAGCAGCTTGCTTATTTGGCAAGACAGCAGGGTATAATTATCGCTTCGCATGATGATGATACTACTGAGCAGGTAGATACATCGATTAGCAGAGGAGCTGCAATCAGCGAGTTTCCAATTAATATGAAAACAGCCAAGTATGCGACTGAAAAAGGGATGCAGGTATGCGTTGGTGCGCCTAACATTGTACGTGGCGGATCGCATGACAAAAATTTGCGGGCAGCAGACGCAATCAGCGAACAGGCGGCGCAAATTATTTGTTCTGATTATCATCCTTCCTCGATGCTGGCAGCTGTGTTTAAATTGGCAGATGAACAGACAGTCAACGATTTGCCAGCAGCTGTTCGAATGGTTACTCTCAATCCTGCCATTGCTATGCAAGTGGACCATGAGATTGGTTCGATTGCTCCTGGCAAATATGCTGATCTGATCGTAGTGGATCAATACGAGGGTATCCCGTGGATTTCGACAACAATAGTTGATGGAACAATTGTTTACAGCGCTGCTCCACGGAAAGTTTGGAATCCTTGAATTATTTCTCAGGATGCAAATGCTTGTACAGCGTCTGGACCAAATGCCCTTGCTCCGCCTCGGAGCTTTGTTTCCAGATCATCTCGAACAACACTCCAAGTCCAGGCAGGGCGAGCTCGTCATGGTCGACAGAGCCATCGATAATTTCGCTTAGCTCACTGTTTGATTTGTCTTTTACGCGCAACAAAATAGCTTGACGCAAATCAATATTGACCAATGGATATTGACCTCCTGAAGCAATCAAATTTACTTTCTTAATATCCCCTGGAAATAAGCGTTTCATCCATAAACATTGGCACAGATTATGTTAAAATATAAAGCGTATCTCAATATTTCACTGGGAAAACAGCTCGTTTTTTCCTTGTTAATGATCATATGTACGGAAGGTTGCTGCATGCATGTCAATAAATAATCATCCCTATATTGCCTCGCCCCATAACATGAGGGTGAAGCAGTGGTCCTCCTTGCTGGACAAAAAATACCGTGACCGAACCGGTCAATTTATTATTGAAGGGGTACATCTGCTACAGGAAGCTTTAAAATCAGGCGCGTCCATTTCTGTCATTGTATATGATGCGGATCGCGGTATTCCAGCCGAATTGCTTGCTCCTATATATAAAGAAGCAGCTAATGGAGTCGAGTGGGTGAAAGCCTCCTCCTCTGTTATCGCTAAATGCACTGGCACCGATACGGCTCCGCCAGTATTTGCGGTAGTCAGCAAGCTTAAAGCAGATGTCGCCAGATTGTTTGCAAAGCAATCTCTCGTCGTCGTATTGGATGGCATACGTGATCCGGGCAATGCAGGCACAATTATCCGCAGCGCAGATGCTGCTGGAGCCCATGCTGTTATTCTAGGTAAAGGCTGCGTTGATCTATATAATCCTAAAACCGTTCGTTCAACGATGGGCTCCTTATTCCACTTGCCAATTATAGAAGCGGATTTGAGCGAGCTGCTGACACAGGCAAAGTCCAAAGGCGTAAAGCTGGTCGGCACAAGTCTGCAGGCGACGAATACTTGCTACAGCTATGATTGGCAGCAGGATACATGGCTGTTGATGGGGAGTGAGTCCGAAGGCTTGTCTGCTGAGGTGGAGAGCATGATGGACGAGACGATCATTATTCCGATGGCCGGCCAATCCGAATCGCTTAATGTGGCGATGGCCAGCACGGTATTGCTGTTTGAAGCGATGCGGCAGCGGGGGTTCAGCAAATAAAAATAACCGTCTCTAACTGCACTGAGGCTGAAGCTGGTTGAACGATTTCCTTAACCATTTTTTCAGTCTTTTTTCTGTTTCTATAAGCCCTCTTCAAGTTTCCATCGATTTTCCTCTTGCGTTAGCAATATTCATATTCCCTTTCCCCAAAAAAATAATTTTCCTCCGAAGACAGTAGAATCGTTCAAATCAAAACGGTTTTTTATATGGTCATGGCGTTACTTACGGCCTTCCTGTTCGTGTAGCACAAAAGGCTGGCAGTGACTTTTGGTCAGAGGGGACATATTGGAGAAATTAAATTTGCAAGAGCCGAAAACAATGGATGATTTGTACGATACGATGAAGAAAATTAAAGCGGAAGGAATAATTCCATTCACTGCGGCTGCTTCTAATCCTGGCGGCTTTATGGGACAGTTCCAAGTGTTTGCCAGTACTTACGATGTCGGTGCCACGACGATCGTGAAGGATGGAAAATTAGAATTTGCCTGGCTGCAGCCTGAATACAAGCAATTTCTGATAACAATGAAGAAGTGGCATGATGAGGGCTTGATTGGACGAGGAGTTTGCGATTAATAAAGATGTGAAATTTGTCACTGAGTTCAACGCAAAAGGTGGTAAAGCAGCAATTGATGCTATGAATGAATGGTATATGGCACAATAAAGTGGATGTGAGTAGCGGATAAGGACGCCGTTCGAATCTCATACTAATCATGACCAAAGGAGGAAATGATTAGTATGACAATGATTCCACAGCCAAAAACATATGGACCATTAGGAAATCTCCCATTAATGGATTTGGATCAGCCGCTTCAATCCATCGTTAAGCTGGCGAATGAATTTGGCCCGATATTTCGAATGGACTTTCCCGGCCGAACAGAATTGTTTATTTCTGGACATGATTTGGTGGCTGATGCATGCGACGAATCCCGGTTTGACAAAAATATATGGGCTCCCTTGCAGAAGGTTCGCGCTTTCGCAGGGGACGGCTTGTTCACTAGCGAAACAAGTGAATTGAATTGGCAAAAAGCGCATAATATTTTACTTCCCAGCTTTAGTCAATCCGCCATGCGCGGTTACCATGACATGATGGTGGATATTGCTGTTCAGCTCATCCAAAGATGGGCGCGCCTCAATCCCGATGAAAGCATAGACGTACCTGAGGATATGACTCGTCTGACCTTGGATACGATCGGCCTTTGCGGCTTTAATTATCGCTTTAACAGCTTTTACCGCGAACAGCCTCATCCTTTCATAACGAGCATGATCCGGGCGCTGAGCGAAGCGATGAATCAATTGCAGCGTCTCGGCATTCAGGATAAGCTGATGGTTATTACGAAGCGGCAATTCAAGCATGACATCGAGGTTATGTACTCGTTGGTCGATACGATCATCGCTGAACGAAAAGCTCACGGAGAAACGGGAGGAGATGATCTGCTCGGGCATATGCTGAGCGGAAAGGATCCGGAAACGGGAGAGCCATTGGATGATGAAAATATTCGCTACCAGATTATTACCTTTCTCATTGCCGGTCATGAAACGACAAGCGGCTTGCTGTCCTTCGCGCTCTATTATCTTCTGAAAAACCCGGATAAGCTGAAAAAGGCCTATGAAGAGGTGGACCAGGTTCTAACTGACCCTATCCCAAGCTATACCCAGGTTCGGGAGCTGAAGTACATCCGAATGATTCTTAATGAATCCCTTCGTTTATGGCCGACAGCACCGGCATTTTCTTTGTATGCAAAAGAGGATACGCTGCTTGCAGGAAAATATCCGTTAAGAAAAGGGGAAAGTGTAACCGTACTGATTCCTAAGCTGCATCAAGATACCGGGGTTTGGGGAGAAGATGCAGAGGAGTTCCGTCCTGAGCGCTTTGAAGATCCGAGCCTTATTCCATATGATGCCTACAAGCCTTTCGGTAATGGTCAACGTGCCTGCATCGGGCAGCAGTTTGCTCTTCAGGAAGCGACGCTAGTGCTCGGCATGGTGCTGCGCTATTTCGAGATTATCGATCATACTGCTTATCAGCTAAAGGTGAAGGAATCACTGACGCTGAAGCCTGATGATTTCAAAATGCGTGTCCGCCCGCGCGGCGCACAGAGTTTAATGTTTTCCCCAGCTGAAACAGCAGCAAAGGAAACGAAGAAGACGAATGAGACGCAGGCAGCGATGCCATCGATAGAGACTCATAATACGCCGCTGCTTGTGCTCTATGGCTCTAATATGGGCACAGCTGAAGGCATCGCTAGAGAGATCGCGGATACTGCGCGTTACCAAGGCTTTCAAAGCGAGGTCGCGCCGCTTAACGAGTATACGGGAAAGCTGCCTCAAACAGGCGCGGTCTTTATTGTCAGCGCCTCTTATAACGGCAAGCCGCCAAGCAATGCGCGCGAGTTTGTGCAATGGCTGGATGGAGTCGGGCAAGGCGAGCTGAAAGGCGTGCGCTATGCAGTATTTGGCTGCGGCGATCACAATTGGGCCAGCACCTATCAGCATATTCCGCGATTTATCGATGATCAGCTAGCTGCCAAAGGAGCGGAGCGGATCGCTGTTCGCGGAGAGTCGGATGCCAGCGGAGATTTCGAGAAGCAGGTCGAGGAATGGAATGAGCGGCTATGGCTGGAAGCTCTGCATGCATTAGGACTGAAAAGCCAAGCAGTACCGCAGCAGGAACGCAGCACGCTAAGCGTGCAATTTGTTAGCGGCTTGATTGGCAGCCCGCTCGCACAGAACCATGGCGCTTTTCTTGCAACCGTAACGGATAACAGGGAACTGCAGGCCGAAGGCAGTGAACGCAGTACAAGGCATATCGAGATTGCTTTGCCGGAAGGCACGGATTATGAAGAGGGCGATCATCTTGGTGTCATTCCCAAAAATAATCCGGCGATAGTAGGGCGCGTACTCAACCGCTACGGGCTGCAGGGCAGCGATCATCTCATTATTAGTGCCAGCGGGCGCAGTGCAGCGCATCTGCCGTTGGATCGTCCAATAAGCATTTATGACCTGCTCAGCAATAGCTTGGAATTGCAGGAGGCGGCCACGCGTGCCCAGCTTCGCGAGTTAGCTGCCTTCACGACATGTCCGCCTCATAAAAAACAATTAGAGGCTTTGCTGGATGAAGAGGCTTACCGCGACGATATCCTGTCAAAACGGGTAAGCATGCTTGATTTGCTGGAGCAGTATCCGGCATGCGAGCTGCCGTTCGAAAGATTTGTAGAGCTGCTTCCGCCATTGAGAGCACGGTATTACTCGATCTCAAGCTCTCCTAAGGCTAGCGAGGAGCGGGTCAGCATTACCGTAAGCGTTGTGCGCGGCGCTGCAAAAAGCGGCAGCGGCGAATACTATGGCGTTGCTTCGAATTATTTGGCTGGACGCAAGCTTGGAGATGACATCGCTATATTTATTAGCAAGCCAGATTCTGGCTTCAGGCTCCCTGAAAATCCGGAAACGCCAATTATTATGATCGGTCCGGGAACGGGGCTTGCTCCGTTTAGAGGTTTTTTGCAGGCTCGGCGTTCCATGAAGCAGGAAGGAAAAACGCTTGGTAAAGCCTATTTGTACTTTGGATGCCGCAATAGTCTCGATCAAATCTATCACGATGAAATGGAGCAGTTCCAGCAAGAGGGGCTCGTAACGATGCATACGGCATTTTCACGGGCAGAAGGGACGGAGAAGACGTATGTCCAGCATCTGCTGCGCGAAAATGCTCAGGAAATGATTGCTTTGCTGGATCAAGGTGGCAAGCTGTACATTTGCGGAGACGGAAGCCGCATGGCTCCCGATGTAGAACGCGTATTGCAAGCATCTTACCAAGAAACTCACCATGTGAGCGAGGAAGAAGCGGTCAATTGGCTGAATGATCTGCAGCAGGAAGGACGCTATGCCAAGGATGTTTGGGCCGGGTTATAATTTGAAATAAGCAAAGCCCCAGTACATTTGCTGAGAGAGCAAGGCGAATGGACGGGGCTTATTGCTTATTTGGGCCGTTGAAAAACGCTAACGGAACGTAGACACGCTATTGTACGGAAATCAGCTTATTCTGACTGAGAGACCTTATTTACTCAAAATCACTACCTAAACGGGGAAAAGATCACCTATAGCGCTCCACAGTTCCGTTACAGTTTTAAAACACCTTCTTATTGCTAAATAGAGCCTCTCAGTTCCGTTACAATTCTAAACAGATGGCATTACGACTTTTGCTCGTGAACCAGCCCATGCTTGCTGTAATAGTACTGCTCAGATGAGAACTGCCCCAGTTCTAGTTCTAGAACAAGCCCTGCTGCCCTCTCAGCTTCACTAGAGCCTCAAGGAAGTAATAATCGCCATAAATAATCGGCACGTTCACATGACGATTCACCGGGTAAGAAACGGTGCCTTTAGTCAGAATGGCGTCCTGTCCATCGCTGAAATCAGCATAGTTGTCGTACAAGCCTTTCAAAATAGCAATGGCGCTCTCGTAGTAGAAGCTGGCTTCCGTTTCATCCTCTATCAACTTGCTAAGCTCGATCAGTCCGCTGGCTGTACAAGCGGCAGCAGTAGAGTCACGCACATGCTTGTCCTTATCTGCCGTACGGAAATCCCAATAAGGAACCTTATCCTCAGGCAGATGAGAGAGGAAGTAGTTGGCGATGTTTTTAGAAGCTGTTACATACGCTTGATCACCAGTTTCCCGCGCAGCTATAGCAAATCCATAAATAGCCCACGCTTGCCCTCTGGACCACGCGGAATCAGGTCCGAGACCTTGTCCGCCAAGGTTTTCTATTTTCTCTCCAGTTTCCGGATTAAAGCTTACGATATGCGGAACGGTCCAATCGTCGCGAACAAATTGCTTTAGCACTGTATTGGCATGCGCGATTGCGATTTGCTTGAAGCGAGGATCGTTCTCTTCCTTCGACGCCCAGAATAGAAGCGGCAAATTCATAAGGCAATCAATTATAGCCCAGCCCGTGCTGTTCGGATCGACGCGGTCTGTCCATGCCCGAATAAACTGGCCGCTCAAATTGAATCTGCCTGCAAGATGACTCGCTGCGATAAGACCCATCCGGCGGGATTCCTCATTGCCGCTTAGCTGATAGTTGATAACCGAGGTTGGCAAGTACATAAAGCCGACATCATGGTGAATATCATAAAATTGCTGCAAAGGAACATTCAGCTGTTGCTCAATAAGCTCAGCTGTTTCCCGCAAGGCTTCTTCCTTCGTTTCACGATAGGCAAGCCATAGCAGACCGCCCCAAAATCCAGATGTCCAAAAGGAGGCGTCTTCGCAGTTATAATTGCCATCCAAGCAAACATGAGGAAAGCTTGCTCCGATTTTTTCGTTTAAACGATTTATTTTGATTAGGGCTTGCGAATAAGCGTCATTCATCCAATCCATTTGCTGCTCCATTGTTTGTGTCAACGAAATACCCCTCTCTAGCAATCTATTATCGATATGATCGACTTTATTGTAGCGGTGTAGGGAAGCGCAAACAATCGCCAGTATTTATAATGATCGTCAAAAATGACACTGCAGCCTTCCAAATCGTTAAAATAGCAAAAAATCAATATATCGTAAAAAATCGTGATACGCTCAAAGGCGCAAAATTGCTGGCTATTTGCCCAAAATGAATGTAGATGGTCACACGTTCCGTTATTTGTCTAAAAACCGCCATTTTCTTCATTTCGCGGACACACATTCCGCTATTCGTCTCTAAATGGGACTTTTTCTTCGATTTATTGACCAATAGCGGAACGTCTGTCACTTTACCTCCTCAAAACTGCGGTTTTGGGCCAAATAGCGGAATGACTGACCATCTAGCGGGGGACCAGAAGTGCTATTAAACCAAAAATGCTTGAATAGAAATTTAACGAAGCTTGACGGCCTTATTGGGGCAAAAGCTACCTAAAAACGTGGTTTGTTCACATATAGGGTAGCTAATCTTCGTTACAATTTAAAATGAGCTGTTTTCGTCGAAATAGCGCTTGTCAGCTTCGTTAGAATTATTTTTCAACTTCATAGTCATAGTTTTCGAGCTTGTCTTTGCGCACCTTTCATCACTCTTTCTTGTCATCAGCCTAAATTTTTCAAATATTCGCCAGGCGACACGCCGATATACTGTTTAAAAATTCGTATAAACGTATTCGTATTATTACAGCCGACAATAGCTGCTACTTCATGCACCTTGTATGTCTTTTGGTTGAGCAGCTCCTTGGCTCTTTTAACCTTCAACGTATTTACGTACTGCTTAAAGTTAATGTCCAATGAGTTTTTCAGCAGCTTGCTTACATAGCTTTCCGACAAATTGAAATGCTCCGCGATATCAGTAAGGGATAGATCCTTATCAAAATGCTGGTGGATATAAATAAAGATTTGCGACGCAGTTGAGCTTTCCAGGCTGAATTTATCTTTGTTGCAATAGTTGAATATTTGTTCGAACAGGCCGAAAGCTTTCTCCGAAAACTTCCCTGAAGTGCTATCCATAAACTCGTCGAGCGCATTCGGATATTGTTTCATAAATTGATTCAATGTCTTATTGTTGGTATTCAAGCAGCGCTTGAACGTAGTCAAAAGCGAATGCTTCAAGCTCGACAGATTGGCCGGGCCCAGCATATTTTGCTTTTCGTTTTCTTCTATTAAATTGCCAAGCAGCTCATAGGCTTTTCCCAGGTCGTTCGTATTTACATAGTTAAGAAGTAAATTTTCAACCTCGATCGGATAATAGCAGGCGACTTCCTCGACATGCTTTACACCTTCTGATGTGATGATTTTGCTTACAGCCGCATATTGATAATTGCTTAAACGAAGCAGCTCCTGCAGCGCGGATGTGAGCTCGGTCAGCGAATAGCTTTCTGATAGGCAAGCGGTGATATCCAAAGCCAAATTGCTTTCGACGCTGCTTATCATATGCTCGGACGTTTCCTTAAGCTGATCCGCATTCAAACCATGGAAAATAACACAATATTTATTGCGGTCCAGCGGAAGTACAAAAAAGTGCTCTTCATGTTGTAACTTCTCTTTAATTATCGAATGGAAAATAGCCGATAGGTTAGGCACCGGAACGGTTTCATGCAGAGCTTCCAGCCCTTCACACTCAAACAGCACCATATTCAGCCGCTCTTGAAATGCTTCTAGCTGCAGGGCAGCTATATTATCGTTTATAAATTCCTCGCTCGCTATCCCATAAATAACCTTTCGGAAAAAATCCTCCCGCAAATGCACGACAGAATGATCGAGTTTATTTTGCAGCGCGTGGTTAAGAGAATAGATTTGTTCAATACTGGATTGAATGTAAGCGAGTTCATGAATTTGGTTTATTTGTAATTGGCTTTGCGACTTCTCCAAAGATGGAAGGGCAGCAGCTTGATCACTGCCTTCAGATGTTTTGCTGCCTGTTTTTACTCTAGCCTTATTATGCTCATCCAAAAATTGCAGCAGCTGCCGGATTGGCTTATAGCTTGATCTGGTAGCCATATAGGCAATGATCAATCCGATTAGCAGAAGCAGCACGCTAGGGAACAAGGCGGTTTTCCATAAAGCAAAAAAGATCGTGCTAAAAGTAGTCAGCTCGCTAATGTATACGTAGTGTAAATTCGGTACCAGCTTGGAATGATGAATATAGTTGATCGTTGAACCTATTTTTATATGATGCTGATCAGATGGTACGTTCAGCATATCGGTCCGCTGTAAAATAACGGGATTCAAATTTTGATTATTTGTATAAGAAGTAATCATTTCATCTGTGTACAAATAAAAATTGCCCTCCGGTTGATCGATTGTTTTGGGCAGCAAGGAAACGCTGTCAACAACGATAAAGAAGTAAAGAGGGTCGAGCTTGGAGTTTACGGTCTGATGGATCAGGACAATTCTGCCCGGTGCTGTCATTTGCGACTGCGGAACAACATAGGTTCCTGTAGCCAAGGCTTCATTTTGCTGCTGTTGAAATTGTTCAAGGGCAGCAGGCCGAATTCCTAGATCATCCAAGTAATGCTTAATGCTAAATGTTCCTGTACCCGTAATGATCAAATCATCTGTAAGCTTAGAAACGCCGAGCGTAAACCCCAGCTGACCGAAGCCGCGCAGCTGCTCAATCAGGTCATTGTAAAGGTTTGCAACATTAAGGTAGTTTGTATGATCGCTATACCGATAATCGATCACGCTTTGCATGGTAGAAGCTTTATAAACAAACTCCATTGCAGTACGAAATTTGTAGTCTGCATAGTTGCTGTTTTGGTCTATGTAGAGCTGGTGATTGTGGTTGTTCTGCGCGTCGAGCATTTGATAGCTTTTGTAAAAAATAATCGATGATGTGATGATCGAATAAAGCAAAACAATAATAATAAAAAAGGTCAGCATCTTGTACAAAAACTTCCTCTTTACTATCATTTCACGAACTCCCCTTTTAGCATAATCAGTCGCTGTCTCTATTTCTCTTTCTATTTTTATTAAGTATGAATTCTAAATTAGTCTACATCACTTTAATCCTTTCTTCAAAAACATAATCTAACAATTAGCCCTCATCCTCATTTTTTGACCTCGCTGAAACCCTTGCAGAAAGCGCTTTTAGAGCGGTTTACGGCGATGTATATCGATTTTTTGTTCATCATCAAAACGGAATGCGAATCCTCTTTTTTGGTCGTAAATCAATAAAACAGGGATCATGACAAATATTAAAGATATCGCTTTCATCCGCTCTCCTATACGATTCAAATAAGCAAGCGATTGAGCAAGCAGCAAATCAAACAGCAGGAGGTGAGACATGAGCATGAGCAGCGCAAACGAAATAGAAGCATCTATTGAACCATCTCCGAATTTAAAAAAGGGAGGGTCTGACGGAAAGCTTGGCATGTACTTCAGAAATTTGAAAAGAGATATATTTAGAGACCGAATATTGTACTACTTACTTATTCCATTTCTGCTGTGGTTTTTAGTTTTTAAGTATTTGCCCATGTGGGGAATCCAAATTGCATTTAAGGATTTTAGCTTATTTAAAGGAATAGGCGGCAGCAAATGGATCGGCTTTGAGTATTTTACTGAATTTATTGGAAGCGAATACTTTTTGAGGGTATTTAAAAATACCGTCATCATTAGCTTGTATGGACTTATCATTTGCTTCCCGGCACAAATTATTTTGGCGATTATGATCAGCGAGGTTACTCGCAATACCTTTAAAAAAGTGGTGCAAACTCTAACGTATTTGCCGCACTTTGTCTCGGTTGTCGTCATTGCGGGAATTGTGACGACCTTTCTGTCACCGGAAAGCGGGTTAATTAATTTAGTGCTGGAAAAGCTGGGCTTTGAGAGTGTATATTTCTTAACGAATCCGGATTATTTCAGGGGCATTTATACCATTATGAATTTGTGGAAAGAAACGGGCTTTGCCTCGATTGTATTTATTGCAGCTATCGCTGGAATCGATACTCAGCTGTATGAGGCGGCTAAAATGGATGGGGCTAATAAGTTCAAGCAGATTATCCACGTTACTTTGCCGGGCATTCTGCCTACGATTGTCGTTATGTTTATTTTGAAAATCGGAAGTTTGCTAAGTGTTGGATATGAGACGATTATTTTGCTCTATCAGCCGGCGACGTATGAGAAGGCAGACGTCATCAGCACTTATGTATATCGTTCCGGTCTCATTGACGGAAGATATGATTTTGCTACAGCCGTAGGGTTGTTTAACTCTGTTGTAGCTCTCGTATTAGTAGTATTGGCTAATAAATGGAGTAAAAAAGTAACTAATGCAGGCTTATGGTAGGTGATCGATATGATTGAATCAAGAGGAGAAAAAGCATTTAAAATCGTCAACAATATTTTGTTGGCCATTATGGCGATAGCCGCGCTCTATCCTTTCGTATATGTATTATCTGCATCCATAAGCTTGCCTTATCATGTAGTAACAGGCAAAGTGCTTCTGTTTCCAAAAGGGTTCACATTGGATGCTTATAAGAAGGTGCTGGGCAATCCAGAAATATGGACGGCATACGGCAATACGATTTTTTATACCGTTGTAGGAACCGCGGTGTCGATGTTTTTAACGATATGCGGCGCCTATGCGCTATCAAAAAGACGGTTAAGAGGACGGAAATGGTTTACGATTTTTGTTACACTGACGCTTTGGTTTGACGCGGGCATGATCCCTTTTTATTTGACAATTAGAGATTTGGGGCTGCTTAATACAAGAACGGGCATTATTATCGCTTTTGCAAGCAACGCCTTTAAAGTGATTTTGCTTCGTACAAGCTTTGAAGCGCTGCCTGACGAGCTGGAGGAATCGGTGAAGGTGGACGGCGGTAATGATCTGCATGTGCTGTGGCATGTATATTTGCCTCTAGTGAAGCCGGCGCTCGCAACAGTTGGTCTTTTCTATGCAATTGAGCGATGGAATGGCTACTTCTGGTCGATGATCATGCTGACGGATATGGATAAAATTCCGCTTCAGGTATTATTGAAAAAGATGATCGTAGAGAACGACATCCAATCGGAGTTTGCTGCAGCGCTAGATTTTACATCTACTGTCTCGGCAGAAACCGTAACTTATGCTACGATAATAGTTTCAATATTGCCGATCGTGCTTGTCTATCCATACATCCAAAAGTATTTCATTAAAGGTATGCTGGTTGGCGCGGTAAAAGGATAACAAAAGTGACGATTCGGTAATTTGTTTAGCGTTATTAAGGAAGCCATTGTGAAGGAAAACTACATTATAAATACGGGGTGTTATATATGAAAATAAAAAAATTAGTTATTGTACTTGCAGCAACAACATTATTGGCAGGAGCGCTTGCAGCATGCTCGTCAACGCCAAAAAATGCCGAACCAAAGCCGACGCAGTCTGCTGATGTGCAAGGAAGCGAAAACGCTAACCCTTATTTGGCTTCTGAAAAGCCGTTGAAGCTGACGGTTCATATGGGAACGAAGGATTCAGGCGTATTTAAAAATGATTGGGCGATTTTTAAAAAAGCGGCGGAATTGACGAATGTTACTTTGGAAGGAACACTGCCAAGCACGGTAGCTGATTTCAGCGAGACGTTCAGCATCGTTATCGCATCCGGCTCGATTCCCGATATTATGCAGGCATTGTCCAAGGACTTCCTGCAATATGGACCTGAAGGTGCGTTTCAATCCCTTAACAAGCTGATTGATGAGCATGCGCCTAACTTGAAAAAGTTTCTTGACGAGAACCCGGACGTAAGGAGCGCGGCGTCTGATAATGAAGGCAATATTTGGTTCATTCCTTTTATTGCGGACGGCGAAGCTGAAAAAGGCTGGTTTATCCGCAAGGATTGGCTTGAAAAGCTGAACCTGGAAGAGCCAAAAACAGTTGAAGATCTATACAATGTACTGACTGCATTCGTAAACAATGATCCGAACGGCAATAGCAAAAAAGACGAGGTTGGCTTTTTCCATAGAAATACGTCAATCGGCATTGAAGGCTTGATGGCGCTTTGGAACGGTTTCCTGGATTACCGCGTATTCGACGGCAAAGTCATTTATGGGCCGCTTGAGCCGGAATATGGCGATGCTATGACGAATATGGCGAAATGGTATAAAGAAGGCTTGATCGACAAGGAAATCTTTACCCGCGGCAGCAAAGCGAGAGATATTTTGCTTGCTGACAATGTCGGTGGTCTGACGCATGATTTCTTTGCTTCTACAGGCAACTATAACGATCAGCTGGATGGCAAAATCGAAGGCTTCCGTTTCGATCCTATGCTTCCTCCTGCCGACATTAACGGCAAAGTGAAAGAGCCGTCCAAGCGCGACCGTGCTAAAAACTACGGCTGGGGAATTTCCCACAGCAATCCTGATCCGGTAGCAACGATTAAGTACTTTGATTTCTGGTTTTCAGAAGAAGGACGACGTATGGCGAACTTCGGCATCGAGGGCGATACGTATACGATGGTAGACGGCAAGCCGATCTTTACAGATAAAGTATTGAAGTCAGACAAAGCGCCTGTGGATGTTATTCGTGAGACAGGAGCACAATCTAATTTTGGATTCCAGCAGGATTACTTCTATGAAGAGCAATGGACGCTGCCTTTGGCAACAGAAGGTATTAATCAATACAAAGAAAACAATGTATTTATGGATAAGTATCCTGTTCTGAAATTTACAGAGGAAGAGCAAAAAGAAATCCAGAAGATTACGCCTAAAGTAGACACTTATATTGTAGAAACAAGACAGCAATGGATTTTGGGTGCTAAGCCGGTAGACCATGCGGCGTTCGTAAAAGAGCTTGAGAAGCTTGGCGCGGGTCGTCTGGTAGAAATCAACCAAGCTGCTTATGACCGTTACGTAGCTGAAATGAAGCAATAACAGGCAGTAGAATGGGCTGCAAACTTAAGGCGATTCATTAGCAATATAGCAATGATGCTGAAAGGTTTGCAGTCTTTTTGAAAATGTAGGAAAGTATAAGTTTTCACTTTATACATGTTCCTATATTTCATCGGTAAACGCGACTGTCCAAAGGACGGCGGAGCCGTTTATCCTCGAATAAGGAGATGAAAAAATGAGCATTCAAGCATGGATGAAGGAGCCGATATCGACATCGGAGCTGCTGGCCAATTTGCGTTCGCGGCTTGAACCGATGGATGCAAAGGCAGCTTATATTGCCAGCCATATGCCTGAGCTAGTACGGGAGACGATCGACAATGCTGAGCTTTCCTTAAAAGGAATGATCAAGCTCCCTGGTACTGGCGGCGTAAGGGAATTTGTCGGCAATCCGCCAAATTGGCTGGAACGCAGGCATAATGATAACGAATTTTTATGGCAGCTGAACCGCATGAACTATTGGCAGGAGCTGCTGGAAGCTTACTCGTTGACGAAGGAAGAAAAGTATGGGCGCAAAGTAATAGAGGAGATGCTGGATTGGACTAAGACCGTTAATATTACGGAAGATATGATCGATCTGCCGCTGGACTATTACTCGCAGTGCCATCCATTGCGAGCGCTGGAGCTAGGCATTCGCGCTTATAAGACGTGGCCGCTTTTGCTGGAGCATTTGGGGCATACCGAGCTGTTCACAGAGGAAGTTTTGGAGAAATATGTAACCGCTGTCTATAAACAAATTAAAATATTACGCAAAGTTTCGCCGCAGTTATGGCCAAAAGCGGATCATAATCATTATTTGATGGAATGCTTGGGCATTTTGACAACAGCGCTTTATTTCCCGGAGCTTAAAGAAGCGGATGAATGGAAGGCCTTTGCAATCGATGGCATTGAAAAATGCTGCGAGGCGCAGCTGACGGAGGATGGCGGACAAATCGAGGGCTGCCCGTCCTATCATAATGGCTGCATGTTCTGGTTCGGACTTGCGGTAGTGCTGGCCAAGCGCTTCGGCTTCCAGTTCTCGGATTCGTATACGGAGCGGTTCAAGAATAACTTGGATTATTCGATTTATTCGTTAAGGCCTACAGGAAAATGCGTACCGGTCGGGGATTCACACGCCAACAATCTAGCTATTATGGGCGGCGTTTATGGATACTTTGCGCTTGATGATATGACTTGGCTCGGGCTTGCCACTAACTTGATTGATCCGGCCGAGATTATGCAGGAGGCAAGCAAGCATGTATGGCGCGCGCTGGATGTGCAGCAATTCGTGGAGGATTTACGATCTTTGCAGGGCAAGCAGTTTGAGTGCGACAAGCAGACAACGTTTTGGAATCGTACCTTGCATCAAGCGATTATCCGCAGCGGCTGGGATTCGCAGGCTCTTAGCTTTCTGTTCACGTGCAGAAGCCCGATTCAAAATTTTCACGCCCATATCGATTTAATGAGCTTTGACTTTACAGCGCTCGGCAAGGATATGGTTTGCGATCCCGGCATTTTCTGCTACAGGGATGATGAGGACCGCAAGCAATTTAAAAGCTCCAATTATCACTCTACTCTGCTTATCGATGAGCGGGACCATTTTGAATATATTAGCTCATTTGGCTATGGCCCTCAGAAAACAGGAGCCATTTACAAGGTAGAAGACAGAGGCTTCTATCAGCTCGCAAGCGCTTACCATATGAATTACGAGCCAGTCATCCACCACCGCCATATTTCGCTTGTAGATAACCGCTTCCTTGTCGTGGCGGATTGGGTAGAAGGACTGGAGGGACATAGCGTTCAGCGCTATTTCCATCTTGATTTCACGGATGTTAGGGAGTGCTCGGATGCAGTTATCGCCAAAAGCGATATCGCAAATCTTGCCATTATAACGAATGATCAGGGGAAAACAGATTTTCTGCCGGGAAGGCTGTCTGATATTAACGATATTGCTAGACCGTCTACTAGAGTCCGCTTCCAAGACTCGTACAATGGCACAGCTTCGTTCCTGACGGTACTTATTCCTTATCAAGGGGAAGGGCATCCCAATGTTCAGATGATCGAAGCGGGAGATGGCATTTTCGAATTTTTGTATGGTGAGCGTTACCAAGTTGCAATAAAGGATAACGATATGCGCATTAGCAAACTAGATTGAGAGGAGCAATTAGGATGCGACAAATAAGAACTTGGGTAAAAAAAATCAGCTTGCTGCTATGCTTTGCATTAGGCTTCAGCGGAGTTTTGGGCGCCTTGCCGCCTGCAGCTTCAGCAGCGAGTATCGCAGTGCACTTATATCAGGATTTTGAGGATTATACGAAAACAGGGGCTCCGCCGAGCGGCTTTGAAATGACAGGCATTGCGGAGGTGAAGAGCACAAGCGGCGCCTTGAATAATGAAAGTACGGCTCCGAATGGCACTAGCGCGTCGCTTCGCATTGAAGAAACCGTGGCTGCCGAGCAGCCCGATGTAGGTTTGGCCAAGCGTTTTGGAGCGGATGATTTGACAGGCCAGCTTATTTTTGACTTCGATATCAAGCTGCTGGATACAAATGGCGGCAGGTTTATAGAAATAAAGGATAGCGCTAATAAAGGCATCACACTTGGAAACATTGGCGCAGATGGCGTGCTGAAGGTTGGAACGGGCAAGGTGCCGCTGCAAGCGAATGAATGGTACAGGCTTTCCTTTGCGATGAATGTGGAGGCAAGCGCGACAACGGTATCTGTGTATGTAGACGGAGTAAAAAAGCTGGATTCGATTGCAATCAATAACAGCAATCAAGCAGCGGGTATAAATTATCTCAGAGTTCGTGCTAAAAGATCTGCTACAGCTAGCCTGCAGCCAGATGCGGCAGGCGACAAGCACTTTACCACTCTGCTTGACAATATGCGTGTCTATGAAGGCACGGAGCTGAAGACGATGGAAGAGCTGGCGGATCTTCAGCAGCCGGACTCCTTGATGAATTTCGATAATGACCTGGGCATTTCCGTGACAGATCGCTTGGCTGGCTCTTTGGCGATGATGCTGAACAATTCGAATGCATTAATGGATAATGTCAAAATGAATGGTATGTTCAACGACCAAACTAAACCGCAAAAAGTGGAAGGTACGATTGTCGTGCCGCTGCGTAAAGTTGGCGAGCTGTTTGGCGTAGATGTGCAAATTAACGGTGAGAGCGCCAGTGTAGAAGTTAATGGCGTGCAAAATGAGGTGGAGAAGGAACGCGCTGTTATCGCGGGTGTAGAACATCCATCTTCAAATATCTCGTTCATGACAGGCGAGGTTATGGTGCCGCTAGAAATAGCTGCAGGCATTTTGCAAAAGCAGGCTTATACAGACTATAAAGGCAGAGGGCTTATCGTAATAGGCGACAATGCGCAGCCGTTCAATGACGCGCTGGATAAAGTGGATGAAAATATTAAGCCGCAAAATAATGAAAAGTTTTATATTGAGGAAGCAGTAAAGCAAATCGTTTATGACCGTCCAAGCGGCGAGCAGGCAATGGACAAATTAATCGATAACAATGCACAACATCCAAGAATTATAGCTACGGCATCGGATTTCAGCCGAATCAAATCGATGCTCGGGGCCGGAGAAGCAACGATAAGCAAATGGTTTGCGGATATTCAAAAGCAGGGTGAGAAGCATCTGGCTATGGCAGTTCCGACGGATGATTTGCCGGACGGCAGACGTATGATCGGCTCCAGACAGGTCGGTCCGCTCGTCATTAATTTAGGTATGCTCTACCATTTGAGTGATGATGCGGCTAAGAAGGAGCAGTATAAGCAGCGCATTTGGGATGAAGTTTATACCGTATCGCAATTCCCTAGCTGGAATGAAGATAATGAATTTTTGAATACAGCAGAGTTTATGGAAGGCGTAGCGATTGCCTATGACTGGTTGTATGACGCGTGGACGCCTGAACAGCGACAATTGCTTGAAGACGCGATTATTCAAAAAGGGCTTGTGAAATCTTTAGAGGCTTACAATAAAAATGTATGGTGGATTCATACCTATCCAAGAACAAATAACTGGAATGCGGTAAGCAACGGTTCTACCATTCTTGCTTTAATGGCTATAGGAGACATCGATAAGCAAATTATGCTGCCTTCAAAAGAAACGGTTTCGATGCATCAATTCGGCAGCAAAATATTGGATATCGCATTCAATGCGCTAGAAGATTATATTTTGCTGGAATTTACACCGGACGGTGCATGGGCAGAGGGGCCTAGCTATTGGAAATACACACTGGAGTATATGGTTCGCTTTATAGCGTCCATGGAAACGGCGCTAGGGACAAGCTATGGCTATGATCAGACGCCAGGCTTTAACAAAACAGCTTACTTCCCAACATACTTAAGCGGATCTGTCGGCTCGCTGAACTATGGCGATGCTTCAAACAATAAGGTGATCTCTGCGGAGGAGCTTTGGATCGCCAAGAAATATGAGGATAAACTACTCGCCTCGATTCATTTGGACAACAAAATAAAATACAAAAATGCCGGTTCGGAGTTGGAAATGCTCTGGTATGAGCCAAGCTTCTATATGCCGAATCAGACACTTGAGCCGGATCAATATTTCAGCGGGACAGAGGTTGCAACCTTCAGAAGCAAATGGGACGATCCTGCCGCAAGCTTCCTTGGCTTCAAAGCGGGCAATAATGTTGTGAGCCATGGCCACTATGATCTCGGCAGCTTTGTATTTGAGGCGCTTGGCCAGCAGTGGGCGATTGATCTTGGCAAAGATGATTATAACTTGCCGGGTTATTCAAATTATGAAAAAGAGCGATTAACTTACTACCGTTTGAATCCGGAGGGCCATAACACGCTTGTTATTAACCCGGACGGAGGCGCGCAGCAAAATATTAAAGCCTTCTCAAAGATCGAAAAGGTAGAAAGCAAGCCGCTTGGCGGATTTGCAATTGCTAATTTAACCGAAGCCTATAACCAGCAAGTATCCGAAGCAAGACGAGGCGTTATGCTGGCATCCAACCGGATGAGAGCAACCATTCAGGATGAGGCAACGTTCCTGACACCTTCGACGGCTTATTGGTTTATGCATACAGAGGCCGAGATTGAAGTAAGCGATGACGGCCAATCAGCGATTTTCACAAAGGGTGGAGAAAAGCTGTGGGTAGGCCTCGATAGTGATGCCCGCGATGCTTCCGGTGCGCCGGTTGCCGCTAGGTTCGGAGTGATGGACGCGAAGCCGCTGCCGGAATCTCCAAATCCTGCGAAACAGCACCAGAATGACGGCATCCGCAAGCTGTTCGTCAAGCTGGACGGCGTGAAGGAAATGCGTTTAACGGTAACGATGATTCCGATCGTAGGCGATGCGGAGGATATCGATACAACGGTGACGCCTGCAGCTCTTGATGAATGGAATATTGCGGACGGCGATTTGATCGTTCCGGTTATTCAAAGCGCGAGTGTGGACGGCGCTGGCGTAGAAGGCTTTGCGGAACAGACATTTAACTATAATATTGCTTTGCCGCTCGATTATACAGATGTGCCTGAGCTGGCAATTACGTACGACGAGTCTTTGTATCAGGTTCAAGTTACGCCGGCAGCTGAAGTTCCAGGCGTTACAAAGGTAATTGTTTCTTCCTTACAAAGTCCGGAAATTAAGAGCGTCTATCGATTCAACTACAAATTAGTTCCGAACAACGGCGAGGATGAAAGCCTGATAGAATTGGCGATTGCAGCTGTATCTGCGAGCGCATCGCAGTCGGAACAGGGGAACACGGAAGATAAAGCGATCGACGGCGACTTCAACACGTATTGGGGAGCGGAAGGCGATCACTGGATTATGCTCGATTTGGGCGAGGCTAAAACGGTGAATAGTGTCGGCATTGCCTTTATTCGCGGCAACGAGCGCAGCTTCAAGTATGAAATTGAAACATCTTTAGACGGTGAAACCTGGTACAAAGCTTATTCGGGTCAAAGCAGCGGAGAGAGCCTGGACATTGAAAAAACATATTTAAGACAGCATGAAGCCCGTTATGTGCGCATAACAGGCCACGGCAATTCCGTAAACCAATGGAATTCTTATGCAGAGGTTCGCGTGTATCAAATGAAAAAAACTGAGCCTGAGCAGCCTGGCAATGGAAACGGCGAAGGCAACAACGGAAACAACGGAAACAACGGAAACAACGGAAACAACGGAAACAACGGTAACAATGGTAACAACGGCAATAACGGCAACAACGGCAACAACGGCAATAGCGGTGAGGAGAAGCCGCCAATTCTTCAAGATATTAAAGGACACTGGGCCCTAGATGAAATTGAACGCGCCGTTAAATTAGGCATTGTTAATGGTTACGGTGATCAATCTTTCCGTCCGCAAGCGAATGTATCGCGTGCTGAATTCGCGGTCATGTTGGGCAGAGCGCTGCAAATGGAGCAGTCTGACGATAAGGAATTGCCATTTAACGATGCGGCAAATGTTCCAGGCTGGGCAAAAGGCTACATTGCCCAAAGTATAGAAGCTGGCATTATTAGCGGCTATGGCGATCAAACCTTCCGTCCTGGCAAGGCGATTACCCGTTCGGAGCTTGCGGCTATTATCGTTCGAGCGCTGAATTTGCCGTTTGAAGAAGGAGCGGATATTACTTTTGCAGATGCGGATCAGATTGCAGATTGGGCCAAGCCTTATATTGCTGCAGCTGTACAGGCTGGTTTGATTAAAGGCAAGGGCAATAATCAATTCGCACCGAATCAGCTTGCTACTCGTGCGGAAGCTGTCGTTTTAATACTAGCATTGCTAGACAAAAAATAAGAGATTTTTAAGGAGAAAAAAGGAGAGCAAACCATATGAAGTTATTTTGGGGAGACCTGCACAATCATTGCGGGATTACTTATGGGTTTGGAGAATTGAACAATGCTCTTGAAGCAGCCCAAAGCCAGCTGGACTTTTGCGCAATTATCGGACATGCGATGTGGCCGGATATGCCCGAGCGAACAGATGCGACGGCATTTTTGGTTGATTTTCATAACGAGGGATTTGCGAAATTGAAAGCAGACTGGGAGGCGGTTCGCGCCAAGGTTCAAGCAGCCAATGAAGCGCATCAGTTTGTCACCTTTCAAGGCTATGAAATTCATTCCAGCGAGTTTGGCGATCATCATATTTTGTCGCCAAACGATGAGCTGCCGCTACAATATGCTGCTTCACCGCAAGAGCTGGTGGAGAAGCTCGCTGCCTATGATGTGATTGCAGTACCGCATCACATTGGGTATACGCCAGGCTATCGCGGCATCAATTGGGAGGCGTTCCGCTCCGACTATTCTCCGATCGTTGAAGTGTTTTCCAAGCATGGCTGCGGCATGTCGGATTCAAGCAGTTATCCCTATTATCATACGATGGGACCAAAGGATTCACGCAATACTGTAATTGCTGGTCTTAAGAAAGGCAAAACGTTCAGCTTTGTCGGCTCTACTGATCATCATGCAGGCTATCCAGGCTCATACGGAGATGGGCGTGCAGCTGTCTGGGCGAAGGAGAAAACGCGCGAAGCGATATGGGAAGCGATTAAAGCAGGCCGTACTTATGCGGTTACAGGTGATAAAATTGCGTGCCAGTTTTCAATAAATGGAGCGGAGATGGGCAGCAGTATTCAAACGTCTGAGCCAAGACATATTGTGCTGGATGCGGAATGCGTCGATTATGTTGATAAAGTTACGATCTACAAAAATGCAAAGCCATGGAAGGTAGTCGCAGGGGAAAGTTTACAGCAGCCAACTCACAGCGGCGGCAAACAAGCCTATAAAGTGAGGGTAGAGCTGGGCTGGGGCGATTCCAAGCAAGGCTACAGCTGGACCGCCAAAGCTCAAGTGAGCGGCGGCAAGCTGCTGTCGGCAGACAGCTGCTTCCGCGGTCAAAGCGTCTTGGCGCCTGAACCGGGCATGAGAGAAAATCCGAATATTAACAAGCTCGGCAATCAAATTGTCGAGCAGACAGAAGCGGTGCTTGCCTGGACCTGCACCACCTTCCAGAATCCTTCGACTCTGCATCCTGCGACAGCAGCGGTTGTGCTGGAAATTGAAGGAGGCCAGGATACTACGCTTACTGTGGAAGCAAACGGGATGGAAAAGCAAATTAGTTTGGGTGAGCTGCTTGAAGGCTCCTGCTCCATGCATATTCAACCATATAACTCTGAGGCTATACTCATTCATCGCGCTGTTCCCGAAACATCGTACAAGGTTCATTTAGAATGGACAGATGCTGAGAAGGAGCTGGAGACGGATGCTTATCATGTAGAAATTCGTCAAGCGAACAACCAATTTGCATGGATATCGCCTGTATTTGTTAGTTAAAATAATGTGAAAACTTATGTGAGTAGATTGAATTGAGTGTACCCCCTAAAGCAAACAGTGGAAAACCCGTAAAAGGAACCGCTGAAGCTGCGCTAGGGGGTATATTTTTTTGCGAAATAGAAAGGGGAGCGGGTATTGCAATAGACCCTGCAAACATCACCACTGTAAGTATGTCGGCAGTTAATTGACCGGCGCTTCTGCGTCAATGTTTTTGTCGCGCATCAACAGCTGCGAAAAGCTAGATTTCATAGCTGGCAAATGTCAATAGGGGATATCTATCAATAAATGATAGGAGATGATTTTTCAAAGAATTGGGGTTATTGACCAGTACGAGCTATTTGTGCAGCACATATCTATATATTACATCTTATCTCTAGCGGAAATTAGAAGGAGGCGAATCTATGAAATAAATCTCCCTGTTTCATGGCAATTATATGGCTTTGAAAGGAGAATGAGATAGTAGAGAAATGAAGAGAGGTTAAAGTATGCATGAATTAATGGGTATAATCACTATTTGTGCCTTTTTCCTTACAATTGCATTTATATTCTGGAAACCTAATATTAACGAAGCTATACCGGCATCTGCCGGTGCTCTAATCGTGCTGCTGACGGGTACTGTATCGTTGTCCGACCTGGGGGCAATAACAGAAACGATAAGCGGAGCTGCGATTACGATTATGGCAACCATCGTGATGGCGATTGTACTTGAAAGCTTTGGCTTCTTTCATTGGGCCGCCGAAATTTTACTAAGGAAAGCACGCGGGTCTGGCATAAGGCTGTTCTGGTTAACCAACTTTTTTTGTTTTCTTATGACGCTCTTTGTTAATAATGACGGGAGTATTCTAATTACTACACCGATTTTATTAATGCTGCTTAAAAGCATGGGGCTTAAAAATCATCAAAAAATACCCTATTTGCTTTCTGGCGCGCTTATAGCGACAGCTTCCAGTGCACCGATCGGAGTAAGCAATATCGTTAACTTAATTGCGCTTAAAATCGTTCATATGGATCTTTATATGCACACAGCGATGATGTTCATACCCGCATCGTTCGGACTGGTGCTGCTGACGCTGCTCCTTTTTGCAATCTTCTATAAGAGATTGCCAAAAAAATTGCCAGAAGTCGCGCAGTGGAGCTTAATGCCTGGGGGACATCCGTTAAAAGGGGACCATTTACAAGAAATAAACACGAAGTTTATGCGGAATGTGCTTATTTTCGTATTCTGTGTGCGCATCAGCTTATTCGTCGCCTCATACTTTCACTTCCCAGTTTCAATAATGGCTGTCCTTGGATCCGCCTTCCTTCTCGCATGGCGCTGGACTTTCTTGAAGATTCCTCCAACCGATATGATTAAAAAAACACCATGGTATATTCTTATCTTTGCTTTTGCTATGTATGTCATTATTTACGGATTAAGCAACCTTGGGCTTACGGAATGGCTGATTACGATCATGCAGCCGCTTGTCGCCGGCAGTCTGCTGCAAGCAAGCGTACTGACGGGGCTCCTTCTTAGCATATTGTCCAACCTGTTTAACAATCATCCGGCTTTGATGGTTGGAACACTGACATTGACGAATATGGGACTCGATCCGCTGACGCTGAAAATCTCCTATCTCGCAAGCGTCATCGGCAGTGATATCGGCTCGCTTCTGCTGCCAATCGGTACATTAGCTACGATCATGTGGATGCATATTATTAAGAAGGGCGGTGTAAAAATCAGCTGGGGGCAGTATTTGAAGGTGACCATAATCGTCATACCAATTACCGCTATCGTCACGTTAGTATTATTGAGCTATTGGGTATCTTGGATTTTCTAAGTGAGATCATTTTGAAGAGTGCTGGGCGGCAGTTTCTTCTTATGGCGCGGGGATCATTGGGGAGTATGGATAAGTATTGCCGGAATGGCAACAATCATCTCCAATACGATTCAACTAAAAAGAAAGAAGTGTCGTTAAGAATAAAATGGGAAAACCTGCTGGAAATTATCCGGCAGGCTTTTTGTTCATTTTTTAGGAAATTATGAGCCAGATAAAATTGTGGATAAGTATGTCGAGCTTGAATTGATCCTAATAATGCGGACACTGATGGCCGTTAGCGCTCATATTTCGCCAACTTCCACTTTCTAGAGGACAGAAATGTCTGTTAGCGGGAAAAAAGCTAGAAAATTCGGCGGAATGTTCTTCTAATGGTCATAAGTGTCCGCATACACAACAAAAAGACTGCTTTTTTGGTTCTAACGGTCATGGATGTCCGCACCGCAAATAACATCGCATCGTTTGTTCCTTGCACACGATGACGGCAAGTTAGGTCACCGATTGGTGATTTTGTTCTTTTGCAAACAAGCGTTAAAACACTTGCAGCTCGCCCATTTTGGACAAATAAAGCTTCATATTTTGGCGAATTTCCTCCAGCTCTGAAAAGGAGACATTGAGAGCGGTGTGATAGTTGAAGGTCGGAAAGGTTTCCCGAAATATAAAATAACGCTCAGGCTGTTTTATATTTACAGGCCCGTTCCATTCGGCAGCGCTTTTCAAGCTCGGTAGACTTAGCGTATTTTGCCTTAATGCAAGCTGAACCTCATGGGAAAGCATATAATCGATAAACGTTTGTGCTGCTTGCTTATGCTTGGAGTTTTTGTTAATAGCCAGCCCTATTGTAATAATCAATGTTTTAGGCGAACCTTGGTAAGGCAAAGGCGAAATATCGTATGAGAAATCTACATCCTCGATCATATTCAGCAAAAAGTAAGAGGTAATAATCATAGACACTTTCTGCTGCCGAAACAGCATATCGACATCATGGTCGCTTTCGGACAGAAAAGGCGGGAACACTTCCTCGCTTAGATCAATCATCGTCTGAAAGCTTTCTTTGAGAGATGCTTTATCTAGCTCCAGGCTGTTCTGGTTTTCTGGCTCCCGATTGAATACCAGATTGTTTTGCAATAAGAAGATGGGCCAGCGGTTGTCAGACAATAAATGAAAGAAAAATCCGTATCGGTCATTGCCTGATGATAATTGCTGTGCTGTTTTTTTTACCGTCTCCCATGTCCAGCTGCTATCAGGCTCTGGAACGTTATTTTCCGAAAAATGCTTTTTATTGTAGCAAAGAATAATCGGCGAGAACATAAAGGGCTGAACGTATAGCTTCGCTTCGTGTACAAACGGCTCTGTCAAAAGAGGATAGACGCCGTCGTTTATTTGTTGCGGCTCCAGCATGCTTGGCGGCGTGTTGGCGTTCATAAACAGCTCGACATTTTGATTATTAATCGCCATAACATCAATATTATCAGATTCCATATAATCCCTCATCGTTGGATGGGTATGGTTATAGGGCATCGGAATCATCGTAATCCGAATAAGCGGGTGCTGCATATGAAATTGTTCTACGAGCTTGTCCAGCTGTGCTTCTTTAATCATGGAAGGATAGTATCCGAATTTAATCGTTACGCCTGTCGGTGATTTCAGCACGCGGTTACCTACACGCGGAATTTTTTCTATAAAGTTCTCTGAAGCCAGCAGCTCTAATCCTTTACGAACTGAGTTTTTACTAAGCTCGAAGCGGTCAGCAAGATCAGATTCAGACGGTAAGTAGCTGCCTTCCTCCCAAATATTCGTTATCATTTCATTTCTTAATGTTATGATCATTTCTTCATATCGATTTCTAAACGTAGAACGCTTCGGTTTAGAGCCCATACAAACACCTCGATTGCAAAATAATTCCTCAATGGTTAATTATAGCATAAAATAGTGAATTAATTATGGAAAAGATAAAGTCATGAAAGCGTATTCGATTCTCATTGACAGTATATTTCTGCTTAGATTATAATCAGCTATGAACCAGATAAGCAATACATAATTATTAAAACATCAAGAAAAATTGTGTTTTTCTGTTTATTTAATATAAAAAGGAGGAAAATGTCGATTTTCAATTCTTTCATTACGTTATATGTATTACTTATCTAGTCTATTTTTTCGGGTTTGTCGAAAGTGGTAATGGTTACTAAGTACTAGATGTCTATTATTTAAAGGTGAGTCATGTAAACGAAAGGAGATATGAAAATGAAATATAAGCGATTCATTATGCCTGTTCTTATTCTTTGTCTGATATTAAACATTCCTATGTATGCGTTTGCAGAGGGCGGGACAAGTAAGCAGACGACGATCCAGCTTGTACATGATGGCAAGTCTGTAAAGATAGGGCAGCAATTAGCTGTCCAAGTAGTTGCTCGCGATGCAATGGATTTGTATGGCGTACAGCTTGTTGTCCGCTATGATGCAGCAAAGCTGCAAGTATCAGGTGCGGAAGCTAAAGGCAGCTACAACGATTTCGGCGGGATCAAGACGAATTCAAGCGAGGGAACGATACTGATTCCGCTGCTTCGACAAGGAGGGGCAGCCTCTGTCAGCAGCTCTGGAATAACAATTGCTCAGCTTTCATTTACAGCTAAAAACACAGGGGAAGCAAAGCTTTCTATTCAGGAGCTCAAGGCAGTTTCAAGCGAAACGTTTGAAAATGATCATCATTTGAACGATTTAGTTGAGCTGGACATAACTGCTGGCCCTGCTCTTGCTATACAGATTGTTAATCCTCCAACTACAGATTCTTGGACAGGCGGCCAGACTCAAGAACAAGGGCTGAAAGAGCTCGAGAAAAAAATATCAGCCGGCGACAGTGAGCAGGCGCTGGCTCAATTGACTTCATTGCTTGCAGGAGGCACGTCTAACTATTCTGCTGCCGAGCTGGATAAGCTGCGAAATATTGCCAATCTGCTTAAACAGCAATTGGAAAAGAATGCTGGAACGGTGACTAGCAGCTCAACGAACGGAATTCAGCTCGACAATGACGCTTTATTGAAAGCGCTTAAAGCACTTGGCAGTCTAACCGCATTGGCACAAGCCCATCAGCTGAAATTGTCATCAGAAATTGAGGTTCAACTGCAGCTTGCTCAGGCTGGTGCATCAGCGCTGTATGTCACGGCAGAGCAGGCGAAGCTGTTGGAACAGCATAAAGCATCACTTGTGCTGGTAACAAATCAGGGCGAAGCCAAGATTTCACCGAAGGCGCTTTTGCAAGAGAAGCAGACCATAATTCGTTTCCAAGCTGCTGATGTAAAACCCGGTCAGCAAATGAATAAGCAATTGAAAGCTCTCTCTGGATTAAAATTTGAGCTTCTTACAGCAGGAGGAACAGTGATGACTCAAGCTGCTGGGGAGATCAAGCTGACTTTGCCATTTAATCAAGCGAGCTCCGAAGCTCATAAGCTTGGCGTTTACGTATGGAATGAGGCTTCATCCACTTGGGACTTTGTTCGCAAGGCCAAGCAGCAGGACGGAAGCTTTCAGCTTGTAACTGATGTGCCTGGCACTTATGCCGTTATGTCCTATTCGGCTCATTATAAAGATGTGGATCACGTGTACAAAGAGGCTCAGCATGCGATAGAAGCTTTATCTGCCAAGCATTATATGTTCGGCACTGGCAATGGAAAATTTTCACCTGACAAAGAAATAACGAGAGCGGAGTTTATTTCACTTCTTGTTCGTATCCTTGGATTGGATACTGCCGCTGTCAGCAATCATTCTTTTGCTGATGTTAAAGCTGGAGCCTGGTATGCAGCTGAGGTGAGCGCAGCTAAAAAAGCAGGCATTATTCAAGGTGATGGTATCAACTTTAATCCGGGCGGCAAGCTCACTCGTGAAGCGATGGCAGTAATGCTTGTCAACGCAGGATTATTAAAAGCAGATGGCACTGGAACGAATAAATTTGCGGACGATGCGTCAATCAGCGATTGGGCGAAGGAAGCTGTTTATAAGGCGAAGGAAAACGGCCTTCTGAAAGGTGTTGGCAATAATCTTCTACAGCCAAAAGCGAGCGCTAAACGTGCAGATGTTGCGGTTATTTTACTGCGCTTGATCGAACAACAATAAGGAGTGAGTATATTGAGAATGATGCGAAGAAGGATATCCATTTTCGTTGCTCTGGCATTATTGATTTCTACTATATTTGCTGGCATGCCAGCTTCATTTATTCATGCGGCGGATGATGCGGGTGAACAGGCGGGGATCGTCATGATCAACCCTGGCTTCGAGGATGAGCTTGACGAGGACGGAAATATACCCGGCTGGACGCCGAGCTATACGCGCGTCGATGGCACTGTCAGCCATAGCATTAGCAATGCAGTTGCTAGAAACGGCACCAGAAGCTTGAGTTTGTTTGATAATTCAACGACGCATACCGTTATGCTTTTAAGTGACAAATATGAGGTCATACCTGGAAACAGCTATACGCTTAGCGCATGGATCAATCCGAATAAACCGGAAAATTATAAGGATGGTTCAGTAGGCGGATCGATTGAGCTGCGGTTTTTCGATGAAAATAATAATCGCGTTACCCAAACGGTAAATGATTTTAATGATTGGAGAAACCAAGGAAACTTCCAGGAAATCGTTACTCCAAGCAAGGTCGCGCCAAGCAATGCAAAATACGTTGTAGTAGCTGTGTTGATATCAACGGGCTGGAATGGCAATACGTACTTCGATGATTTTAAAATTAGTGTGGAAACGCCGGCAACGCCAACGCCAACACCGACTCCGACCCCAACGCCAACCCTACCAGCACCGGAACCGGTATCGGGTGAAATCGTCATGATTAACCCTGGCTTTGAGGATAATCCCGACGAGGATGGAAATATACCCGGCTGGACGCCAAGCTATACGCGCGTTGATGGCACTGTCAGCCATAGCATTAGTAATGCAGTTGCTAGAAACGGCACCAGAAGCTTGAATTTGTTCGATAATTCAACAACGCACACCGTTATGCTTTTAAGCGAGAAATATCCGGTCATCCCAGGAAAAAATTATGCACTAAGCGCATGGATCAATCCGAATCAACCGGAAAATTACAAGAACGGTTCAGTAGGCGGATCGATTGAGCTGCGGTTTTTCGATGAAAATAATAATCGCGTTACCCAAACGGTAAATGATTTTAATGATTGGAGAAATCAAGGAAACTTCCAGGAAATCGTTACTCCAAGCAAGGTCGCGCCAAGCAATGCCAAATATGTTGTAGTCGCGGTGTTGATATCATCGGGCTGGAACGGCAATACGTACTTTGATGATTTCAAAATTACGTTTGACACGCCAGCTCCTCCAACGCCATCACCGACTCCGTCGCCAACGCCGACGCCGGATTATGGTACAGTTGCGCTTGTTAATCCTGGCTTTGAATCAACAGTTGGCGGGGATAACAAAATTCCGGGCTGGAATGTCGCTTATACGCCATCATCAAATGTATCGCACAGTGTAAGCATTGAACAAAAGAAATCGGGCAGTTACAGCTTGCATTTGCGAGATTACTCGACATCGGAAAATATTCTTATAACAAGCGATAAATATGAAGCGATTGCAGGCAAGTTTTACAAAGTGATGACACAAATATCGCCTAACAATCCTACCATTTCTACCGGAGGCTCCAGGGGCGGTTCGATTTTTATGAATTTCTATGATGAAAATGGGATTGAGGTTAAAGGGGCGGAAAAAAATAGAGCGGATTATACAACGACCGATAAATACGGACAGTTTGTCCCGCTCAGCTTGGAGCTGCAGGCGCCTGCCGGCACTAAATATGTAACGATATCAGCTTCTGTAACAGCGGCTTGGGTAGGCGATACGTATTTCGATGATTTTACGCTAATCTATAAATCCGAGTCGTCTGTAGAAGCGCCTGAGGACTTGACAGAAAAGGTGATATCATCTGACGGTCTGAAGGAAATTATCAGCATTCCGATCCCGAACGCGGGCTTCGAAAGAAACTTGAATGATGACGGAACGGTTCAAAGCTGGAGAGCGTGGAGTGCTCCGACTGATACGGCTAAATACGAGCGTTCAACACAAAAAACAAAGTCAGGCAAGTACAGCTTGAAAATAACGGATCTGGTAGATGACAGAGATGTCGTGCTGGAAAGCCTGCCAATAACGGTTAAGCCAGGGGTGGAATATACGCTTTCTGCCCAGATGTATATCGAGGATGCTGTTACTACTGGGGCTACCTTGCTGCTGCGCTTCTTTGATGACAAAAATGCCCAGGTTGGCTCGGATGTTTTGCAGCATTACAAAACCCCGCTCGGAGAATGGTATAAGGCTGAAGTAAAGGGGCTTGCTCCTGAAGGTGCGAAATATGCCAAGGCGTTTGCTTTATCAAACAAATTCAATAAATCAGTTGCGTATTATGACGACTTTTTATTGACCTATGAACGTGATTTGATGGGGCTGGATATTGCAGCGCCAGAATTCGCGGTAAAAAATAAAACATTTACGGTCCAATTAGGCGCTAAAAAAGCTGACTCGCTGACAGGAGCCGATCTCAATCTGGCATTTGATGCTAATATGCTGGAATTTGTTGAAGCGGTTGTACATTCTGATTTTGGCACAAATGAAAATACGACTGTAACCTCTGCTGTGAATAATGGTGTTCTATCCATCCAGGCCGCTAAAAACAGCAACGGCGTTGTAAGCGGAGACGTGGGCATAGTAAATGTTACTTTTAGAGTAAAAGGTGATGCAGGCAATACGGTTCTTTCCTTAAAAGCCGGCTCAATTCTTAAAACCTACAAGGCAGGCAAGCTGGAGAGCCAGACGTACCCGGCCGACTTGAGAGTGCGTACGATCATTATGAAGCATGTGGAAGATGTGAATCATGACGGCGTTGTTAACCTGCTAGATTTGCTGCTGGTAGCTAAACAAGTCGATGCGCAGCTGGATAGTGTAACCCAATATTATGATTTGAATGGCGATGGCAAAATTGATATTGCTGATGTCGCTCTAATCGCACAGGCTGTAGCTGCTAACTAGCGCTTGGCTAAGCGGAATTGCTTTAACATCATTTAAAATAGGAGGCTTACCATGCGCAATATTCGAAAAAAAGGTATGCTGTTGGCTATTATTTGCAGCTTAATCGCTTCGCTCGGATTTACTGCCGCTCCTGCAGCGGCGAATGCGAGCCAAGATAATGATACGAAATTCATGGGAAGAGTATTTGGCGAGCCGGTCAAGATCGATACGCCAATTACGAAGGCAGGAATTTCCGGCGCTGTCGTAGGTGAAGAAGAGGGAAGGCCTGTTTATTATACAACCGTCAATGCGGAGCTTGCATTATTTCAGGTTGTAGATATCAAGACGGATACATTGCTTTACAGCTTGCCTATGAAAGGCGTGCAGCAGGCTTGGGCGCATGCGATCGCACCGGACGGTACGGTATATATAGGCGGAATTAGAACCTCTGGGCAAACAAAAGGTATTTTATGGAGCTACTCGCCCAAGACGCATCAGCTGGAGGAAATCGGCGAGCCTATTTCTTCAGAAAAGTCGATTTGGAGCTTGACGACCGATGACAAGGGAAATGTATATGGCGGCACGTTTCAATCTGGCAAGGTGTTCAAATATGATCCGGTTGCTAAAAAGTTTACTGATTATGGAACGATGGTTGCAGGCCAGGAATACGTTCGCTCGATAGCGTATCATGACGGCTATATTTATGCAGGGATCGGTACAGTTGGGGATGTTATCAAGCTAGGCGTAACGGATGCTACAAAAGGCACGAAGGAAAGCATCGGAGCGAAAGTGCCGGAACTTCTGGGCGTGACGGCTGCACAGGTGCCGTTTGCTTATGATATGGCTGTTGTAAACGATTATTTGCTTGTTAAGTTTCAGGGCGGAGATATACTTACCTTGCTGTTCTATGATTTGAAAAATAAGCAATGGCTGGAGCATAAGCTTGGCAAAAGCACGGAAAATGGCGGAACAGGATCCGGGGTATTCAGCTTTGCACAACTGGTTACCCGTGATAACAAATTATATTTGCCCGCTAACGGACATTTGACGGAGCTTGATCTTACGACCTTCAAAGCTACCCCGCTTATCAAGTATGGGACATCATTGAGAGGCGCGGCATGGGTACAGTTTGATGATCTTGAAGGATACCCGGGCATGTCGCTTGTTTCCATGAAAGCAAACGGAGATATTGCTGTTTTCAATGTGGATGCCAAAACGGTATATAACAAGCTGTCGGTGCTGGAAGGGGCGCCAAATCCGATTCACAATATTGAAGTTGGCCCGGACGGCAATCTGTACATGTCAGCTTATCCGGCAGGTTTAGGGGCGGTATATAATCCGCGCACGGGACAAAGAAAAAATTTGGTGATGGAGCAGGCTGAGGGCATGATCGCGTATGGCAAGGATATGTATTTAGGCATATATCCAGGCGGCCATGTATACAAAATCGATTCCACACTCAGTACGCCTGTCGCTACAGAAGTGTTTACAATCGGAGAAGAGCAGGATCGGCCATATGTAATGAAAGTGATGGATGATAAAATTATAATCGGTACCATTCCGGGCTATGGAGAGCTTGGCGGCGCTCTTACGATTTTTGATCCAGCCACAGGCAAGCATGAGGTTTTTCGTAACATCGTCCAAAACCAAAGTATCGTCGGCCTTGCCTATAAGGACGGCTACATTTACGGCTCAACGACAATACATGGAGGGCTGGGCATTACTGCTTCAGAAAAATCAGCAAAAATGTTCGTCTGGGATGTAGCCAACAAGCGTAAGGTAACGGAATTCTCGCTAAATATTCCAGGACTTAGCAATCCGGCTATGATCAGCGGACTTACAGTAGGACCGGATGGAAACATCTGGGGCGGTGTAAGCGGAACATTATTCAAGCTGGACCCGGTAAATTATGAGGTTATTGACTATAAAACGATATACCCGGATGTAAGCAGCAGCTATGGCATGTGGCGTCCATATCATTCTTACTGGGGCAAGGACGGCTTGCTGTATATGGATCTTGCGGATCGCATTACCGTTATTAACCCGAAAAATATGGATTTCGTACGGCTGTTCAAAGATAGTATGGAAGTTAAATTTATGACGCTTGCCGAGGATGCAAACGGCAATGAAAATATTTACTTTGCTGATGCCACCGATATGGGCAGCCTGCAAATGATCGCGGTATCGGATGTGCAATATGAGCATGCAGGAAAATTGAAATTAACGGGACCTGCCTCGGCGAAAGTGAACGATACAATTACAGTTAATCTCGAGCTTGATCAAGCAAATAAGCTGTACGGCTTTAAGGCCAAGCTCAATATTGATCCGGCATTATGGGAAATAAAAAGCATTACGGGATCAGACCAGTGGAATGCAGAAGGCTTTCTCACCTGGACGGCGCAGGACAGCGAGATTACCATTGTAGGCACGCAATTGAAAAATAAAAGCTTCGATGGAAATATAGCTGCAGCACGACTTGAACTTGTTGCCAAAAAGAATGACGTTAATGCAAGACTGACCGTGCTGAGCACCTCCGAAACCATTCGAATTGACGGGGATATGACAGGCGTAACTCACCGTCAAGGTACGGATAGCAGCTTGATCGTTCGCGTTGGAACGCCTAACGATAAAGATATTAATTGGGATGGCAAGATAGATATCGAAGATCTGGCGATGCTTGCAGGCTATATTGGCGCTAAAGTCGATGACAGCAACCGTTATATGGATTTCAACGGAGACGGTCAGATCGATATTTCGGATCTTGGCTTGCTGGGTCTTGAAGCGCTGAAGTAAGACAATTGATAGTTCTATGTCTACAGCCGCTCCCTGCGAAGGAGCGGCTGTTTTCAGTATGTTCAAAATTGAGTTTGACTTCGTAGCATCTTTCACATAAGATATAAGCAATACCATTTAGGGAGAGATTTTGATGTCGGCGGTTATTCTTAACTAATCAATTGAATAGCGAACAGCAGATTGAACGGAATTTAACGTCCAGCGGACGTTTGTTTAGTTATGCCTGAACAGGCATGTATAGGCTGCTAATCGCAATTAGTTAAGAATACGGATATTCAAATCATTTTTGCCCTGGTCGCAAGTTTAATAGGGGCAGCTTGCTTATGACGAAATCCGTGCTGTGTATCAGCACGTTTTTTTGTGCTCTTTTATAGGTATACGGGCGCGAGCAAGCTGTCTTCTTCAAGGCAAAGAAGGACGATCATTCGTCTTTCTTTGCCTTTTTATTTTTCAAAGAAAAAGGAGCTGTTACGAATGAATAGCAAAACATTAGAGCAATTGGAATTTAATAAAGTAAAGGAGCTTGTCCGAAATCAAGCGATGTCTTATTTGGGCAAACAGCATGCAGAGCAAATGGAGCCGATAGCGCAAATAAAAATGCTGCGCATCGCCTTGAATGATACGGCAGAGGCGCTTAAAATTTTGCAAAACGGAGGCCATGCTCCTATACCTTCCCTTAGCGGCATTGATTTCGTTGTTAATTTGCTCGGAACGGGCTATCTGTTCAGCGAGCAGGATTTTTCAAACATCCATTTATTTCTGCACAGCAGCGCGCAGTTGAAAAGGTATATGGCGGCAAAAAGCGATATCGCGCCGAAAATTAGCCAATTTGCTCTTTCTCTCCACGAGCTGGATCATCTGAAGTCTGAAATAGAGCGATGCTTGCGCAACAACCGGATAACTGACCAAGCAAGCAAGGAACTCGCAAAAATACGCAAAAAGCTGATCACTGTAGAGGAGCGCATCAAATCGAGAATCCATGCTATATTGAATCGCAATGCTGATTATTTGCAAGAAAATTTAGTAAGCATGCGCGGCAGCCGTTATGTCATTCCTGTTAAAAAAGAGCATCGCAAGCGCATTAATGGCAGTATTTTGGACGAATCGTCCAGCGGTCAAACCGTCTATATTGAGCCGGCTGAAATCGCTCATTTGCAAACAGAATGGAATCTCCTTCGTATGGAAGAAGCGAGAGAGGAAGCGAAGGTACTTAGCGAGTTGACTGGCTTGGTGGAGGAAGCACAGCATGAAATTAAGCTTAATATAGAGACGATTGGCATCTATGACTTTTTGTTCGCCAAAGCGAAATATGCCAAAATGATCGGTGGTTGCAACGTTGAACTGAACGATCGAGGCGTGATGAATATTTCTGCCGCTACACATCCTTTACTGGGAAAAGAAATGGTTCCGCTGCATTTTGCTATCGGTTCAGGCTATCAATCGCTTATCATTACCGGACCGAATACCGGTGGAAAAACAGTGGCGCTTAAAACGATCGGCTTGCTGACATTAATGGTTCAATCCGGCTTGCTCGTGCCTGTTAAGGAAGGCAGTGTATTTTCTGTATTTCGTCATGTCGCAGTAGATATTGGTGACGGGCAAAGCTTGGAGCAATCGCTTAGCACGTTCTCGGCCCATATTCAGTTTTTAATCGATCTGCTATCCTTTGCGGATGAAGCAACCTTGGTGCTCATTGATGAAATGGCATCCGGCACTGATCCGGGTGAAGGAATCGGATTATCGATTGCTATATTAGAGGAGCTGCAGCGGCGCAAAACGACGGTTGTAGCAACGACCCATTTTAACGAAATCAAGCATTTTGCAGCTGTTGCGCCTGGATTCGAAAATGCACGAATGGAATTCAATACCGACACGCTGCAGCCGCTGTATCGATTGAAAATAGGGGAAGCAGGGCAAAGCTACGCTTTTCTTATAGCCAAAAAACTAGGTATTTCGCAGGCTATCATTGAGCGTTCGCAGGAAATTACAAACCGCCGTGAAAATACTGAAGGCAAAACATTTCAATATGCACTAGATGAAGCGTTAGTATCGCTAAGCGTAGAGGATGACGCAGAAGCGGAGGGAAAAATAGAGGCAGAGGCGGAGATTAAGAGAACAGCGCCAGAGAGAGTGGAGGGGGAAGGAAGAGAAGCGGACGTTGTCATGAGTGAAAGAGTTGAGCCGCAGGCAGATCCAGATCATGCTGCTGCAGCGCCTGTTGCTAAGCCGCTTGCGATAGGTGATCGCGTGCTCGTTTCCTTTTTAAAAAGAACGGGAACTGTATTTCAGCTTCCAGACAATCGCGGCAATGTCGGGGTGCTTGTGCAAGAGCAAAAGATGTTTATTAATCATAAGCGGCTTAGTCTGCATATTTCTCATGAGGAGCTCTATCCGGACAACTATGATATGGATATTGTGTTCGAAACAAAGGAAAACCGCAAAAAGCGCAAGCTGATGAACCGCAAGCATGTAGAAGGCTTAATGATTATTACTGAGCCTGATGAATGAGGCGCAAAAACGGAAGTGAGTCCTGAACATGTATTGTAACTTTTATCCAGCGATTACCGTCTATGTTGGCAGAGGATGGTGATCGTGTGAAGAAGCTATTGCTGGCAGCCGCGCTTCTTGTTATGTTTCTTATTCCACAGCACGTACAGGCGTTAAGCTGTGTTAAGAAGCTAACAATCGAGGAGTCTTATGAGTGGTATGATGGGATTGTTATTGGCAAGGTGGAGGAACTGACACCGGGTACTCAAAACAATGAGCTAAAGCTAAAAGTATCGAAAAGCTATAAAGGTGTAGAAGAGGCGTATTTAGTCATTGATGAGGATAGTACGTGGGGAGCAATTTGGGGACCCAGCGTGGTTGGTGAGGAGTATCTTTTCTTTCTTACTGAAAGTGACGGGCAGTGGACAAATCCATTATGCTCGCCGTCGTTAAAAGCGTCAGCTGCTGGAAGCGAACTGAAATTTCTAGCGGATAAAGAAATACCGATAGTAAAAGAAGAAGTAACGGAACATTCTTCAGCAGCATCAGATTCCAGTACAAGCATGTGGGACGCTGCCGGCAATTGGTTATTTTTTGTTATTGCCAAGCTGCTCTTGCTGCTGAGTTGGCGATAGGAAGCAGGAAGTGAGAAATAGAAGTGTAAATTAGATTTGTAAATTGGAAGTGTAAATTAGATTTGTAAATTGGAAGTGTAAATTAGAAGTGTTAATTAGAGGTATAAATTGGAAAGAGAAACAAGAGCAGTTTTAAGCATATGTATCGTTTGCATACATTTGGAAATGTGAAGCACAATAATTGAAACCTTAGATGAAACTGTCAATTAATTGATGAAGAAATGGAGAACAGTTTCACAAAGATGAAAGGCAAGGTGAGATTATCGTGCACGATCATGAGCGTATTCATCAGCTGCTGGATGCATCCATTCAGATTGTAGATCATATGCAAGAAAGCGGAAGCGTTGCTGATCAACTGGAACGAATTAAACAGCTGCTAGACGGTGAAGCAGGTAAGGCAGCGAGAGGCGAGGCCGTCTCCGAAAGCCGACTTGCCCAAGCAGAACAAATGACAGCAGAGCTGGAAAGCAGCGCGCAAGAGGACTATCGCGATGAAACAGCTGGCAGCCCGGCGAGCTACGAAGCATTATCACTCTCGGAGCAGCGTGAGCAAGATCAGGCTTATCATGAAAAGATTGATTATTTAAGCTTGAAAAAAGTAAAGGAAAACGTGAAGCAAATTCGCAATTTGCTTCACTAAGCAAAATCTCCACTATCCCAAAAAGGATAAGTGGAGATTTTTTTGCAATGTAATCGAAAATGATTACAAGGGAAAAGGGTAACTTTTGTGAGCTAAGTGCATTTTGTGTATCTAGATTCTCCTTTTCTACCCAAAAAAGAATTCTAACTGTATTTCATGCATCTAGTTTTGTTGAAATACCCTTTCTTTAGCGAAATGCGCCAAACTAACGGTAGTTTTTCCCTTTAGAATTTTAAAAAAGCCAAATATCTTAAAACTAAGCACAGGAAATGCATTTAGCTTTAGCGCGTGAGTACTCATTCCACAAGATAGAGCTTGCCATCGTAAAGTATGAAGCATTTCGGCCTGAAAAGTGAGTTCGCACCTAAAAATGCTGCGCTTTTGCAGGAGTATCCATCTCTGCAATCTCTCCAAGCACTCCAAGCACTCCAAGCACTCCAAGCACTCCAAGCACTCCAAGCACTCCAAGCACTCCAAGCACTCCAAGCACTCCAAGCACTCCAAGCACTCCAAGCACTCCAAACACTCCAAACATTACAAACACTCCAAACATTACAAACACTCCAAACGCTTACTTCTTGCCAATCGTAAATCCGAAGCTATACGTACGGTTCGAAGGCAAAATAAAAGCTTCATGCGTCCGGGCGCCCCAGCTGTCATCTCCGCCTACGCCCATTTGCTTATAGTTAATGCGCAGAACACTCTTATCGCTTTGCGGCAGCTTATACGTATGATCGCTTGCTTCAAGCTCCTCAGGTGTCCAAGGCAGCACGCATACTTCGATCAGGTTATCGCCTGCGAAGCGAAGTCCCGCGCCATCCAAACCTTCGGTTAAGCTGCCAAAGCGCACATCGGTTTTATTGCCGCATTCCTGCGGTCGCAAATAAGGGGTGAACTGCTCCTTGACGGTTCCGCTATATTGGCCGACCTTTGCACTTGTTTTACGATCCCAGTAGTTTTCATGAGGACCTCGCCCGTACCACGCAATCGTATCGAGACGCTGATCCAGCACGAACAGCAGGCCGATTTCAGGAATCTCGGGCAAGCCTTCGCCAGGATTGAATTGCTCATGAACATGGATCGTTCCATCCGCTTGAATGCGATATTCCAGCAGCAGGCTTGAGACCGGAGTTGTCGCGATTGCATATTTCACGGTAATGACAACGAAGCCGCTTACCTGCTTCCAGTCGAAATGTATTAAACTGCGCTTGTCATGTGCGTTCTTCCATACCTCGCTGCGCTCTGGAAGCTTATTGCCGCGATCATTATCTGTCGACGCCCGCCAGAAGTTTGGTCTTGCCGGCTCGAGCAGAAATTCCTTCCCATCCGCCAAATAAGAAATTAAATCGCCACTGCTGCGGTTGAATAAAATAGAGAAGTTGCTGCCTTCTATTTGCAGCCCGTCATTGTGGGTGTTGACTACCAATGAATCATTTTGCGTTGCTAGAGCATGCAGCTTTGATGCAAAGTAAGGAGTAATAATAAACTGCTCCCATGCTTCCTCATGACCGGCAGGCGCCCATGCTGCTGCTTCATTTCTTATTAAAGATAGAGTCAAAATGACTTCCTGCAAGCGCGGTGCTTGCAGCGTGGAGTAAGGAATCGTTAATTCCATGCTTTCGCCTGCCTCAAGAGCTATCGGCATAATGCCGCTTTCGCTTGCTGCCCCGTTAAGAGTAACGGTCCACCGAAGCGAGTAATGGTTCAGGTTCGTGAACAGGAATCGGTTAGTAAGCCGAATCGTACCCTTTTCCAAATCAACAGCTTCAAATTTTACATTTTGGTAGCAGCGCTTTACTTCCTCAAGCTTAGGCGTAACTGTGCGGTCTGCAAAAATCAGCCCGTTCCCGCAAAAGTTGCCGTCATGCGGCGTTTCGCCAAAATCACCGCCATAAGCTAAGTAGTCAACACCGTCGTCTGTTTTCGTTAAAATGGCTTGATCAATCCAGTCCCAAATAAATGCGCCCTGTAAAATGTCGTAACGCTCAAACAGCTCCCAGTATAGATGGAGCCCGCCGCAGGAGTTGCCCATCGCATGGCTGTATTCGCAAATAATATATGGTTTTTTTGGATTGTTTTTCGCGTAGGCCTCTACCGCCCAAGGTTTAATGTACATCGTCGATTCAATATCACTTGCAGCCTCAGATTCTCTTGCGTGGAAGACGCCTTCATAGTGCACAAGGCGAGTAGAATCTGCATTTTTAAGAAAATCATACATGGCGATAAAGTTCGTACCGCCAAACGATTCATTGCCAAGCGACCATATAATGATGGACGGATGGTTTTTGTCACGCTGAAGCATGGAGTTGCAGCGATCGAGCACATTTTCTGTCCAGGCAGGATTGTTGCCCGGCACGTTTGTCTCGTTTACTGTTCCTTGCCCGTATTGCCATGTATCATGAGTCTCCAAATTAGCTTCATCGATGACATACAACCCGTATTCATCACATAGCTCATACCAGGCGGATTGATTCGGATAATGCGATGTTCGCACTGCGTTGATATTATAAGCTTTCATCAGCTCGATATCGCGGATCATTTCTGCTTTGCCGATCGCTCTGCCTTTGCTGCTGGAAAATTCGTGGCGGTTAACGCCCTTGAATACAATGCGCTTGCCGTTAATTTTCATCAGCCCGTCTTTAATTTCGAAGCGTCGAAAGCCGGTACGGCAGCAAACGGCGTCCAGGCAATTGCCTTCGCCGCTGCGCAGCGACAAGACGACAGTATACAGGTTAGGAGACTCAGCGCTCCAGTGCAGCGGATTGTCAACGTGCATTTCAAAGCTGCAGGCTGTTCTGCTTTGCACCAGCTCTGTAATGGAAATTGACTTTTCTTGCAGCAGCCTGCCATTTTGATACAGGCTCGCAGTCAACTGCATTGGATGGACTGCAGCTTCATTATAATTTTCAAGGACAGCCTGAATCTTTAGCTCACCGTGCCTATAGTCGTCATCAAGCAAGCCTTGCACAGAAAAGTCAGCAATATGAACAGGCGGAGCGGCGTACAAATAAACGTCGCGGAATATCCCGCTCATTCTCCAGAAGTCCTGATCCTCAAGCCAACTGGCATCGCACCAGCGGTATACTTCTACCGCCAGCTTGTTTTCACCCGGTATCAAATACGGCGTCAAATCAAAATCAGCGGGCGTGAACGTATCCTCGCTATAGCCGACCAAATCGCCGTTCACCCAAATATAGAAGGCTGATTCAACGCCTTGCAGGCTAATAAAGACAGGCATGCCGCTCCACTCCTGTGGAACAGTGAAGCTCGTAATATAAGAGCCGACCGGGTTGTACTTGGCAGGCGCGAAGGGCGCTCTTAGTTCAGGCTCTAGCACAGACCAGGGATATTTGACATTCGTATACTGCGGATAATCATATCCTCGCAGCTGCCAGTGCGAAGGAACCTCGATATTGTCCCAGCTGCTGGCATCATAATCGGCTGTGTAGAAATGTTTAATACGCTGTTCAGGTGTTTCGGCAAAGGAGAACTTCCAGCTGCCGTTCAAGCTTTTATAAAAGGATGAGGAAGTGTGGTCATTTATTAAAGCTTCGGCTTCAGTTGCAAAATGCATCATATGCGCATGTGCCGGCAAGCGGTTAAGCTGAAAAATGTCAGGATTATTGTTCCATTCCGGATATCCGTTGGCTGGAGGCTGATATGTAAATTTTTTTCGCATCATTGCAGCTCCTTTATATGTTATTCTTATATTGTCAGTATAGGTTGATTTAAACCTTAAGGAAATAAAGGATATTGCTTATTTCTATCAAAATTTGAAACAAGGTGGCTGGTGATGGGGAGTAAACTGATATTCGCGAGGCTCACGGACGCGCTGCTTCTACCACTGTATGTAACGACCGTGGGATACTGGGAGCATCAGGAGGAAACAAGCCGTGAAGCCGGGTTTCCTGATTTTCAAATTCATCAGGTGCTTAGCGGCAAGGGAGAACTGATGTATAACAATTATGAAACAGTAGTAGGGCCAGGAGATGTTTTCTTTTTATTTCCCGATGTTCCGCATCGTTATGTGCCGGTCAGCAATCAATGGGAGGTTGCATGGGTTTCGTTTAATGGACGGGAAGCCAGTCAGCTTTTAGCATTTGCGAGAATTACAGGCTCCGGCGTCAGCCAACTGAAGGATGTCAATTTACTAGCCTCGATAGAAGCGATGCTTGCGCTTGATGATGAGGACAGCAGCACGGAGTTTGAACGCTCCAAGCTAATGTACAATTTGCTGCTCGATTTGAAGCGGCAATTAATTATGCCGGCCGGGGAAGCGCGGGATGAGGATAAGATTCGGCCCGCTTTGCTTTACATTCAAAATCATTTGCACAAGGCGCTGTCGCTGCAAGAAATTGCAGAAGCTGCAGCTTTATCGCCGCAATACATATGCCGCCAGTTTCAAAAGACGTTATCGATAAGGCCGATGGAATATATTAATCAGGAGCGCATTAATATGAGCAAAAAGCTGATGTTCAGCAAACGCAGCAAGAAGCTGTACGAAATCGCTCAGGAGGCCGGTTTTGATAATGCGAGTTATTTTAGCGTTGTCTTTAAGCGCTACACAGGCATGAGCCCGGAGCAATTCAAAAAGCTGCACGGTTTGTAAACGGGGTGAATAAGTAAATAATTCGCAGGCGGTATGTGAAAATAATACTTTTCTGCTTCGACACCAATATAGTTATCGTGTATAGTAATCGATATAAAGCAAGTTTAATATAATGGACATAAAGCGTTCGTGTTAATAGAAATGAGGGTCAGCTATGCAAATCAAGCAATTTATTGATGGTGAAGATTTTATCGGTTTTTATATTTTAAAAGAGGTGGACGTGAAGCAGACGAACGGCGCTGTTCCGAAGGATTATTTGGACATCGTGCTGGCAGACAGCAGCTCGCAAATTTCCGCAAAGCTATGGGATGCGAGCAAAACGGATATTGAAACCTTTTTGCCTATGACTGTCGTAAAGGTACAGGGAGCGGTTCATACATATCGCGATAAGCTGCAGGCTAAAATTGTCAGGATGCGCAAGGCGAATGCTGAGGATGGCGTAACGATTACGGACTTCATCCGTTCAGCGCCTGTTAGCTCGGAGCAATTATTGCCGATTATTATGAATACGATTGACAGCATTGCCCATCCTGAAATGAAGGCAATTACTGCCTATTGCTTTAATAAAGTTAAGGGTCAGATGCTGGCTTCGCCAGCTGCCAAGACGCATCATCATGCCTATTATGGCGGTCTAGCCTACCATATCGTCCGTATGCTTGAACTGGGGGAGTTTATCTGCAAGCAGCGGCCTTTTCTCAACAGCGATCTTGTGCGGGCAGGCATCATTCTCCACGATATTGCAAAGCCTGCGGAGATGGTATCGGAGTACGGCATCGTTACCGATTACAGCAATTCAGGCAAGCTGCTGGGGCATATTAGCATGGCTTCGAACTGGATTACAGAAGCCGCAATTAAGCTGGATTTGGACCTTGAGTCGAATGTTGTGATGGCTCTTCAGCACTTAGTACTATCCCATCATAATTTAGGAGAGTGGGGCAGTCCGGTACAGCCCCAATTGCCGGAGGCGGTTGCGCTGCACTTTATCGATGCTATTGATGCTAAGCTGCAGATGGTGGAGGATACGCTGCAAATAACGCCAGAGACGGAAGAATGGACCCCTTTTATTCGCGGCCTTGAAAATAAAGCGATTTTACGTTTACCGCTATAATTTTATCGATCATAATAAAAAGCCTGCAGCTCCGGCATTGAAAAATTTCAATCGGCCAGCCATTGCAGGCTTTTTTATTATTTTAAGGCAGCACTGAAGATTGCCATAAGGCAGCTGATATTGACCAATAAATCGCGGAAAAAGTCCCTATCTAGCGCGAATAGTGGCATCAGCTTTCCGATCTGGTCAGTCGTTCCGTTATTGCGCCCAAAATCGCATTTTCGAGGTGGTAAAGTGACAGACGTTCCGTTATTGACCAATAAATCACGGAAAAGCCCAATCTAGAGCCGAATAGCGGAATGTGTGTCCGGGAAATTAAAAAAAGGCGGTTTTAAAGCAAATAACGGAACGTGTGACCAAGCCGATTCTTTTTGAGCAACTACAGAAAGTGTATTTCTTCAATTTGTAATTAGTGTTTTTTCCCCTAGAAGCGGTCTAAATTATAGTAAGTGGACGCTTGATGAGGGAACAGTATTTGCAATATTTCCCGAGCTTCAGCGGACAATGCATCGGCCATTTGCTTGCTGAGCGGATCTTTACCGCTGCTTTGCTCTTCAATCATGAAGTCGATGCCCAATAGCAAGGCGCCAACAAATAGCGATTGGCTAAGCTCGATTGTCAAATAAGTCCGTTCTATATCCTCTTCGGCCTCGATCGCCAGCTTATGATCAGCGTAATGGAAATAAGCCTTATGCTGCGCACAGACTAACTTAATGGAAAGCTCTTTATCTGCATAGCTGCTGCTGACAAGCCTTTGCTGCAATCGATCCTGCAGCTTGGCCAGCATAGGCAAAAAGCGAATGACCTTCCACATTACACTGCCGTACATCGTACACTGTCCGCCTGATTTCAAAATGAAGTCTGCAAACACATGATCATCGGGCAGGTAGGCAAAAAGCTCTTTTAAGCCGTTGCGTGTTTGAAGCAGCTGCTGCAGCAGCGGAAGCACGGCTGCCTCATGGCCATCCAAATAGCAAAGCTCATCAAGGAAGCAATAGCTGTCATTAACGAGTGCCGAGATGACGCCGTAAGCGACTGGCTTGCCATCATGTAAAGCAATGAGCTTGTCGTTTGCTTGCCATCTAGGCCATTTCTGCAAATCGTTCCAGTAAGCTTCAGATCGGATTGCCGTATTCGTACGATTATGGTTATATCGCTCGTAGATCGACGCAATATCATTTGTATAGGAGCTGTCAAAAGGAATAATGGTATAAGAGCCTGAAGGATTGGATGATGCCAAGGCTGACAACTGTTCAGCATTCAGCTGGTACTGCGGCTGCGGAACAACATTCCAACCGAATTTTTCATAAAATGGCGTAATGCCTGTGTACAGCAGTGAAAGATCATATTGCTCTTCTTCCATCCAGTCCGTCAGGCCGCGCAATATGCTTTGACTATGGCCTTGTCCTCGGAAAGCTTCATCGGTAGCAACGCTGCCGAGGCCGCCTACTTTTACAGCTTGATCCCCGATCCGGCAATGAACAGGGAACACTTGAATCGTAGAAGTGACGCTGTCGCCTTTTTTAACAATCCAGGTCGTAGAAGCATCATAAGCAGAATCATTGGACATGCGCGTGTGGAAAAATTGTCTGCCGACAGCAAACGCTTTATCGAGTATTTGCATGACCTGCTCATATTCGTCTTCATTATGTATAGAGCGCACTTCTATTTGATCAGCCTTCATTGGTTTCCAATCCTCCTAAAATGTTGCTGTATCTAGTTAATTGACAGTCTATCTATCTTATCTCATAATAAACTATAGCACGAATTTGAGCGCTCTCACAATAGGCGGTAAAAAGATGAAGCATACACTAGAAACCATTGCAAAGCTTGCCGGCGTGTCGCGCGGAACAGTATCCCGAGTGGTCAATCAGTCGCCAGGGGTAAAGCCGCAGGTCCGCCAGAGGGTACAGCAAATTATTGATGAAAACGGGTATGTTCCGCATCCGCAGGCGCGCAGCCTGGCAGGCGGAACAACGGGCAATATCGGCGTCATTGCATTCAGTGACAATCCGGACTATTTGACCCACCATATTTTTTATGAAGTGCTTCAAGCGATTCAAGCGGATTCGGCAGCGAACGATTATGACTTGTTGTTATTCGCCAATCGCAGCTCATCTGACGAGCAATATTGGAAGCGTGTAGCTACCCGACGCAAGGTGGACGGGCTCGTTATTATGGGAGAGCATATTCTAGAGGAGCATTTGCTTTTCTACAGGCAGCAGCAAATTCCGTTTGTGCTTATCGGCAAGCGTGATTTTGTCAAGCTCCCTCTTGCTTGTGTAACCTCCAATTATTATAGCGGGGCATACTCGGCTACGAAGCATCTGATCGAGAAGGGCAAGCGCAATCTCGTATATATTCATGGTTTGGCGAATATGTATCATGAAAATGCACGCTATATGGGATATCGCCAAGCGCTCGCCGAGGCGGGGCTTGAGGTCCGTCCCGAGCTGGTTATTGAAGGCCATGCCAGGCAGAAGGATGCGGCTTTGCAGATGCATAAGCTGATCGAAGAAGGCCTTCCATTCGACGGTGTATTTGCGGCCAATGACCTGATGGCGTTTGGCGCTATGGAGGTATTGCAGCAGCGGGGAATAAACATTCCGCAGCAGGTAGCTGTAGTTGGTTTTGATGATGTGCAAGCCGCAGCTTACTATTCTCCTGCACTAACAACGGTCAGACAGGATAAACGCAAGCTCGGCGAAGAGGCAATGCGCATGCTGCTCGATATGCTAAAAGGAAATATGGCTGCGGATGAAGCGCGGACGGTAATGATCGATTGCGATCTGATTGTCCGTGAAACGACATAATTGTGCAAGCAGATAGCTTAACGGGCTATCTGCCATTTTACCAGCATTTTGGGAGCGCTCCAAAAAAGAAGGGATGATGTTGACATGACTGAAAAAAATGTGAGCACACAGTTCTTTACCGAAAAAATATATGATGTCGCTGTATTGGGCGGCGGGCCGGCTGGAATAGCGGCTGCGATCAGCTCTGCGCGGAGCGGAGCCAAAACGATACTGGTTGAGCGTTACGGATTTCTCGGCGGGATGTCTACAGCAGCGATGGTTTACCCGTGGATGACCTTTCATTCTGCGGCTGGCGAACATGTCATTAAAGGGATAGCGCAGGAAATTGTAGACCGCCTGATGGCGCTTGGCGCTTCACCGGGCCATTTGCGCGATACGGTAGGTTTTACGCATACGCTCACGCCGTACCATCCAGAAGTGTATAAGGTTTTAGTATTCGACATGCTGCAAGAAGCGGGAGTAGAGCTGCTGCTGCATACGTCAATCATTGACGTTAAGTCGGAAAATAATAGAATAGACTACGTACAGGTTTATAATAAAAGCGGCATTTCACAATTGCGGGCAAAGGCTTATGTGGATGCAACCGGCGATGGCGACGCTGCTTATATGGCAGGCGCTCCTTGGGAGCAGGGCAATGATGCGCATAAGGTGCAGCCTATGACGATGAAATTCCGCATGAAGGGTGTAGATTTGCAGAAGGTCAAGCAGTACATGCAGGATAATCCTTCGCAATTTTACAACAAGTCGTTAATTGCAGAGCTTGATCATTTGCCGTTAACAGGCGTTATGGGCTTTTATGACAAATGGCAGGCAGCAGATTTGCCTATCCAGCGTGACGGCGTTTTGTTCTTTAGCGGCCCTAATGAGGATGAAGTGCTTGTTAACGTCTCACGTATTTCGGGGCTTGACCCAACAAGCAGCGAAGACTTGACGAAGGCGGAGATTGAAGGAAGAAAGCAGGTGCTGCAGCTTGAAAGCTTCTTCCAGGAGCATATCCCTGGCTTTGAAAAGGCAGTCGTAACAGCGGTAGGCTCACAAATCGGCGTAAGAGAAACAAGACGCATTATCGGCCACTATGTGCTTAATGGGCTGGATGTGCTGGATGCTCGCAGATTTGACGATGTGATTGCACGCAGCGGCTATCCTATCGATATCCATAATCCGGAAGGCAAGGGCGTAACCGCAAACTTCATTCGAGAAGGCGGCGCATACGATATTCCATATCGAAGCATCGTACCGCTTGAAATTGATAATTTGCTGCTGGCAGGCAGATGTATATCGACAACGCATGAAGCGCAGGCAACAACTCGACTGACGCCAAGCTGCATGGCAATTGGGCAGGCAGCAGGAGCTGCTGCGGCGCTTGCTGTAAAGCATCAATGCCGGGCAATCGACGTGCCTGTAGCTGAGCTGCAGCAAAAGCTGCTGGAAGGCAATGCCGTTCTAAAGTAAATATGCGGAGGGAGTAAAAATGGCTGCAGATTACAGTAATAGCAATGTAAACAATGAGACGGTGCTTGCATTTGCCCAGCAAGAGTGGGAGCGGTTGCGAAAGCTCAACAGCAGAGCAGTTGGCAAGGCTGTTTGGTTATGTACCTGGGAGCAGCTTCGCCATGCCGAAGCCGATTTGCTGGATCAGGCAAACAAGCAATTCAAAGCTATTTATAGCGATTCATTTTTTATCATAGAGAAGGAAGAACAGATTATTATTGCTGGGAACGGTGATCGGGCAGTCCTGTTCGGCGTCTATCAATACGCCCAGGATGTATGGGGGCTGCATGCTGTTTATCCTTTGCTTGGGGACGAATCTTTGAACGAATTTAGCAATCCAGAGGACGCTAGCACTAGAGCCTACACAGTGAATGAGATCCATATTTTTTCTCCGGCAATGGAACGCAGAGGCTTTGTATTTGAGACGATCAATGATCCGCCGTATTTGAAAGCAATGATACAATGGTTCGGCCAAAATAAAATTAATGAAATGTTTTTCACATTTTCACTGTGGGACCAGGTTAAGGAGCATATAGCGCCTGAAATTAGAAAGCGCGGCATTCAAGTTACGCTCGGCGGACACAGCATGAAGTTTTTGCAAAAGCTGAATACGGAAGAAGCCGATCATCCGCAGGAGACAGCGAATCATCCATATACAGCAAAGGAGCAGTTTGATTTTGAGAACAAAGACTGGCAGCTTCCACTCATTCATAAAATTATCTCATACTGCCGGACTGTTCCTAATCTGACAACAATTTCACTTTGGCCTGAGGATATTGCAGCCAAACAATCTAGCGATTTCGTCAGGCCATATATCGAGTTCACGGAGCTTTTGAAAGATGAGCTGGCAAGAGCAGGCTTAAGCCTTTCAGTAGAGCATATCGCCTATAATGCAGGGCTTGCCTGGCATATGCTGGAGCTTTCAGGGGATAACTCCGCTTCGATTGATACTTTGTATGCCTATTGGGGCAGGGATTACCGCTTCGGTTATGTGGATAGCCCGAAGGTAGAGGATAAACGGGCAGAAGCGGCACTTAAGCAGTGGGCAGCTGCTGTAAGCAACAAGGAGCGTAAGCTTACGATTTTTGAATATTACAGCGATCATTATATGCTTACGAATCTTTTTCCGAATTTGTCCCGCCGTATTATAGAGGATGTCACTTACTATTCGCAGTATGAGCTGCACGGCATGACGAATCTGGTAGTGCCTTATCGAGGAGAAGATGATTATTCATGGAAAAGAGCAAGCGGGCTGAACAGCTATGTATTTGCTCAAGCGTTTTGGATTCGTGATTATGAGCAAATAATGGATAACTACTATAGCTATTATCCGAAGCACGAGCGTGCATCAGCAAGACGCCTGATGGAGGCCATTGAAGAAGAGCTGGCAGCTGTAACCAGCTGGAATGTCGTTTTATTTCCTGCAAGAGCGACAGATCCGTTGCAGATTAGGAACGGCAAACAGCATAAAGAGGCAGTAATAGCTATGCTGCAGCAAATAGAGGAGAAATTAGAGGCAGCTGTTCAAGATTCAACGCTAGTCCAGGAGCATGCTGTTGCACGATTGGCTAATTATGTAATCAGTTATGCCCGTAGAATTAAAGAGCAATGGATTAGTTTGTAACGCTAAAGAGCCGTTCTCATGGACGGCTTTTTTGTAATTATAAGAGTTTATAAGTTTTCACAATAAACTTGTTCTTATCGGAATTCCATTATCCAGCTAGCGCCTTAATACAAAAAATTCACATTCATTGCGATTGTGATAAGTTACATCGCTGTAATCCGATTGTGTGACGACCAGCTGCTCGTCAAAGCGGATGATAAGCGTTTTATTATCTATGATATGATCATTTTGAAAAACACGTATGCTTTGCTGCCTTTGCACAGCTTCCTCAAAATCGCGATCCGTTACAATTCGGCGGTTAATAGACATTATTCAGCTCTCCTTGCTTATTAGTTGCTTTGTTTATTATAGCTTATCTGGCAGAAGAAAACTTGGCCCATGCGGCTCGTTTTCTTCTTTTTTTTGCGGCGGCGGCATAGCATGTATATAGAAGAGGACAGGATAGGAGCGAGGTGAAAGGAATGGCCAAATGGGGGAGAAGAGGATGGCGCTTCCCTCTTCAATGGGGCAGGCAGCGATCAGTCTGGAAAAGCCAGTCATTTAAAAAAATAAAGACGATGAAATGGGGCTCTCCGGCAGCTTCTTCTAATAGCGGACCACGCCGGCACGCTGCTAAGCCAAAATGGGGAAGCAGGGCGCCAATCTTTTCATTTGCCATGATTAGAAGGGGCAGAAAAAAAGCAGCAGTAAGCTGGAGCAAGCAAGCGACCGGACAACAGCGTCCCAAGGGCAGGTTGAAAAAACGCCGTGTACTGCTGTTTCTTCTTGCATTTATGTTGTTATTCTCAATCCCGTCATTTATTTTTATAGAACGAAATTTACGGCCGCCGCTTATGGTTATTGCAAAAGTGAGAGTGAAGCAAATCGCGACTCAAGCGATAAACAAAGCGATTACCGATCAGGTTGCCCGAAGCTCGAACTCGGAGAAGCTGATTGATTGGAAAATGAATGACAAGGGAAAAATATCGGGTTTTATGCTCAATTATGGTGAACATATGCGGATCACTTCAGCTACCATTGATACTGTGCAAACGACCTTAAAGGATATTCAAAATATTCCCGAGCATATTCCGATCGGCCATGCCCTTAACAGTGCCATCATATCATCGTTCGGGCCGAGGGTGCCCGTACGCTTTGAGCCTGTAGGAGCAGTCAAGGTAGAGCTTAACACACGCCAAAAAAATGCCGGCATTAATATGATTCTTGTAGAAGTCTATATTAAAGTAATTGCTGAGGTTACGATTATTATTCCGTTTGATACGGAGCCCGAGCTTGTCGAGACAGATATTCCGATCTCTTATTTGCTCGTTGTAGGAGACGTGCCGATGTATTACTACGATAATACGGGCAAGCCGATTGGAGAGTCTGCCCCGCAAGCGCCGAGCATATCTGTTCCATTAGCTCCCGGAGCAGGCATATCGGCGCAAACAGAGGAGGAGGAAGCAGCGGCGCCAGTTTTGACTGAGCCAATCGAAGGCAATACTGCCCCGCAAGGCTCAGTCAAGTAGCGGATAGAGCAGGCTGCTCTGTTATTTCTTAAAATCAGCCTGCTCCCAGCGACGCAGCAGCGGATAGGGATCGAACGACCATTCGACCGAGCCGCGGTCGCTGTAAATGCCATAATGAAGATGCGGCGGGAACTTGCCTTGAGTTCCCTTTTTGCCGTAGCCGGAGCTGCCTACCCAGCCAATAACCTGGCCCGGCTCGACAATATCACCTTCACGCAGCTTTTTGTCAAAGCCGCTCAAGTGGGCGAAATAGTGATAATGGTTGTTCAAATCGCGAATGCCGATTCTCCAGCCGCCGAATTTGTTCCAGCCCTTTATTTCAATAATGCCGTAGTTGGTGCTTCTGACGGGCGTGCCATGCGGAGCGAAAATGTCTGTGCCCTCATGTATGCGGCGTCCGCCCCAGCTGCGCTTGAAACCCCAGGTGTCTCTATAGGAATAAACCGCTTTTACAGGCAGCGGAAAAGCATGCTTATGCAGGTCAAGCTTGCCATAATGTTTGTAAATAGCAGCAAACTGCTGAATACGCTGTACGGAGCGGCTGTTGCGATAGTAATTCCATATGCCATTGGAAAGATCCTCTTCATTACTTCCGTATACAGATACAGCCTGTGACAGGGAATAGAGCAGATCCGTATCGCTGTTTCTTTCTGCAAGGCCATTGCCGTCCCCATCCTGTCCTACCCCTCTAAACCATTTGATAGATAAGGGCACCTGGTCGCTCGGATCAGGATTCAGCCAGCCGCTCCATTTTTGCTCGTCAATATAAATACCGGTCAATGAGCCTAAGGCAGGTCTTGCCTTCGGCAAAGCTTTGGTTAAGGTTCTTTCATATTGATCGATAGCTGCAAGCCAATACCATGGAATAAGTGTAACAGCACTCAGCTGTTCATAGAGCAGCATTCGCTGGTTGTACAGCTCGTGTTGCGGCACAGCTTCGGAGCTGGCAGCGGTCGATTCGATCGGCATTGCAGCTGCATGATCAGCTGCAGCAGTTATCATTAAAGCAATTGCAATAATAAAAGTTTTATATGCGAATGTGAACAATCCTCACTCATCCTTTCCTTATCCTTGTGTGTATAGGTTTCCACATGAACATTTTTCTACTCTTAAATCGGCACAATAAATTATAAAATATCGTTTGTGCTATTTATTTCTGAAACATGTTATAATATACGAGGTTATTATTTTTTAATCTGACGAGAAGGATGCAGATGGATTCTCATTTGAATGTGAAAGCAGGTCATGTCCAATGAAAAAACGAGAAAAATTGCAAAAGCCTGATTGGCTTCGTATAAAGCTGACTACCGATGGTCACTATGCTGAAATAAAAGATATGATGCGTTCCAAAACCTTACATACGGTTTGTGAGGAAGCGCGTTGTCCGAATATATATGAATGCTGGGCGAATCGTACAGCAACCTTTATGATTCTTGGCGATATTTGTACAAGAGCATGCCGTTTCTGCGCTGTTAATACTGGAATGCCGACTGAGCTCGATTTGCAGGAGCCGGAGCGCGTTGCAGAAGCTGCCGAGCAGATGGGCTTGCAGCACTGCGTAGTTACTTCCGTTGCGCGGGATGACTTGGCAGATGGAGGAGCTTCTATTTTTGCTGCGACGATAAGAGCGATTCGCAAGCGTATGCCGTTTTGCCGTGTAGAAGTGCTGATTCCTGATTTTCAAGGCAATTGGGATGCTCTTCAAATCGTAATGGATGCCAACCCGGATATTTTGAATCATAATATCGAGACGGTAGAGAGATTATCTGACCGTGTTCGTGCGAAAGCTAAGTATGAGCGTTCGCTTGAGCTGTTGAAGCGCGCCAAAGAAATGAAGCCAAGAATTCCAACCAAATCAAGCATTATGCTAGGTGTGGGCGAGGAATGGGATGAGATTTTGCAAGCGATGGATGATTTGCGTGCGGTTGATTGCAACATTTTAACGTTGGGACAATATTTGCAGCCTACTCCGAAGCATTTGGCCGTAGAGCGCTATGTACATCCGGATGAATTTGCAAAGCTGAAGGAAGAAGGGCTGAAGCGCGGCTTCCGTCACGTTGAGTCAGGTCCGCTTGTGCGCAGCTCCTATCATGCTCATGAGCAGACTGATTCTGCACATGCAGCTATTGCAGCTGAGGAGAACGAAGCATTAATGGCAGCAAAGCAATAAGGTTTCTCCATTATAGCTATCCTTAAAGTGGATAGCTTCATTCGATGAAGCTGATGCGAGGTGAAGAGATGGCGTTGATTCATATCGGTAATAAATCCTTTGAGCTTTTACATGAGAATAGAAACGGCTGGAATTTGGAGGCATTTCGCGATCGTTACAGCGAGGTGCTTGACCGTTACGATTACATTATCGGAGATTGGGGCTATAACCAGCTTCGGTTAAAGGGCTTTTTTCGAGACAGTACCCAAAAAGCTACAAAGGATAATGTCTATTCGAGCATTTCGGATTATATTAATGAATACTGCAACTTTGGCTGTGCTTATTTTATTTTAGAGAAAAAGCATAGCAGCAAACAGGATGCAGACGTGCAAGAAGAGTTGGATGAGGAATATGCGGCTGTCGATTTATCGGACGAGCACGAAAGAGCCGCCAGCGGCAATCATGCAAGGGCGGAGCAGGCGGACAAACCGCAATCTGCGCCGGCTCAAGAAGACAAGCGCAAAAAAAATGACGGCGACAGCTCTTCGAACGTTTCCCGTTCGCGCAATCAGCATGCCAAGGGAGAGCCGTCCAAGCAAAAGCGGGAATTTTATTACCGCAAAGGGCAGCGCTTCAAAAAAGGATCAAAATCTGCAGCAGCCAGCGAAGCTGCCGCTGCAGTCGAACAGCCATAATGAAAGGACCGGCTCCATTGCCTCGCGCAATCGAACCGGTCCTTCTATTTTTAAAATATCGTTTAAGCGAAGGACTGCGAGTTCTTTATCCTTGTCCTTGGTAGCGGCTATCTGACATCATATCCAAGAAAGGCCTCGCGTACGCGATTCCAGAATGGAAACGGCCTGTATCTTGCAAAGCAAACCTTGCGGCCTGCAACGCTGCAGCGGATAGATTGAACGTCCTCATGTGTTATGCTAAGATGATCGATGCTCAGCTGAAGCCTTTGAGACTTCCTTGAAATAATATCACAATGATGATGGCGCGGAAGCAGAACGGATGATCCTAGTGTACGGAATACACGGTTATTAATAGATGCGATCTCAGCAATTTGCAAAGCTTCAAAGGACGGATGCACGATAGCTCCGCCTACACTTTTATTATATGCGGTACTGCCTGACGGAGTGGAAATGACAATGCCGTCACCTCTGAACATTTCAAACAGCTCATCATTAATGTTGATTTGTGCAACTAATGTCTGATCGACACCTTTTAGCGTAAATTCATTCAACGCCAAATAGGTGAGCGTCTGCTCATGCAGCTGAACCTCGATTTGCAGCAGCGGATAGCGTACAATACTAGGCGTATTGCTTGCCATAAAGCGCACAAGCTCCTCAAGCTCCTCTGAATTCCAATCTGCATAGAAGCCAAGATGACCCGTATGCACCCCGATAAAAGCAACCTGTTCAATGCGATCGACATAGGTATGAAAGGCTTGCAATAAAGTCCCGTCCCCGCCGATGGACAATACGATATCAGGCTCTTCATCATTCCTGACGAACTTGTGCTGCTCAGCAAGCTGATGAAATTGTTGGACGAGTGATTTTGACAACGGATCGCCTCGATCAATAACTGCGTATTTCAATGATAATCCCCTTCCAAACGTATCTTTCTTATAACTGTAACGAATATCTATGCAGCGATATAAAGCGGCAAGCAGATTCATCGTGCTATGTAAATGATAATGGAATTGCACTTTAAATACAATGCTTATACGCCAAGCCAGCCCCAAAGCATGTAAACAAGTATAAAAGCGATAAAGGAATGAAGCAGTCTTGCAAGCAATAAAGGTCTGTAACGCAAATCTGTCTTGCTAAGCAAGCTTGCAATTTGCGCATGGACAGATAATCCGCCCCAGGATAGCACCCAGGCTGCAATCGCGACCTGATGCATCAGTACGCTGCTTGCCGTTCCTGCACTGCGCGCGCCTAATGTAACCTCGAATAATCCGAATATAATTGCATCTGCAAGCGGCGCAGGCATGCCGCACAGCTCAAAAATAAACCGAAGGCAGGCTGAAATTCCTTCTAAAAAACCTGTATGAATAAGCATCTCTAGTATGACTGAAAAGAACACGACTAGGCCGCCAACGACGATCATAAGCTTTAACGCGGTTTGAATCGCATCCTGAATAAGCCGGCTAAGGGTGCGTCCATCGAGCAGTCTCGCCTCATGCATCGCTCTTAGAGCCTGATTAAGCCTGCTGCGTTTTACGCTGCGGCTAACAGCTGTCTTTTGATGACCGCTTATAAAGATATCCTGCACCTGATCTTCTTTTCTGCCGTAGAATCGCATAATCAGGCCAATCAGTAAGCCGCCGCCGTAATGGGCAGCTGCAAGCACCGGCGCAACCGCAACATTTTGAAAAAAACCGACTGAAACTGCTCCAATGAGAAAGATCGGATCGGAAGAAGTAGTGAAGGCGACAAGCCGCTCTCCTTCCACACGGCTTATTAAATTTTGCTCGCGCAGCTGCGATGTGAGCTTGGCGCCGACGGGATATCCGGAAATATTGCCCATCGCAAAGACGAAGCCTCCTATGCCAGGCACGCGAAATAATGGTTTCATAAAAGGATCAAGCAGCTTGCCAAAAAAATGAACGATGCCTATTCCGAGCATCACTTCAGAAATGACAAAGAAAGGGAATAAGGAAGGAAATAATACATGCCACCAAATGGATAAGCCGCGCAGTGAGGACTGCAGAGCCTCATTAGGGAATACAGTCATAAGCAAGGTTAAAAATAATGCGCCGGCAGCTGTAAGGGACAGGGGATGAACAAGGGTTCGGAGCAATTTGAGCCCTCCTAAACATATAGTTGTACAACCTATACTTCTACCTATATGTTTAAAAAAGCCAATCCATACTACAGTCACATGAAGGTCACAGAACAATTAGACGTTCTATGCTATAATATTTGTAATATTTTAATGGAGTTGAATAGGATGATAAATAAAAAAGAGACCATTTATGAAGCTCTTGGCGGTGCGGATAAGTTACGCGAAATCGTAGAAGCCTTTTATCCGAAGGTACAAGCCCATCCGCTGCTCGGCCCATTGTTTCCAGAAAATATTTTGCCTGTTATGGAAAAGCAGCATATGTTTTTGACGCAGTTTTTTGGCGGGCCATCTCTATATTCTGATGCTGTTGGGCATCCCATGATGAGAGCGAGGCATTTGCCGTTCCCTGTAACGCCTCAGCGGGCGGAGGCTTGGTTATTTTGCATGAGTGAAGCGCTGCGTGAAACAGGAATTAGTCCTGAGCTGAGCGAAATTATATTAAACCGCTTGGCGGGGCCAGCTTTTCATTTTGTAAATACAACTGAGGAGGAGACATAAAAAATGGAGCCGCTGTACGAGTCCACAATTACGTGCATTTGCTGCGAAATGGATTTTACCACTTCTAGAGTTAGGCCAAGCTTTAAAAAAGCAATAAGCATGGACTCCGATTTTTGCGGTCATTATCGCGACGAAATTAATCCGGATTACTATGTTGTTCGGGTATGCCCGCAATGCGGGTTCGCTTCCACCGAGAATGGCTTTGAGCAATTGAGCGATCAGCAGAAACGGCAATATTTTGAGCAGGTGGGCAGCAGCTGGAAGATGCAGAGCTACGGCGGCAAACGTACGCTGCAGGATGCGCTTGTCTGCTACAAGCTGGCGTTGATTTCAGCGCAGGCGACCAAGGCGCCCGACCGCAACATCGCTGCCATTTTACATCATATTGCCTGGCTTTATCGGTACCAGCAGGATACCGAGCAGGAAAAGCGCTTCTTGGGCTTTGCCTTGCAATCTTATATTAAAGTGTTCGAGCTGGAGGCAGCCTCGCTAAGCAATGCAAAGCTGATGTTTATTATTGGAGATTTGAACCGCAGAATCGGAAATGACAACGAAGCTGTAAGATGGTTTTCACGTATTGTTAATGACAAAAAAATTATGGATGCAGCAATGATTCAAGCCGCGCGCGCCCAGTGGCAGCAGCTTAGGCTTGATTATGAGGAAAGACGTTTGCAAGGAATGGCTGATAGAGGTTTAGAGGAAGCAGATTAGTCAATAATAGAAAAAGGCTTGAACATATGAAATAAAAATAGCTGAATACATAGCTTCAATAGGATAACGAAGCTGCTATCGCAGCTTCGTATCCGTAAGCAAATAATCTCTGTCAGCGTCAAGAACCGTCACTTTGCTGTGGCAGCATGGAAAGACCAGCAGCTTTTTTTTACCTTCCTGAATGTCGCGGAGGGCTGCCGGCTTAAGCGGCAGCAGCACATTTTCGCTTTGGCAAAACGGGCAGGCGGCTGCGTAAATATCGCCCATAATCGTTTCATAGGGCCAAGCTTTTTCGAAAGGAATCATGATTTGCTCTCCTCGTCGGAGCTTTTTGCCTGCTGGCTAGCAAGCTCAGTAAGCTTCTGAACGAGAATATGCTTAGGCATATGCATGATATGCTCGATTGGCATACCTAGCTGTTTGGCGAGCATTTGCGCAGTTTCTGCGGATATTTGCAATGGTTTAGACATATCAACATACCTCCATTTTTAATACACGATAAACATATGAACATCAATAGAATGAATGTTTTGAGCATAACTCTCCTTAAAACAACAGTCAAGTCATCATAAGATAATAAATAATTGCTTGTTTTATGCATTTTTTAAATAAATTTGAGGCAATCTTTAGTTTATCTTTAACTCTCTCTAGTATTCTTGGCTGTAACACGGACAGGGCTTCAGCTAGATAGACCAAGAAGAAACGCTTTCGGCGTCCTTGGCGCAGGGCGTGCATTTTCTCGGTGAAATTGAAAAATAGAAGCAGCTGTACTGTCCTTGTAATGACCGATGGGTAGCGGAGAGGAGAGAGAGACTGGTGAGAAAAACCATTCTGTTGATGATTATTTTTGCAGTAGCAGCAATTCTTTATTCATGCGGCAGTCCCAAGGCAGCTGACCAGAAGAAAGGGGCAGCGCGTGAGGAGGGGCATAAAGGGCCCAAGATGTATACGGTAGTGATTGACCCTGGCCATGGAGGCAGGGATAAAGGGGCTACCGGCGCCAGCGGCGCCTATGAAAAAGATTTTACGCTGCAGCTATCCAAAAAGCTTATGAAGCTGCTTGAAAAGGAAGAGCTTATAGAAGCTTATATGACAAGAAGCGATGACAGCTTTATTTCGTCAGTCGATCGGGAGAGGGTTAAAATTGCCAGCGACAAGGGCGCTGATCTGCTTCTTTCTATCCATGGCAATACGTATACGGACGCTAAAGTATCAGGAACTGAAACCTATTATTTCACAGAGCAGTCCCGCACGTTAGCAGAGGTTATACATAAGCATGCAGTGAAGGCTACAGGATTTCGTGATCGTGGTGTAAAGGTAGAGGACTTCTTTATTATTAAAGATGCTCCGATGCCTTCGGTGCTGCTTGAGCTCGGCTATTTGACCAATCCGCAAAATGAGGCTCAGCTGCTGAAGGAAGAGGTCCAGAATGAAATAGCCAAAGCGATTGTGACCGGCCTGAAGGAGTATATGCAGGCAGCCCGATCAAACTCATAGTCGATTCATGCGATAAGCTGATAAAACGTGGTAGGTTATAGTAAACTTTGTATAATGTAGTATCGGGATCGTTCTGCAGTATTTGCTTTTAAAAGCATCGGGGCAGCGATCCTTTTTGCACTTTTTAGCAAGAAACAAGAAAATAGTATTGTGCGCAGTTCAAATTGATAAGCAAAAAGAAAGGGGAACGAAGAGCAAGATTGGGAATGGAGAAGCGGCAGCGTCCGCCTTTGTAGGCCAATTTTATCCTTTACAGGGGTTATTTTATCAAAAAAATTGGACTACAACAGCGGTCGGAATCCCAAACTTGTTCGTAGTAACCTCCCTTTCGTTTGCTTGTTGCCCTATCCACAATGAATCGACACTCTCGTGAGAAGCGCTCTAGAAAGCGGAGTGACTACTTAAAATAAAAGGAGCGATAGGAATGGAAAAGTTATCACTGACATGGGATTTGGAAAGTATTTATGCCGGCGGTTCGTCTTCGGCACAATTTCAAGAGGAGCTTGCCGGCATGGAGCGCAATCTTGCGGAGATGAGCCGGCTTATTCAGTCCGCAGGCAGCGCAGACAACAAACAAGCAGCAATTGTATCCATTACTGAGCTTGTACAGCAAATTTTGCTCGCGCTTCGTCAATCTGACTCTTTTGTCGGCTGCTTAATGGCGCAAAATGTAGGCGACGCGAAGGCGATCGCGCTGAATGACCGTGTTAAAACAATATCTGCACAGTTTAACGGCCTGCTGACCAGCTATGATGAGCTGCTCGCTTCCCTTCAAGAATCGGAATGGGAGCAGCTGCTTCAAATTGAAGCTATGAATGAAGTAAGCTTTCAACTGGATGAGAGAAGGCAGCTAATGAAGGAAAAGCTGGCACCTGCAATGGAGGCGCTAGTGGAAGATTTGGCTGTTGACGGCTATCATGGCTGGGGCGACTTCTATCATACGATTGTCGGCCGTGCCAAATTCCAGGCTGTTGCAGCAGATGGAACTGCGGAGCTGCTATCCGCAGGCCAGATGCAAAATCGACTATCTGAACCGGATCGCGACCTTCGAGCAGCAGCTTTTGCGGAATGGGAAAAGGTGTGGGGAGAGCAGGCTGAGCTTTGCGCGGAAGTGATAAATCGCATATCCGGCTTTCGCTTGAAGCTGTACAATAAGCGTGGGTGGCAGTCGGCACTTAAGGAGCCGCTGCAAATGTGCAGAATGAGCGAAAAAACGTTGAATGCGATGTGGGATGCTGTAGTTGAAGGCAAAAAGCTGCTTATTCCTTATTTGCAGCGCAAAGCCTCGTTGCTTGGCGTAGATAAGCTGGATTGGCACGATGTGGAGGCGCCGCTCGGCAAGGCTGCGCGGACAGTCCCTTATGAGGAAGCGGCAGCATTTATCGTACAGCAATTCAGAGGCTTCAGCTCTGAGCTGGCAGAATTCGCCGATATGGCAATCCGTAAGCGATGGATCGAGGCAGAGGATCGGGCAGGCAAGCGTCCGGGAGGCTTCTGCACGTCGCTTCCGAAAAGCGGTGAAACCCGTATTTTTATGACTTATTCAGGCTCTGCTTCTAATATTTCTACACTTGCCCATGAGCTGGGTCATGCCTATCATCAGCATGTTATGAACGATTTGCAGCCGCTGGCTCAGGAATATGCGATGAATGTAGCAGAGACGGCTTCAACCTTTGCGGAGCTGATCGTATCCGAAGGAGCGTATCAGGCTGCGACGGACAAAGAAGAGCAGCTCGGTCTGCTAGAGGATAAGATACAACGAGCGGTTGCATTTTATATGAACATACATGCACGCTTTTTATTTGAAACGAGATTTTATGAGCGCCGGAAGCAAGGAATTGTATCCAGCGATGAGTTGAATGCTTTAATGGAAGAAGCACAGCGAGAGGCATACAGTGATATGCTGGGAGAGCTTCATCCTCACTTCTGGGCTTCCAAGCTGCATTTTTATTTAACCGATGTACCTTTCTATAATTTCCCGTACACGTTTGGCTTCCTGTTTAGTGCAGGAATTTATGCAATTGCCAAGCAGGAAGGAGAGGCTTTTTCGAGCCGTTATGTCGCATTGCTTAGAGATACAGGCAGTATGAAGGTTGAGGAACTGGCTAAAAAGCATTTGGAGGTTGATTTGGAGCAGAAGCAGTTTTGGCAAGCTGCAGTCGATCTGGTAAGGCAGGATGTCGATGCGTTTTTGGCTTTAACGGATCAGCGATGAGCTATAGTAAAGGAAATGTATTGTCCATAAAAATTCTATATATTGTGTAATAAATTTTAATGTGATATGTTATATGGGTAAATTATGTGATTATTACATATATGTGAGTCATATAACGGTGAGGAGGTCATATGATTCAACTATCAACTCGGCAATTAGAGCTTATTGAGCTGGTCAAAAAGCATTCGCCGGTAACAGGCGAGCAATTGGCAGAATATTTGGGTGTCAGCCGTCCGACGCTCCGTTCTGATTTGTCCTTGCTAGTTATGTTAGGGATGCTGGATGCCAAGCCAAAGGTCGGATATTTTCTAGGAAGCGCATATCGATCCAACAATCACCCGATGGACAAGTTTAACAGCGTAAAAGTAAGGGATGTGCAAGGTGTACCGGTCAATGTGCCGGACAGCCTATCTGTTCATGATGCCGTTGTTACTCTTTTTACAGAAAATGCAGATACGTTGCTTGTTATTACGGAAAATAAACGCTTTGCCGGTATAGTGACGCCTAAGGATTTATTGAAAATTACACTGGGCAATCCAGGAGCCGCGGCGATTCCTGTAAGCATGGTTATGACTCGTTACCCGAATATTGTTACGCTTTCACCTGATGATTCGGTTATGGTTGCAATACGCAAAATGGCGCAGCATCAGCTCGATTGCCTGCCGGTTGTTCATATGCGCAGCGAGGATGGGCATGATCCTGAGGTAACTGGCTGGGTTTCTAAGTCAAATATTATTCGTCTAATTGCGGATATTGCAACAGCAGAAGAATTGGGGGAGCCTGGTTTATGACACAGCGAACGATTTATGTATGCTCCGATGCAGTCGGTGAAACGGCTGAAGCAGTTGCTAAAGCTACGCTCCGGCAATTTACTTCTGAGCAGGTAAAAGTTAAAAGATACGGCAATTTGCGTTCCGAGGAGGAAATTACGCGTATCGTGCATGAAGCCGCCAAATCAGGCGGATTCATTAGCTATACACTCGTTCAACCAGAGCTTAGAGAGCTGATGAAGGAGGAGGCGCTGCGTCACAATGTAAGGGCTGTCGATGTAATGGGACCTATGATGCAAGCGTATATCGATACATTTGGCAGCTTCCCTAAGCGTATGCCGGGGCTGCTCCATTCAATCGACGATGCCTATTACCGCCGTATGGATGCCATCGATTTTGCTGTTCGTTATGATGACGGCAAGGATGTTCGCGGCTTGCTTCAAGCACAGGTTGTGCTGATTGGCGTTTCGCGCACATCGAAAACCCCTTTAAGTATATTTTTGTCTCATAAAGGAATAAAAACGGCCAATTTGCCTCTTATGCCGGAGGTTAATCCGCCTGAGGAGCTAAGACAAGGGCCTGATAGACTGATCGTCGGTCTTACGATGCAGGCGGAGCATTTGGTGGAAATTCGTTCTGAGCGTTTAAAGACGCTGGGCCTGCCCGGCACTTCGCAATATGCATCATCGGATCGCATCAGGGAGGAACTGGAATATGCAGCTTCTATTATGGAACAGCTGCAGTGCCCGGTTATAGATGTTACAAATCGGGCAATCGAGGAAACAGCGGGCATTATTATGGAATGGATTAATAAATAGTTGGCAATAACGATAAATACGGAGGGATGAAAATGAGTAAGACATTTGTCATGGTTAAACCGGATGGAGTTGCAAGAGGTCTAGTAGGTCGTATCGTTGCAAGATTTGAGGAAAAAGGCTTTGTGCTCGAAAGAGCGCAATTAATGCATGTCAGCAAGGAGCTTGCCGAGAAGCATTATGCTCATTTGAATCAAAAGCCATTTTTTGGCGAATTAGTAGACTTCATTACTTCAGGCCCCGTATTTGCAATGGAGCTAAGCTGCAACGAAGCTATTAAAAATGCAAGATCGATTATTGGCGCAACGAATCCAGTAGAAGCTGCAGCAGGCACAATTCGCGGCGATTATGCAACGGATGTAGCCAGCAATATCGTTCATGGCTCTGACTCGGATGAAAATGCTGAACGTGAAATAAAACTGTTTTTTGGCTAAATAGTTGACTTGAAATGGTCATATGTGGTAATTTGAACTAAAGTTAGTCTTATATAAAATTTAGACGGAAGCACCGTATGGGCAGCAGCTTGCTGCGCCCATTGCGGTGCTTTTTTGCATTGTTAAGAACAAATTTTTCTTAAACTTGTTCTTGTCATTCATCGGTAAACGCGCCTTTCCAAAGGACGGCGGAGCCGTTTATCCTTGGTGCAAATTAAAGGGAGGGAGAAATATGCTGAAGCAGCTTGCGCTTGCTTTGGATGATGAAGCCTATTTATTAAAATTTTCCGCTTATTTTCGGCGCCATCCTATTCATTCCAATTGGACAATAATCGTTTTTACTAGCGCTGAGGCATGTATGAGCTATATCAAGAAAGGAGGAAGAATAGATTACCTTATTGCAGGAGCGAGTATTTTGAAGCAAATAGCTGATGCGTATCCGCATTTGCCAGCAGCTGTGCTAGCCGAGCAAGAGCGAGGCAAGTTGAAGACATGGCCATGCTTATTGAAGTATCAGCCACTGCCGCAATTGCTGCAAAAAGCATTGGAGATATACAGTGAGCTTACTGGTGCCAGCGAACACGTTAAATTATCCTCGGTGCAAGGCAAAGCGGGCGCGCAGGTCATTGTCGTGTATTCCGTTTCCGGAAATATTGGAAAAACAGCCATAGCCCTTCATCTTGCCCATGCTGCGGGTGTTCGGCATAGCCGAGTATTTTATTTGAATATGGAGCGTTGGAATTGCTTTGAATTATGGCTTGGCGGTGAAACCCCTCGGCAGGATGAGCAAAAGCAGAGCGGCATGTCTGAGCTGTTGTACAGCGTTAAAAGAGGAGGGCTGCAAAGCAGCCAGTGGCTGGAGCAGCGTAAGCGCCATAAGCTGCTGCAGGCCGATTATGTCCTGCCGTTTGAGCTGGATGAGGACTGGGATGCTTTCAGCGGGGAAGAGGCTGCTGCAATTGTAGAGCTGGCTGCTGGCTGCGGACATTATGATGTTATTGTAATAGATTTGGACAGCGGTTTAGGGCAGCTGCAAATGGCAATGTTGGATAGGGCAGATGTCATAGTCTGGGTAGTAAATGGCGACCAGACTGTGCTGAGCAAGCAGCTGCTTGCAATGCAATATATGATGAGAAACTGGCCAGAACAGTTCGGACCACTGCCTTCCAAGCTAGAAGTTGTTTTTAATGGCACATCACCCCGCCAATCGCATTGGGCTAAGCATTCAGCACAGCTTGCAGCTAGCTTTTTGGCACCTCATAATATTATATTTCCAGATGTAGAGGCTTGGAGGGTTCAAGGAGAAGCCAGGCTGCTCAGTTCAGCTGACTTTCGCGCCGCCGCTGACCGCCTGCTGCAGCAGATCATCCAAAGGAGCAGCGAATATGCTGCACGATAGAATACTGGAAGAGGGAGCTCAGCTATCTCATCGACAAGCAATGGATGAGCCGGAACTAAAACAGCTGCGTTGCATTATACGAGAGCAGATTCATCAAGCGGACTCGATGGATGATAAGGAGCTTATGTCCTTAATAGAAGCTGTTGTATTGCAATACAGCAATAGAGAGCATAAACTTAGCGCCCGGCAAAAAATTGAAGCTATTCATCTGCTATTTCATTCCTTCCGGGGCTTGGATTTGCTGCAGCCGTTAATGGAAGACGAATCTATTACTGAAATTATGATTAATCATCATGAAGAAATTTTCGTAGAACGCAATGGCGTCTTAATAAAGCTGCAGCAGCGCTTCGAAAGCAAGGAGAGGCTTGAGGATTTAATTCAAGCTATCGTCTCGAGCGTCAATCGTGTAGTCAACGAATCATCGCCGATTGTTGATGCCAGGCTTAAGGATGGGTCGCGCGTTCATGTCGTTCTGCCCCCAGTCGCTTTGAAGGGGCCTTGCATGACGATCCGCAAATTTCCGGACAAGCCGCTTACGATGGAGCATCTCATCGCTTTTGGTTCCATATCGAACGAGGCGGCCGAGCTGTTGCGTGTATTAATTGAAGCGCAGTACAACATATTTATTAGCGGCGGAACGGGCACTGGCAAAACGACTTTTCTAAATGTGCTGTCGCAGTATATTCCTAACAGTGAGCGAGTCATCACGATTGAGGATTCAGCTGAGTTACAGCTAAAGTCACTTCACAATGTAGTCACTTTGGAAACGCGCAATGCCAATACTGAGGGCAAGGGTGAAATTGCCATTAAAGATTTAATACGAGCAGCACTGCGGATGAGGCCGAACCGTATTATCGTGGGAGAGGTTCGAGGGGAGGAGGCACTCGATATGCTGCAGGCCTTAAATACTGGTCATGCAGGTTCTTTATCGACAGGCCATGGCAATAGTGCGCAGGATATGATGTCGCGGCTGGAGACGATGGTGCTGAGCGCCGCACAATTGCCGCTGCCCGTTATTCGCAAGCAAATAGCATCCGCCATCGACATCGTCATTCATTTAACGCGATATCGGGATGGCTCAAGAAAGGTATCAGAAATTTGTGAAGTGATCGGAATGGAGCAGGGAGAAATTAAACTGCAGCCGTTATATCAATTTGTGGAGGAGGCGGAGCAAGACGGGAGTTTTCAGGGTCGTCTGTTAGCTACGCCTTATGGCCTGATCCATACTGAAAAGCTGTATTTGGCTGGAAGGGAGTGCAGTCAATTTGCCAAAAGCACATAATAGCCAACAGAAGATAAGCAGGAAGTGGCAAGAACAGCTGCAATGGCTTGGCTTAGATATCGCCTATCGGAATCAAAACAAAAGCAGCAAGCGATTATTTATTAATTATAACGAATATCACTTATCGGTTAAGCAGTGGGTTATTTCACTTGCAGCTGGCTTTAGCTTGCTTTTTGCAGCCACTTATTTGTTTTATCATTCTGTATTGCTGTCGTTGTTTTTATCCCTTACAGCTGTATTAACCCCAAGATGGAGCAGGCAGCTGCTGATGAGGCGGCGAAAGGAGCAGCTGCGGCTGCAATTTAAGGAAGCGCTGCAGGCGCTCACGTCCTCATTGGCTGCCGGCAAATCGTTGGAAAATGCGATCCGCTTTGCACTCGACGATCTGGTGCTGCTTTATCCTGACCCCGCTTCGCCGATTATTCGAGAGTTTACGGGATTAGTTCATAAGCTCGATCATGCAGAAACTATTGAGGCAGCTTTTGGCGATATTGCAGCCCGTTCTCATATTGATGAAATTGAGCAGCTATCCGAGGCGTTGGCGACGTGCAAGCGCTCCGGCGGGAATATGGTAGAGGTTATGAAGCGAACAGCCCTGATTATTAATGAAAAGCTTTCTACTGAGCAGGAAATAGCAGTTTTGATCGCACAAAAAAAGCTTGAAGGACGAATGATGATGGCTGTCCCGTTTGTATTTTTAGCTTTTCTTCAGTTAGCTGCGCCTGATTACATGGCTCCCCTATATAGCGGTATGGGTTATTTGTTATTAACAGCTGCATTGCTGCTGCTGATAGGCTGCTTTTGGCTTATGAATAAATTGATGCAAATATCAGTATAAAAATGAACGGGAGAGAATGAAGTTGGTTCTAATATGCCTAGTTGCAGCATGCTCACTCTTGATTGGCTGGCTCATCCTCCTCGGCAGAAGCTTGCCGGCTATTTTTGGAACATATGCTAAAAAGCTTGATCAAGACGCACTAAAAAATAGCTTAATAGTCGAGCCGTTTAAACGGCTGATGGAGCGATGGCGGATATTTGAGCAGTTCTCTCTTCCGCTTGGCATATTACACACGCAGCAAATGATTTTAGAAGGAGCAGACTGGAGTTATGACGAGACAAAGGCTTTGACGGCAAAATATGCCGGTGCAGGTTATCTTGCCTGCATGTGCAGTGTCTGGTTTAGTGTAATCACTGCAGAGGCGCTATTGCTTGTCATAGGGCTTGTGTTAGCTGTTGTGCTTGCAATAAAGCCATATATAGATGCCAAAAGTAAAGTCGTTAAACGCAAAAATCAAATTATTTTAGCGTTGCCCGATATGCTAAGCAGATTGCAGCTGCTAGTAGGAGCAGGAGAAAATCTGCAGCGGGCATTTATAAAAATCGCCTTCAGCTCGCAGCGTTCTGCTCATTCAGCCCAAGCCTGCACTAGCGAAGCGCTTGTGAAAGAATGGCGGCTTGCAGCGCAAGCCCTGCAAAACGGGCAATCCTTCAGCAATGCTCTTGAGCGATTCAATCGAAATTGCGCTGTTCAGGAGGTATCTATATTTACGACCGTGCTGCTGCTTAATTATAAGCGCGGCGGCGATCAGCTTGTTCTTGCTCTGCGCGAGCTATCGTACAGCTTATGGGAAAGAAGAAAAAGCATTGCCAGAATGAGAGGGGAGGAGGCATCCTCCAAGCTCGTTTTTCCTCTGGTGGGCATCCTGCTTATTTTGATCGTATTAATTGCTGCGCCTGCCATAATGATAATGTGACTTCGTTATATGTTTTTGAAATTAAATTATAGGCAAAGGACTGATTAGAGATGAAGGCTGGGAACTTAGCTGCACGCTTTATGAAAGAGGAAGAAGCGATGGGTACAATTGAGGTTATTTTAATTATTGCTGTCATTATACTGATTGCGCTGCTGTTTAAGGATTGGATTATTGAGCTGCTGGAGAGGCTGATGAGCAAAGCGGATGATAAGGCAGACAGTATTTTTAACTAAGTCGTCTTTCGGCAAATGGTGGGGAGAGGAAAGAGGAAGCTATTCGATCGAAGCAGCGCTCGTCGTACCTCTTTTACTCGGCATTATTTTATTATTTATTGCGGCAGGCTCCTATATGTATCAAACAGTAGCTGCCTACTATTCAGTCGCTACTGCAGCTGAGAGGGCAGCTTTTGGCTGGGACAATAGCAATCGCGATTATTACAGCGGAATTTTACTGGAGCCCCAATACGATCCGCTATACAGCAAGCTTGCTGCCAACGGTGTGCTCGGCGCATTGTTTCAATGGAGCGGGATAGGACCCAAGCAGCAAGTTGCCATTCCTGCCTATGAAACAGCGGAGCATAATAGCCTGGCAGACAAAAAGCTGCAGCGGGCTGCGAGCTGGCTAAGCGAAAAGGGGCTTGGCTTGTCGGGAGAAATTGAGCATGACCAGCAAATATTATCACCAGCAATTAAGGTGACGGTGAATAAAAAAGCGCGTGGCTCTATTGAAAGCTATGCGCAAAGAGCAGTTATTGTAGATCCTACTGAATTTATTCGCAATGTTCATCTTTTTGCTTACTATACAAATAAACTGAAGCAGTCCCGCAAGGAGAAGGAGCAGGATTGGTCCGACAAAAATGTACAGGGCATCATTAACCGCTTAGCGGGAAAAAATTGGAGGTAGAAGATGAGCCAGTGCCGGCTAGTCAAGCTATTATTCCGAAGCGATGGAGCCATTACTGTTTTTGCGGCCATCGTAATGGCCTCCTTGCTATTGTTTTTTTCATTTCTAATTGATTATGCAAGAATTGCTGTATTTCAAAAACAAGCGGAAGACTCGCTGCGGAGCGGCGTGCGTTCTGTATTGTCAGCTTATGACAAACAATTGTTTGAACGCTATGGCTTATTTGGAAGAGGAGGAACACCGCCTGAGCAAATATTTGAACAGGTGTTTCTCAAAAATAACGAAGCGCAGTCGATTGGCAGGCAATCGTTCAAGCTGATTAACGTAAAGCTGGAGCAGTTCAATATATCTGCTAATCAACAGCTTGGGCAGCATGCGGTGTTCGGCAGGCAGGTGCTGGAGGAAATGAAATATAAGGCGCCAATTGATTTTACAATAGAGGTTATTTCAAAATTTGTACCGTTAGCCAATTCGATGAAACAATCAGCAGCTGCCGTGAATTCACTTAATTCTTTGCGGCGGTTGTATGAAAAACGTGAAAACAGCTTGCAGCGCGTGCTAGACCTGCAGGAGCAGGCTGCGAATGCAGCTGCGTCAAGCGATCTTGCTTCGCTGGCCTCTGGCAGGCATGCTCAAAGACAAAATTCCGATGATACCATCTCAGCGATAATCGATGGTTATACTCCGTACTTTGAGCAGCTGCAAGCACAAGCGCAGGCCGTGTTGGAGGCACAAAAACAGGCTGCCGGCGATCCAGATTCTGAGCAGCAGATCGTCATTCCATATTTGGAAGAAACAGCACGCTATGAAAGGCTCGTACATAATGTGTCGGCAGCCTTGAATAGTTCTGCCGGCTTTATTGCCGGCAAGCATGAATCGCTTATTCAGGATGCAGCTCATGAGCTTGAGACAGCATGGCAGATTAATGAGCAGATGAAAGCCGTACGGGATGAGGCGGATTCGGTTTTGTCAGCAGGGTATGAAGTAGTCGCGCAGCATGAAGTTGCTGACGGGCAAGGCGCTGAGCTTGATTATGAGTCCAGTCTGCTAATGGAGCTTCGTGAAAGCGGCGAGCAGCTAATAAAGACGGATCAGTGGTTTGAGGAGTATAAAGCAGAGCTGCTGGAGCAGCACGACGCATTGCGGCAGGCGTCCGCTGCCGGATTAACCTTTGCAGCTCAAGCTGAAGCTGCTCTTGCAAGACCTGTCCAGCTGTCCAGCCTGTCGCAGCTTTCTCAAACATCAGCAGCGCTGCAAAAGAAAATGAATATATACAGCCGTCTGTATGATGCCCCTGGTCAAGTAATTGAGGAAAGGAAAAAGGATGAGGCAGAACAAAATGTAAAACGACAGCTGCGAAAAAATGAAGAAGAAGCAAATAGCAAGTGGAAGCAGCTGAAGCATTTATTGGACGGTTTAAAAGCATTCCAGCCTTCGGATGAACAAAAGGAGCAGTTTAAGGCGGCGGAGGAAAGCTACCGAAATAATATGCGTTTTAATGAGCTTACGGATCAGGCAAGTGAAAATTTCAGTAAAGATTATGGAGATGCCTACGATGCAGCTGATCATTCAACAGAAGTTTCCGGAGGCATGTTCAGCGGTCTCGGCGATATGCTGCTGAATGCAAGGGATCATTTTTATTACGGCGAGTATGCGGTTCATTATTACAACGCGTTTCAACCGCAGCAGCTGGCTGCCTATTTGAATAGCAAGGATACCAGCGCATTGTCAGAAGCAGCTGATTTTCAACAACAGGAGCTTGAGTATGTGCTTTATGGCATGCATAAGCCGTTGTCTAATATTGCAGCCGCTTATGGAGAGATCGTAGCGGTCAGGCTAGCTGTTCGCTTAATGGAAGGGCTGCTTGAAAAACGGTCGCTCGGGCATCCGCTGCTTATTTTGTCAGCAGCACTAATATATGCCATTGATAGGACTGTTGAGGATATATCCTCCTTAATAAATAAAGGAAAGGCACCCCTGTCCAAGTATGCGCCTGTGGAGCTTAGCTATGTTGATTATATCAGACTGTTTATGCTGCTTCATGGCGGCAAGGAGCAGGAACGTCTCGGCAGAATGATTGCTGTGATCGAGCAAAGCACAGGCTTGACACTCGCGAAGGTGCCTAGCGGAATTACTGCTGAAGCGGTGTTGTCAATGGAGCTTTGGTTTATTCCATCATTAATGAAAACAATACTTCATGTAGGCTCGAAGCATGGAAGGGTTGCTGGTAAACGATATGAGACGAGCAAAACGATTGGATGGTCTTATTAAAAAACGATTGCGTTTTGCTGACTTTCGCGAGGAAAGAGCTTCAATTGTTTTAGAGGCGGCAATAGTTATGCCGGTGCTGATGTTATTCATGCTTGCTCTTATTATCTTTATTCATTTAAATGCTGTCCAGCTGGCGCTGCATGCCTCTGCAGCACAAACAGTACGAGCCGTCGCGGCGCACTGGTATCCGGTTGATCAAGCGCTGCAGCAGTTAGCCCAGCAGTCTGAACAATCAGCAAAGTCTTCGGACACAGTGCAGGGCATGGACGGGGAGCAGCACTTGAGAGAATTGGCTTCAGCAGCAGCAAAATGGCTGCCGGACCCTTCTGGAACGGTGCTGTCCTCTGCGTTAAAAGGAGATTGGCAGCCTGCAATTAATATGGCTGCGACAGAGCTCGGGAGATTTGCCGTTGAACCGCTTGTACGGCAGCATGCTGATGCCAGATTTCTTACGGCGGAAAGAATTGTGCTGGCTCAGCTCAGCATACCTGATTATAAAAATAAGCAGCATGCAGAGTTGAGTTTGACAGTATCGTACCAATATCCGATCAAAGTCCCTTTGCTGCAGCTTCCTATTATCCTTCATGCCGGCGCGGCAGAAAGAGTATGGATTCCTGACACAGCAGCTGCCAACACTGGCACGGCAGTAACAGGACAGCAGCTGTCGATTATTTCCATCGAGCCGTCACCGGTTCGGCCCGGCCGCAAGGCTACTGTGACCGTTCTGGCGAATCCGGGAGAAGCTGTTTCATTGGAAGTGCTTTATAAGAGCGGGTTAAGCAAGGCGAAGCACCTAGGGGAGGCTCAGGCCGACGCATCTGGAATGGTAAGCTGGACGTGGCATGTATCCGGCAATACGACGCCGGGCTTGTGGGAAGTATCGGCTGCGTCACTTAGCCGGGAAGGAGCAAGGGATCATAAATTTTTCTCCGTAGAAAAAATAGCAAAAGCTTCTTAAACTAGGAGGTGAGTTTACATCGAGACAGCAGCGATAGGGCTGCTTATTGGTATAGCGCTATATACCGATATCCGCAGACAGCTTATACCTAATCGATTAATAGTTTGCTTTTTAATAGGCGGTGTCATTTATCAGGTTGTATGGCATGGTGTGTCTGCTTTATGGCCAGCATTAACAGGCATGCTTTGCGGCTTTATTCCTTTATTTCTTATTTATGTTTTAAAAGGGATAGGGGCTGGCGATGTAAAGCTATTCGCGGTAATCGGTTTATGGAGCGGCGTCTTGCCGGTATTGCAGCTTACTATGTATTCCATCATATATGCCGGACTTATCGGCATCGTATTGCTCATTTTTCAGAGCGGATTTATTCGAAAAACTTATTCGGCAGCAATTGCTGCAGCAAGTATGCAGACTGAAAAAAAACATTGGCTTTACTGGGCGCAATCGGGCCGGAAATTTCCTTTTATGCTGGCAGTTGCGCCAGCCTTCGCTACAGTTTGGTTTTGATCATAAGCACAGGTGAATGAGCATGGGAGGTTAGCAATGAGATCTCTTAAAGTTGATTTTTGTATGAATCGCGGGCATGAAATGATTATAGATCGTGAAGGGGGAATAAAGCGGACAGAGCTGGATGAATTGGAGCTGCAGATGCTTCGGTCAAGCACTGTGCCTCATCTTTTGCCTGTGGATTGGCTTGAGATTGACGGCAATTGCACGTTTCGCTTTTCGTTGACAGAGGTAACGATGCTTTCTCACAGACTGCAGCGGGAGCCGCTCACTATGCACAATTATTACGTGCTAGTGCTGGGCCTGGTTGACGCGCTGATTCAATGCGAGGAATACATGCTCCGCTTTGAAGGGTGCTTGCTGCAGGATCAATTTATATTTGTAGGCGGCAGTTGGCAGGATATTAAGCTTGCCTATTTGCCTCTCTCCGGGGAAGAAGCTGTTTCCAGGCATACGGATTTGCTGGCGACTATTGTACGCTGGACATCCTATGTGGATAAAATAGACGGCAGCGGCTTAAAAAGGCTTTTGCATCTTATGAATGTAAGCCATTGGCCGATTGAAGAGCTGCGCGCTGCTTTGCTCGATTTAATCGGTGCAAAAGCAGAAAGTGAGAAATTACAACATAGTGCGGTGGACGGAAATGGTTTAGCAGCTATAGGGGAAGAGGCCATGAGTTCGACAGGTATTGCAGGAGAAATTAGGACTGCATATGCTAAGCCTGATGTAGAAAAACAGTTTTATACCTATGCCCAAAATAATAAGCAGCCAGAGCCGCAGGCTTCACTATTTTATTATGAAACAGATAATGAGCAGATGGCTCCTGATCTCGAAAAAGAACAAGGAAAAGCACATGAAATTGGGGAGTCAGAGAGCGAGCAGGAGAAGCAGGAAGCTGTTAAAAAGCTTGGCAAAACGGGGATGAGGATGGCATTGCTGGCAGCGCTGCTTTGCAGTGCGCTTGTTTGGCGCTTCGTCTATTTGAACGATCCGAACCAGCAAAAGCTTTTGATAAGCGGAGCTGCTACGCTGCTATTTTTCGGGCTTGCTATTTTTATAAGCAAACGAAACAGCAGAATGTTTATTGAGCCGACCGGAGACGAATTCGAACACCATTACGGAACAATGAATACGGATCGGCATGCAGCAGGCGTCAAGCTGTCAACAGAATTTGAGCTGCATTCTGGAGAATTGAGAAATAATCGCTGGCATTTTGATAAAAGCGGCTTCAGTGAAGCCAAAAAAGAAAATAGCCGGCAGCAAGTGGTAGAGCCGTTGCAGCAGGTGTTCATAGAAACAGAGGCGGCCGGCAAGCTGCAGCAGCCTGCAATGGAAGTACTGTCCGGCAAGTCCAGTATATCTGAACCTACCGTTCTACTGGCGCGGGAAGACAGGCCGCATGCTGGTGCTGCGACGATGTCTTGGCTGAAGCGGGTATGGGAAGGGAAGGAGGAGCGGGTCGAGCTCATTCAGCCGAGCTTCAGAATTGGCCGAAACGGCGGACCGGCTTCCTATGTTGAAGCTGCTGAAGGCATTTCTCGACTGCATATCGAAATAGAACGCCATACCGACGGATATTGTGCAAAGGATCTTGGCTCGCGCAACGGCAGCATGCTAAATGGCGAGCAGATGATTCCTTACAAACAATATAAGCTTGAGTATGGCGATCAAATTCAGCTGGCCGGTAAAAACGGCCCTGTATACGAGCTGAAAACTGGTTAATTATTTTGCATTATTATTTTTGAATAGCTGCTGCATGGCCGAATCAACGGTTGGATAAAGAAATTGAAAGCCATGCTTCAGTGCTTTTCGAGGCACTGCTCTTTGACCAGTCAGCAGCAAATCAGCCATTTCGCCAAGCAGCAGCCTAAAGGCAGGAGCCGGAACTGGCAGCCAGTGCGGTCTCTTCATTGCGCGCCCAATCGCTCTGCCAAATTGATCATTGGCAACAGGCTCAGGAGCGGAAGCGTTGACAACTCCGCTTAGGTCAGGCTGCTCCAAACAAAAAATAATAAGTCGTACAAGGTCATCCAGGTGAATCCACGAAATGCCTTGTGTACCCTTCCCAATGCGACCCCCGCCAAACAAGCGGTACGGCAGCGCCATCAATGGAAACGCACCGCCTTCAAGCGACAGCACGACGCCGATCCGCAGCTTGATCAGTCGCTGAGCTGGAATCGAATCGGCAGCCTGCTCCCAGCTCTTCACTACTTTAGACAGAAAATCGCTGTCAGCAGTCGGACTGTTTTCATCGCATGTCATTAGAGCAGCATCACCATATGCCGAAATGCCAGACGCGTTAATGATGAGCGGCGGCGGCGTATGGAGCATGTCAAAAAGGCCGGCAAGCTGGGCTGCCGACCATAATCTTGATTGAACGATGCGCTGCTTTGCATTAGCGGTCCAGCGCTGATTGATGGATTCGCCTGCCAGATTGACAACCGCATCCATACCTTCGAGCTTGTCGTGGTTGGCGGCAAGCTCCATCCATGTAACGGACTGCAGCTTCTCATGAGTGTCACGGCTGGCCTTATGCCGGGATATTATAATAACTTCATTATTTCTCTCCAGCAGCGCTTTGGCGAGCGCTTGACCAATAAATCCGCTTCCGCCTGCTATAGCAACGCGCATCGATCTCGCTCCTTCTATATAAAGCAATATTGTTCAAGTAATTGTAGTTACTCTATAACTTTAACAGATTGAAGCCATAAATGCTTTAAGCCCGTATCTTTTTCAATAATTTCAATCGTGTATGTTATTTCTACCTTGGCATCTGGCTCCAGCGTCTCAATCACCGGACGCACTTCATCCGTTAACCGGAATGCTTCTGCGCCATTGTCAGTAATAATTTCTATTTGATTGGAATCCTGCAAGCCGACATATTGCCCGCTAGCGGTATGGACCTGCTCTTGATCTGTCTCATTTGCACTCGAATTGCTGCCAGAGCCAGCCTCTCCTGATGATTGACTGCCTGTTTGTCCGCCATTAGCAGCTTGATTATCATTATTTTCCTTCTCAGCTGTGCCAGAGTCTATAATGCCGCTGCCTTGCGGCGATTGCTCAACTTGTGGTGAAGAAAGGTTGGAAGCATTGTTCGGTACCTGTTTGCTGTCGCCGCATGCCGAAGCGGTAATCATCATAGCAAGCACAAGTGCACCTGCTGCTGCTGCCTGCGAGCGTTTTTTCAATCTTGATGAGTTCATAGATGAACACCTCCTACATATATAAGACGTTTTAAACCACTAATTGGTTGCAAAAAAATAAGAGGGCGACCCAAAAGTGGATTTTGGAACCCTCTCGCAAGGCTGGACAACATCTCCCTGTTAAGACCGCAAAACAGTTGTCAGCGGTACTCTTCGCCTGTTTTGCCGATTGGAAAATGTAACGGTTGTCAGCGTTGCTATTTAGATTGTTTTAGCTGATTTAAAAATGTAACGGTTGTCAGCGTTGCTATTTCGATTGTTTTGCCGATTGGAAAATGTAACAGTTGTCAGCGTTGCTATTTAGATTGTTTTGCCGATTAGAAATGTAACAGTTGTCAGCGTTGCTAATTCGACTGTTTTAGCCGATTTAAAAGTGTAACGGTTGTCATAATCGTTATTTCACCATTTTGCGAAGGAAATCAACGATTAAGACTTAATTAAGCATGATAGCAACCGTTACAAAAAAAAGTACAGCCTTTTTACATGAATAGCGTTTGTGGCAACCGTTAGAATGCTGCAACCCTGCTTGCAGACAGTCTATTTATTAAATAGATGCTCATAGTTTTTGTAGTCGATGCCTTCTTTCTCCAAAAACGTAATTAAACTGCGATAGTCTCTTTTTGGAGTTGCTCGAATATAGCCTTCAATACAATGCTCGCGCGTCACGGTGGTAGCGCCATGATCGATAGCAACCTGACCGATTTTTGCTGCTATAGAATGTTTGGCAATATCTCTGAAAGGCGTTGGAACTGGAGAAACAAGCTTGTCCAGCATTTGCTTGGAATCGTCATTCCACATGCTGCGGCTTCGTTCCACCCAATAATTTTGCCAATCCAGTTTCGATTTGCCGTCGCGCATCGGCAGTACCTTTAAAAATTTTCTGAACATAAAAAAGCCGCCTATGGACATCGCTACAACCATGACTACAGCCCAGAAAACGATAAAATACATAAACCAATTTGGAGCTCCGCTCATACGTTATGTTCACCTCTCAAATGAATTATAACGTATTCCTAGATTTATTTCGACATTCCCTGTAAAATAAGGTGTGATTAATGAAAGGGGCGTTTTTTATGATAAAGCTAGGTTCCCATGTATCGTTTTCGGACAAGGGTTTGCTCACTGCGACTCAAGAGGCAATGTCATACGGCTCAAGTACATTTATGATCTATACAGGAGCGCCGCAAAATACTAGGCGCAAGCCAATTGATTCGTTATATATTGAGGAAGGCAAGGCTTTAATGGAACAAGCAGGCATTAACGAAATCGTTGTGCATGCTCCTTACATTATTAATCTTGGCTCCTATAAGGAAGACACCTTCGAGCTGGCAGTTAACTTTTTGCAGGAGGAAATCCGTCGTACGCATCATATCGGCGTTCGCAATATTGTGCTGCATCCAGGCGCGTATACGGATAAGGATGCTGAATACGGGATTTCGCGTATAGCGGAAGGGCTTAACGAGGTTTTAGCCGGCACTAAGGAAACAAATGTTAATATTGCTTTGGAGACGATGGCTGGAAAAGGCACGGAAATAGGACGCAGCTTTGAAGAGATTGCTGCGATAATAGATAAAGTGCAATACAATGACCGTCTTACGGTATGTATGGACACCTGTCATATGCACGATGCCGGCTATGATCTCATCGGCGACTTGGATGGCGTACTGGATCAATTTGACCGTATAGTCGGCTTGGATCGCGTAGCTGTTGTTCATATTAACGATAGCAAAAATAGCCGCGGAGCCGGCAAGGACCGCCATGCGCCGCTTGGTTCAGGATGGATCGGGCAAGAGGCTATCAAAAATATTGTTCACCATGAGCGTCTTCAAGGACGTCCGTTTATTCTTGAAACGCCTTGGATTGGCAAGGATGCCAAAAAGCAGCGGCCTATGTATGAAGCTGAAATTGCTCTGCTGCGCAACAATGTAGAGGATCGGCTGGGCGGCCACTTCCTAGAGGATGTGGAGAGACTTCATTACTTCTTTGAAAAATCGGAAGTAGATCCTCGCTTATACGTGCTTTCCGTATGGGATGTATTGAAGAATGATGCAAAGGCTAAAAAGGCAGATCCGAGAGAGCCGATGGAAAGACTGTACGATCTCGTATTGGAAGGGAGAGCTTTGTCTGCAGAGCTCACGGAGGAGCAGGTGAATCAGCGTATCACTGCTTGGTTTGCCGGCAAACAGCTGCTGGCTTAGTTGTATGCGTGAATAGGTCGGGTTAAGCCATTCCTGCATATACCTTTGAGCAAGAAAGACTATTATTTATGAAAAGGAAGTAGAAGCTAAATGTCATTGCAATCTAAATCAGTTTTGGCAGAGGATCAGCGTGCAAATCGTGCTCGCATGCTGATTTCATGCCCGGATCGACCGGGAATCGTCGCGGCGGTATCCCAATTTTTACATGAGCATGGAGCTAATATTGTTCAGTCCGACCAATATACGATGGACCCGGAAGGCGGCATGTTTTTTATCCGCTTCGAGTTTGAGCTGAACGATATGGACCGCGAGCTGCCGATCATTGTAGAGGATTTTCCGCGCGTAGCCGACCGGTTTGAAATGAAATGGCATACTTTTCGCGCCAGCCGTAAAAAGCGTATTGCGATTTTTGTATCCAAGGAGGATCATTGCTTGCTTGAGCTGCTATGGCAATGGAAATCAGGCGAGCTGAATGCAGAAATTGCTATGGTAATAAGCAATCATCTGGATATGAAGGAACAGGTTGAATCGTTTGGCATTCCTTATCATCATATTCCAGTTACACCAGAAACAAAGGCGGAGGCAGAGCGAAAGCAACTGGAGGCTGTCGGCGATAAAGCGGATATGATCGTACTTGCCCGCTATATGCAGATCGTTTCTCCTAAGTTTATCGAGCAGTTTCCAAATCGGATTATAAATATTCATCATTCCTTCCTTCCTGCTTTTGTAGGCGGTAAGCCGTATGCCCAAGCTTATCAGCGCGGCGTTAAGATTATCGGCGCAACGGCTCATTACGTAACTGAAGAGCTTGACGGGGGACCGATTATTGAGCAGGACGTACAGCGTGTGACGCACAGGCACAATGTCAATGAGCTAAAGCGCATCGGCAGAACGATTGAAAAGGTTGTGCTTGCCCGGGCAGTAAAATGGCATATCGAGGACAGAGTGCTCGTGCATCAGAACAAGACGGTTGTTTTTAATTAATAGAGAAGACTCCAAAAGGAAATACTTTTTGAAATATGCCAGTTTACATTTCTTAATATGATTGAGGAGGAATTTCATTGACAATTGATCAACTTTCCATTGCTACGATTCGGACTTTAGCGATTGATTCTATAGAGAAGGCAAAATCGGGCCATCCAGGTATGCCTATGGGAGCAGCGCCTATGGGCTACCAGCTGTTCGCCAAAACGATGGTGCACAATCCGTCCAATCCGGCATGGGTTAACCGCGATCGCTTCGTCTTGTCTGCTGGACATGGCTCTATGTTGTTGTACAGCTTGCTGCATCTTTCCGGCTATGACCTGCCGATTGAGGAGCTGCAAAACTTCCGCCAGTGGGGTTCATTAACACCAGGCCATCCGGAATTCGGACATACCGCTGGGGTCGATGCAACAACTGGCCCATTAGGACAAGGAATTGCTATGGCTGTCGGTATGGCAATGGCGGAAGCGCATATGAGCACGGTATATAACAAAGAGAACTATAATGTTATTAATCATTTTACTTATTCGATCTGCGGCGACGGCGACTTGATGGAAGGCATTTCTCATGAAGCGGCTTCTCTTGCAGGACATTTGGAGCTTGGCAAATTAATCGTACTTTATGATTCCAATGATATTTCGCTTGACGGCGCGCTGAATTTGTCTTATTCGGAAACGGTTCAAAGGCGCTTCGAGGGTTATGGCTGGCAAGTGCTTCGCGTAGAAGACGGCAATGATCTTCAAGCTATTGCACAAGCTGTAACAGAAGCTCAGGCAGAAACAAGAAAGCCTACGCTTATTGAAGTGAAAACGATGATTGGCTACGGAAGTCCGAACAAAGGCGGCAAAGGCGGAAGCGCTGGAACGCACGGTTCTCCGCTTGGAACAGAGGAGACTAAGCTTACTAAGCAATTCTATGGCTGGAATGAAGAGCATCATTTCCATGTTCCGGATGAAGTTCGCACTCATTTTGCCGAGGTAAAGGCAGCTGGCGAAAAAGCGAATGCGGACTGGAACGCGATGTTTGCTTCCTACAAGGAAGCTTATCCTGCTCTAGCTGCGCAATTTGAGCTAGCAACTTCAGGCGATTTGCCTGAGGGCTGGGACGCTGATCTGCCGGCGTATGAAGCGGGCAGCAATGCAATGTCTACACGCGTTGCCTCTGGCCATGCGCTTAACGCCCTTGCCAAAAATGTACCTGCCATTATTGGCGGCTCCGCTGACCTTGAAAGCTCCACGATGACAAATCTTAAAGGCATGGAGCAATTCAAGCCTGGCAGCTATGCAGGCAGAAACGTATACTTTGGCGTTCGCGAGTTCGGAATGGCAGCGGCTATGAACGGCATGAGCCTGCATACCGGCCTTAAAGTATTTGGCGGCACCTTCTTCGTATTTACTGATTACTTGCGTCCTGCTATTCGTCTTGCAGCGCTTATGAAGCTGCCGGTTGTTTATGTTCTGACGCATGACAGTATCGCTGTAGGCGAGGATGGGCCTACTCATGAGCCGATTGAGCAGCTTGCATCGATCCGCATTATTCCGGATCTGACCGTTATTCGTCCAGCTGATGCAAACGAAACTTCTGCAGCCTGGGCTTACGCGGTTGAAAATAAAGCAAATCCGGTGGCGCTTGTTTTGACACGTCAAAACCTGCCTGTTCTTGAAGGCACTGTGCAAGGCGTTCGTGAAAACGTAAAGCGCGGCGCATATGTCATTTCTGATGCGGCTAATGGAAAGCCACAGGCACAGCTGCTTGCTTCCGGCTCTGAGGTGCAGTTGGCTGTAGCTGCTCAGAAAGCTCTGGCTGAAGAAGGCATTCAGGTACGCGTAGTCAGCATGCCGAGCTGGGATTTGTTCGAAAAACAGTCGAAAGAATACAAGCAATCTGTTATTCTTCCTGATGTTAAAGCCCGTCTTGCAATTGAAATGGCTCATCCATTCGGCTGGGAGCGTTACACAGGCGAGCAAGGCGATATACTGGCGATTGACCGCTTTGGAGCTTCAGCGCCTGGCGATCGCGTAATTAAGGAATATGGATTTACAGTTGAAAATGTTGTGAGCAAAGTAAAAGCAATGCTGTAATAAAGTATTCTGCCCGTAGAAATGCAGTATTTCCGCAAAATAATGGCCAATCAGCTTGAAGGCTGATTGGCCTTTTTGCATATTGGGTAGTATCTCGTGGTAACTACATTTTGTGCATCTAGATTCTCATTTTTTGCCGAATAAACGGTTCTAGATGTATTTCATGTATCTAGTTTTATTGAATCACCCTATATCCTGCGAATTCTGCCAAACTAAAGGCAGTTTTTCCCCTTAGAATCACAAAAAAGCCAGATTTCATAAAACTAAACACAGGAAATGCACTTAGGCATTGGCACGAAAATAACCGTTCAACAAAACAGAGGTTGCTGTTGTACTTGCTTTTGCAAGGGATCGGAGTAATTGATAGTTTCTTATCAAAGTAATGGGTAGTAGGTGTCGATTAATGGCGGGCAACGATTGATAAGCAATGAGAAAGGGGAACGGAGAGCAAGAATGGGAATGGAGAAGCGGCAGCGTCCGCCTTTGTAGGTCAATTTTATCCTTTTCAAGGGTTATTTATCCAAAAAAATTGGACTACAACAGCGGTCGGAATCCCAATCTTGATCGCAGTGGCACTCCTTTCTATTGCTTGTTGCCCTATTCACAATTAATCGAAACACAGAGGCGCTATCTGTGAACAAATGCTCATTTGGGCAGCTTTTATAGCTAATAAGGACTCTGTGATCCGTTACAAGTTTAAATTGCAAAGGTATGCATACATAAACAATAGCTGTTTCTCGACAGGCTCTATTTCTATGCATGAAATCATTAAAAATAGAGCACGATGTAATTTGACATTGTATTGTGACAATATTGGCGGAAAAGCAATTGTACTTGCCATTTCCTTGCGCTAAAGTTAGGAGGGAGAAAAGTTTTAGCATTTGATTGGAGGAAATTCATTAATGAAGGAAAGAAACTATACGCCAATTGTCGCGATTTTGTCAGTTGTGCTCGTCAGTATTGTTGCGGTATTGTTTTTCCTGCCAGCCTACAAAGGCGAGGTTGGATTCGATATTCAAGTTTTGCCGCTGCTAAATGCTATATTCAATAGCTTTACGTTTTTGTTCTTGCTGACAGCGTTAGTGGCAATTATGAAAAAAAATATACGAATGCACCGTACGTTTATATTAGCTGCGTTCGTAACGACCACACTGTTTCTAGCTTCATATGTAACCTACCATTTCTTGTCCGAGTCGACGCCTTATGGCGGAGAGGGGATTTTGCGCGGCATTTATTTTTTTATTTTGCTCACCCACATTTTGCTCGCAATTGTAGTTGTTCCTCTAGCTCTGCTATCGTTATTCCGCGGTCTTGCCAACCAAGTTGACAAGCATCGCAAAATTGCGCGCTGGACGATGCCTATCTGGCTGTATGTCAGCATTACTGGCGTTTTGGTTTATTTGATGATTTCGCCGTACTATTAAATTCGGAAAGCCATTAACAAGCTCATAAATCAAGCATGAAAATAGTGAAAAATGCATAATTATGCAGTCGTTGTCACAGAAAAGAACAATTTTTAAATACTTTTACCGTTTTTCATGCTTGTTTTTACTGATTAAATTCGATATTCTTATTAAAAGTTACTAAGGGGGTATTTACTACAATGACTAAAGCAGTTCATTTTGATTACAGTAAAGCATTGTCCTTCGTAGGACAGCATGAAGTAGATTATTTGAAAGACTCCGTTCGTCTTGCGCATGACCAGCTACATAACGGCACAGGAGCAGGCTCAGATTATCTTGGTTGGATTGATCTTCCAACTAATTATGATAAGGAAGAATTTGCACGTATTAAGAAGGCAGCAGATAAAATTAAATCGGATTCCGAGGTTCTTATCGTAATCGGAATTGGCGGCTCTTACTTGGGCGCTCGCGCTGCGATCGAGATGCTGTCCCATTCTTTCTATAATATTCAAACGAAGGAACAACGCAAAACACCTCAGGTTCTATTTGCGGGCAACAATATCAGCTCAACTTATGTGACTCATTTGCTCCAGCTGCTTGAAGGACGCGACTGGTCGATCAATGTCATTTCCAAGTCCGGAACGACAACAGAACCAGCTATCGCATTCCGTATTTTCCGTGCAGAGCTTGAGAAGAAATATGGCAAAGAAGAAGCTCGCAAGCGTATTTATGCTACAACCGATGCTGCTAAAGGCGCATTGAAAAAGCTTTCCACAGAGGAAGGTTACGAGTCCTTCATCATTCCAGATGATGTTGGCGGCCGTTATTCGGTGCTAACTGCTGTAGGCTTGCTGCCAATTGCTGTTGCCGGCATCGATATCGATGCGATGATGCAAGGTGCTGCTGAAGCTTCCAAGGAATATGCGAATCCTAATCTTGCTGAGAATGAAGCGTATCAATACGCAGCTGTTCGCAACTCGCTGTATCGCAAAGGCAAAGCGATCGAAATTCTTGTCAACTATGAGCCTAACCTGCATTTTGTATCCGAATGGTGGAAGCAATTGTTCGGCGAGAGCGAAGGCAAAGATTTCAAAGGCATCTATCCAGCATCCGTCGATTTCTCAACTGACCTGCATTCTATGGGCCAATTCGTTCAAGAGGGAAGCCGCAACATATTTGAAACGGTTATTCAAGTGGGTGAGGTTGCTGAACATATTACGATTGAGCACGATGCGGATGATCTAGACGGTCTTAATTTCTTGACCGGTAAAACGATGGACTTTGTTAATAAAAAAGCGTTTGAAGGCACATTGCTTGCGCATCAGGACGGACAGGTTCCGAACTTGATCGTAAATATTGACAATATGACGCCTTACACATTTGGTTATCTCGTATACTTCTTCGAAAAGGCATGTGCGCTTAGCGGCTATCTGCTTGGCGTTAATCCGTTCGATCAGCCTGGTGTTGAGGCATACAAGAAAAATATGTTTGCGCTGCTTGGCAAGCCTGGTTTTGAGAAGGAAAAAGCTGAACTTGAAGCTCGCCTATAATATTTATTGCTTATAAAACGATTATTAAGGCAGGGGAAGCTGGCTTATGCTGAAACGTTACGCGACGGTAAGAAGTGAAGCTAGTCAAGAAATTGTTATTAAGCGTTCTCGTTTTATAGGTTATGCCAAGCCTGTTTCAACAGAAGAGGAGGCTGTCGCTTTTATCGAGGAGATTAAGCGGCAACATCGAACGGCAACTCATAATTGCTCAGCTTACGTAGTAGGTGAACGCGATCAATTCCAGAAAGCCTCAGATGATGGAGAGCCCAGCGGGACAGCAGGCAAGCCGATTCTTGAAGTGATTAAGAATAAAGGGCTCAAAAATGTCGCTGTAGTCGTTACCCGCTATTTTGGCGGCATTATGCTAGGGGCTGGAGGTCTTGTGCGGGCATATACGGATGGGGCTGTTGCCGGTATTGAGGCGGCAGAAGAAATTGTATACGTGCTGCATCAGGAAGTATTTGTGGATGTTGACTATACATGGTATGGCCGATTAGAAAATGAACTGCACAACCGGGGGACGAGAGTCGGCGAGGCGCAGTTCACAGATCGTGTGCGAGTACGCTGCTTGCCCGAAATAGATGAGGCCGAACGCTTTGTCGCTTGGATGACGGATTTAACGCAAGGCCAGGCAGATATTACGACCGGCGAACAGCTTTATTTTATAGAAGGCGAGTAACTTTTTCATATAGTAATTAACATTCAGAATAGGCAGGGTGCCTTAACGAGGTGCCCTGTTTTTTTGGTTTTGTAAAAAAGCTCGTATTTGGCGATAAGGTCATGCTGATGGAAGGTGCGTAAGGAGAAGAATAGGTGGAAACTACTGCGGGGCAATTGCTTTTCATTTTAATATTTTAGATAATTCCAAATGATTTCACAAACTGTTGGTTGCGCATTTTGATGAAATAACATAACATTAGATTAGAATCATTATAAAAATAAAATGATCTGACGGATAAGGGGGGATCTATTCAATGAGTATTACGACAGAAATTGATAAAGTAAAACGAAGTCTCATGGAGAATGGCTATAAATTAACGACGCAGCGAGAAATTATTGTACGTGTTTTATTGGAGCATGAAAAGGATCATTTAAGCGCGGAAGATGTCTATATGCTGGTTAAAGAAAAGTTTCCGGAGATTGGTTTGGCGACGGTTTACCGCACATTGGAATTGCTCGCTGAGCTGCATATTGTAGCAAAAATGAACTTCGGCGATGGCGTAGCTCGATTCGATCTCCGAGGGGAAGATCATGAGCATATGCACCACCATTTAATCTGTGAGCTTTGCGGAGCTTTAGAGGAAATCAAGGAAGATTGGCTGGGCAGCCTTGAGCAGCGGCTTGAGGAGGAGTTCGGCTTTAAAGTGCATGATCATCGCCTCGATTTTATCGGAACGTTTAAAGAATGCGAGAATGGCGAGTGCAAGCGCGATATAAAAGCAGTTTAATTAATTTTTGAGCAAAAGAAGCCTCCGGCAGGATGAATATTTCATCTTTGCGGAGGCTTTATTTGATAAAAGCCGGTTTAAGTTTTAGTTATATTAGTTTTTTTATTTTTAATCAGGAATAGGATTATCGATTTAGCACAAACTTTTCAATAACATGCCGTACGCCGTCTTCATTATTCGATAAAGTAACATAGTCCGCAATCGCTTTAAGCTTATCGGTTGCATTGCCCATAGCGACGCCTAGTCCTGCTGCTTCTATCATTTCATGATCGTTCCAGGAATCCCCGATCGCGATCGTCTCTTGCATGGAGCAGCCAAGATGCTCAGCCATGTAGCGGAGTGCATGCCCCTTCGTACCTTCTTTATGAGTAATCTCTAGGTAATGAGGCTTTGATTTTGTAATATGAGCTTCCTCGCCGACAAGTGCCTTAAGCTCTGACTCTACCCGGTCCAGCTTTACTGGGTCATCGATAATGAGCATTTTGCCTAATGGCTTGTCAATCAATTTATTGAAATCAGGCTCGATAATAAAAGGAATTTTGCTGCGATCCGAATATTCTTTAATAATTTCGTTATCTTCCATGCCATATAGCAAATCATCAACGTATAATTGCAGATGAAGGCCGTGCTGCAGGCAGTATTGCTGGATTTGTACGGCTGCTTTAGTTGGAACGTATCTTTCGTACAGTACTTTTCCTTCAAGAAGTGTTTTGACGAGTGAGCCCTGATACGTAATAATAGGAACATTGAGATTAATTTGTTTGGCGATTTGTACGGCGGACGCATACATGCGTCCTGTTGCTAGCGTGACAGTTACGCCAAGATCGATGGCAGCTTTCAAAGCTGCTTTTGTTTCCTCGGATACCGTTAACTGGTCGGATAGCAGAGTGTCATCTACATCCATTGCAATAAGCTTATACATGGTAGTGGTAAAGCTCCCTTCTGATAGCCAAATAACTATATCGCTAATTGTAGCCAATTAGAATCATACATACAAGGAGATGGAGGCATGAATCAATCATTTTCAAACAACCGCAAGCCGCTTTCCCCCTATGCTTTATTTTTAGGGGCGATAGCGATGCTGGTTATAGGCTTTACTATAGGGGTGCTTTGGCTAAGCGCCCGCTATCCGATTATTAAGGAGCCGGAATTCCGGCAGCTTTCTGTTTCCTATAACAAAATTTTGGACGATTTTTTAGAGGGGGCTGAGCCGAGACAGCTCATTAATGGAGCGGCTGAAGGGATGCTGGCCTCGCTTAACGATCCTTATTCCCAGTATATGGTCGGCGAGGCGGGCGAGGCTTACACCCAATCCTTTGAAGATAAATTTTATGGCATCGGAGCAGAAATGAGGCAGGAGGAAGGAGATTTCATTATCACTTCGGTTATCAAGGATACTCCTGCTGAGCGTGGCGGCCTGCAGCCTGGCGATATGATTTTGGCTGTTGACGGGACGGATATTCAAGGCAAATCTTTTCAAGAGCTGCTCAGTATGATCCGCGGGGAGGAAAATACGAAGCTGACGCTTCGCTTCAGCCGTCCTGGAGAAGCCGAGCCGCTTGAAATATCGCTAAAGCGTGCTGCGATACCTGTACATACCGTTACTTCCGAAATGCTGGAAGGAAATATCGGGCATGTTACGATCAGCCGCTTTGCTAATGAAACGGCTGAAGAGTTTAAAACTGAAATTGAAAAGCTGAAAAAAGAAGGCGAGCTGAAAGGACTGCTTCTGGATCTTCGGTCCAATCCTGGAGGCTTGCTTCATACGACGATTGAGATTGCGGATATGCTTATTCCAAACGGTAAAACGATTTTGAATGTCGTCTACAAAAACGAAAGAAGCACAGTAACCTTCAAGTCCAGACAGCAATCGGAATGGACAATACCGATTGTAGTGCTGGTGAATGAACAATCGGCCAGTGCCAGCGAGGTGCTTTCATCGGCATTAAAGGAATCGGCGGATGCTATAATTATCGGTAAAAAAACGTATGGCAAGGGTGTAGTGCAGCAATTCAGGCCTTTCCCTGATGGGTCCGTGTTAAGCTTGACGGAAGCGCAGTGGAAGACGCCAGCAGGCACATGGATCAACAAGGAAGGCGTTCATCCCGATATTGAAGTGGGGCTTCCTGAATATGCGAATTTAAGGCCGCTTGCAATAGGTACCGAGATGAAGGATGGTAGCTACGGCGATGACGTGAAAACTTTGCAGCAAATGCTGCTTGAGCTTGGTTATGGTCCGATCGGGCAGCTCGGTGTATTTGATTCCAGCACTGCAGCAGCTTTGAAAAAATTTCAACGCGATCAGCAGTTGGAGATTACTGGAGCGTTCAATGATAAGACGGGTTATCGCATACTGGAGCTGCTGCGCGAGAAGCTGAAGCATGAAGACAGCCAGCTGCAAGCCGGACAAGAGAAGCTGCAGCAGCTGATTGCCGGTTAGCAGCCGAGCACTGACTAACACTAACTAACACTAATTAACGTGCCGAAAATGGAAGGAGAGCGCCTCACAGCCTTGATAGAGGGCAGGCGCTCTTTTTGATCAATGCTCAGTTATGCAGCGTCCCGCAGCCAATAAGCCCGCCCTGATTTGATGCTAATCCAATAATGCTGTTGAAGTATGGGTAAGTGCTCGTGGGAGCTAAGTACATTTTATGCATCTAGATTCACTTATTTTGCCGAATAAATAATACTAAATGTATTAATAATGATGCGATAGTACACCAATTTTTTCGGTGTTGTTTCCATTCAGGTTGGTTGGTTTAATTAAAATCATGGGGCTATATGTCGAGCATATGATCTAGCATACGTCGAGCATGTATCGAGCATGTGTCGAGCAGATTCAACATTTTATGACGGCATTTGCCGTCCTTTGTTTTTATGTTAAAATAATTATTAGATAACAAAAATAAAAAATAGAGGTGCACAGACATGAATGATACATTGGCTAAAGCATTAAACGATCAGATGAATTTTGAATTTTATTCCGCGCATGTGTATCTTGCCATGGCTGCGTATTGCTCAGCGGATAGCCTTGACGGCTTTGCCAACTTCTTTATTGTACAGGCAGAGGAAGAAAGATTTCATGCAATGAAGATATATAAGTTTTTGAATGATCGCGGCCGCAGGGCAACGCTGCAGGCATTGGGAGAGCCGAATAATGAATACAGCTCCGTGCTGGATGCTTTTGAGCAAGGCTATGCTCATGAGCAAACGAATACGGCCCGCTTTTACCAATTGTCCGACCTTGCCATGAATGATCGCGAGCACGCGACGATTAACTTCTTAAAATGGTTTATTGACGAGCAGGTTGAAGAAGAAGCTTTGTTTGACAGCATTATTAACAAGCTGAAGCGGATTGATAAAGACAGCAACGCCTTTTATATGCTGGACAGTGAATTTGCTGGCCGTTCCTTCTCGCCAGAAGCGGAGTAAGCGATATGATACAATTTGCAAGCAAGCAGGATGCAGATGCGGTTATGCCGCTGCTGCTGGCTGCAATAGGCAATATTGCATATACGCTGTCAGGCACCGAGGATTCCGAGGAAGTATATCGCACGCTTAAGCAATTTTATTTGCTGGAGGATAACCGGTTAAGCTACAAGCATGTGCTTGTAAGCAAGGAGGATGGCCGGGTTGCAGGCATGCTGCTTTGTTATGCGGGGGATCAGGCAGCTTTGCTGGATCAACCGATCGCTCATTATTTAGATAAGATCGGAGCCAGTGAGCAGAAGGAAGCTCTCGTGACGGAGGCGCTGCCAGGTGATTTCTATCTGGACTCAATAGCAGTTGACCGTAATATGCAAGGTCGCGGCATTGCCAAGGAGCTGATGGCTGCATTCGAACAGATCGGCTACCAGCAGCAATTCGACAGGCTGTCGTTAATAGTTGAGCCGGCAAATGATCGAGCATATGAGCTTTATAAAAAACAAGGCTATCAAGAAGATGGTACAATGCAAGTGAGCGGGAAATCTTATATTCGAATGATAAAGCCTTTAACATAAAGCCGGAAGGCAAAGGCATAGTCTGCATGCACAGGCTATGCCTTTTTGAATGTATATTTTTGAATGTATAAAAATAAGATTTATGATAAGCTAGTTCAATAATTCTCCGGTAAATGCGCCATTTCAAAGGTTGTCGAAGCCGTTTATCCTTGCTGGTTTATTTCTGTCTGCACAATATTAACATTTGATAGACAGATAGATTTGGTTAGTGATAGTATTAAAGAATGAGAGATAATAGATGGGAGAACAGGAAAAATATGAAAAGAAACATTGTTGTAAGGGTTTTAAGCTCAACGGTTATTTTAGGAATGCTCTTATTGCCAACTTCCTCTCTTGCTGCTGCGGACGCTGCAGCTGCCAGCACAAGCCGATCTTCGTCCGTATCTACAGCTCCGGCAGTTAATCATTTTGCTTTAAATTTAGTGGTCGATGGCAATCAGCAGAAGCTTAGTGCTCCCATCATTAAGGAAAATGGTGTTACCTATGCACCTATCAAAGAGCTTTCCGACGCATTAAAACTTACATATAGCATAGTAGATTCGACCCAAACAGTCATTACGAAAAAAGGAAACATAACTACGAGCTTCAAGCTTGGCCAGAAGGAAGCGCTCGTTAACGGCAAAAAAGTGAAACTGGATGGAGCTGCTTTTAAGAAAAATAATGTACTGTATACTCCGATTCGAGCATTAGCAGAAATCTATTATGCCGAGGTATCCTGGAACAGCGCTAAAAATGCTATTACAATTATAACTGCAGAATATGCTATAGAGCAGGAACAGCAGGACTGGGAAGAGGTGCAGCAGAGCCGTCCCAAGCTGAGTGCCAAGGAAATTGCCGATATTTACGACGAGAGCGTCGTGATGATTATGACGAATAACAGCCAGGGAAGCGGCGTCGTTATTGATAGCAATTTGATCGTTACCAACTATCATGTAATGAAGGATGTTTCTACAGCTACAGCATACAGCATTTATGGAGATGAGTATAAAATTAAAGGCGTTGTAGCATCTGATAAAAAGGCAGACCTTGCTATTTTGCTGACTGAGGATAGTGATATGGATTTAATGCCGGCAGAGCTTGCATATGGCTTTAATATGAATAAGGGCGACAAGGTGTTTGCGCTTGGCAGTCCGCTAGGTGTACAGAATACGATATCTGAAGGGCTTGTAAGCAATGTTTTTTACGAGGATGGAGCACGCTTGATTCAAATGAGTGCACCAATTGATCATGGAAGCTCAGGCGGCGCATTGTTTGATGAGTATGGCGAGGTCGTGGGCATAACATCATCCGGCTACCCAAATACACAAGCTGATTTGAATTTTGCAGTGTCAGGCTATCATGCTATTGTACTTTATCTGGGCATAACAGAAAATGATTTGAAAAAAGCGGCGTATTTGAAGCATACCTTGCCAGCTTCGCTGGAAGGCAAGCCTTTATCTGAGCTGGAAGCGATTTTGAAGGAACACTACGCTTCCGTCAATACTTCTCATGGCACAGCCAAGTTTTCCAATTGGCAGGCACAGCGTGATCATGAAGGCTGGATCGTATTGACAGCTGATATTGATCCATTGTTTTATTTATACTATGGAAGTGCAGCTAAGGAAGAGCTTAAGCTATGGTCGATCCAACTGGGACATGAGCTTCATCGCATGCTGCCAAAGGATACCATTCAGATGAAGATCTACTTCGAGCGCAGCTACGGTTTCAAACCGCGCGGCCTTGCTGATCAGGAAGTTGCTTCACAGAGCAATGAAACGTGGAAAGTTCGTTATTCGGTTATAGACATGCAGCTTAAGGATCAAATGTATATTCAGATGAGGTAGCAAACATAAGGGGTGCTTAATTCGATGAAAGGGCGAATGAGGCGCCTCTTCTTTTTTGTCCTATAATTCGGTACAATGTAATGATATGAAAGTAATTATATACAAGGATTAGTGAGGGCAATAACTATGAAGGTTGTTTTATCAACATTGAATGCTAAGTTTATTCATACCTCGTTGGCGCTTCGCTGTTTGAAGGCTTACAGCGACCATCAATTCGATATAGAAATAGCCGAGTATACGATAAAGGATCCTGCGATGAATATCGTTTCCGATTTATTTTCCCGCAATCCTGATGTGATCGGCTTCTCTTGCTATATATGGAATATTGAAGAGACGATAACCGTCATTAATATGCTGCGTAAAATCAAGCCGGAGATAAAAATTATTTTGGGCGGCCCTGAAGTAAGCTATGATACGGAATATTGGATGGAACGATTGCCAGAGGTTGATTTTATTATCATTGGCGAGGGAGAAGAAACATTAAATCATTTGCTTACCGAAATTGAAGGCGACAATAAGTATCATATGGTATTCGGCATCGCTTATCGCAAGCAGCTGGAGAATCAGGCTGAGATTTATATTACACCTCCAAGACCGAAGCTGAATTTGAATGATTTGCCATCGCCGTATCGCTTTAAAGAGGATTTGGAAAATTTGGGAAGCAGAGTTGTTTATTTTGAAACGAGCCGCGGCTGTCCGTTCAGCTGTCAATTTTGCCTTTCCAGCATCGAGGTTGGCGTACGTTATTTTGATATAGAAAGAACGAAGGCCGATCTGTTGTATTTGATTGAAAATGGCGCGAAGCTTATTAAGTTTGTGGATAGAACGTTTAACATTAAGCGCGACTATGCGCTCGAAATGTTTAAATTTTTAATTGAAAATCATCAAGGCTGTGTATTTCAGTTTGAGATTACGGCAGATATTATGCGGCCAGAGGTGCTTGATTATTTGGCAGAGCATGCGCCTCCGGGCATTTTCCGTTTCGAAATAGGTGTTCAATCGACGAATGACCCTACCAATCTGGCTGTGCAGAGAAGGCAAAATTGGAACAAGCTGGTGCGTACGGTTACAAAGGTAAGAGATTCGGGGAAAATAGATCAGCATTTGGATCTAATCGCCGGCTTGCCTCTTGAGAACTACGATACGTTCCGCGGCACGTTCAACGATGTGTTTGCCCTTCGCCCTGAGGAGCTGCAGCTTGGCTTTTTAAAAATGCTGCGCGGTACGGGGCTGCGCAAAGACGCAGACAAGTGGGGCTATGTGTACATGGATCAAGCGCCCTATGAAATGCTTGGCAATGACTTAATGCCGTTTAGTGATATCGTTCGTATAAAACGGGTTGAGGACGTGCTGGAGAAATATTGGAACGCACATCGGATGGATCATACGCTTCACTATTTAGTCAACCAAGTATTCGATTCTCCTTTTGACTTCTTCCAGCTTTTCGGCGATTACTGGGAGAGCCAGGGGTGGCAAAAAATCGGCCACCAGCTGGAAGATTTATTCTCTCGTCTATGGCTGTTTTTGCAAACCTTGCCGCAAGAGACTGATGGGCTTGCAGCAATTAATGAGGAAACTCCTATGTTTGCGCCTGAACGTTTGCTGCCGCAGGCGGCAGCACGCTTTGATGCGGATGCGGCGCTGGGCCTCATGCAGCTGGATTATTTCTTGAACCACAAGTATAAGCCGCGCAAAGCTTGGTGGTCATATGTAATGGAGAAGTCGCAGTGGAGCCAATATATGAAGGAGCTTGCACAATTCCCTGAGCAGGTATCTCCTGAGTTTGCCGGCTTGCAGTTGAATGAAAAGCAGCTTCAAAAGCATGCAGTCATTGAAAGAATGCCATTTGATTTATCGGCTTTGCTGGAGCGGGGCGAAATTGATAAACAGAAAAATACGCTGCTGATCGTATTGTACGCGCTGGAACAGGAAGGCAAGCCTTCTTATTTTATGAAGATGCTTGAGCCGGCATCTGTTTAATGAAAGAAAAAGGCTGCTGATTCATGATGGATAACCTCAAACATGATGGTAGCAGCCTGTCCTTTACAAAAGTGTGCTGGTCAACGGCTCAATGTATATGAAATTTCATACACATCACGCTGAAATGCCCCAAAAAACACAATTGTATATGAAAATTCATACAGAATCGGTCTGCGTCACCTCCAAACGGCTCAATGTATATGAAATTTCATACACATCACGCTGAAATGCCCCGAAAAACACAATTGTATATGAAAATTCATATACAATTGGTCGGCACCACCTCAAAATAGCAATAGCGGATCGTGTGTCCAGATAGTTGTTAACTTCAAATTCAGTGGGGCTCAGCGAACGTTTGTTAGTATTTGTCGGTCACTCGTTCCGCTATTTGCCCTTAAAAACACTATTTTTGTTGTTTCGCGGACACTGGTTCCGTTATCGGCCCTTTTTCCGCCCATTTCTAGGTAGTTTTCGTGCAATAGCGGAACGTGTGTCACTTTTAATGAGCATATGAGGGGATTTCGGCGCAATAGCGGATCGTCTGTCCAGATAGTTGTCGACTTCAAACACTGATGGGGGCTCAGCTAACGTTTGCGTTTATTTGGCGGTCACTCGTTCCGCTATTTACCCTAAACACTATTTTTGTTGTTACGCGGACACTGGTTCCGTTATTGGTCCTTTTTCCGTCCATTTTACTATGCAAACTTTGAACTAGCTCACGTTAGCGCGTAATGCGCTAACGTGTTTTTGTTTGCAGGCAATGGCTCATTAATTTGTCCAACTGGCTGTTATATATTTATATTGCAACTACTTTACGTCAGGAATAATACTTCGCAGTACAGTCATATGACCATCCAGCTCATATTGCCCAAGCGTAGCCGGCAGCAGGAAGCAATCTCCAGCGTTGGCTGCAATAACGCCGTCTGGCCAGCGCAGCAGCCCGCTGCCCTCGGCTACGATTAGGATGACACAGCTTGAAGCATGGGTCGATAAAGTCCAAGCCGCCTCGACAACACCTTTATCTACGGAAAAGTAAGGGGAAGCTGCAATGGTCAGCCAATTATTCGGCTGGGCAGCAGCCGTCTTCATGCGAGCCGCTCCCGCACCATTGTAGGCGATAACATTGAGCGAGTCTTCAATATGCAGCTCGCGCAGCTGTCCGTCAAGCCCCGGGCGATTGTAGTCGTAAAGGCGGTATGTTGTGTCCGAATTTTGTTGAATTTCAGCTACTACGACACCCGAGCAAAGTGCATGTACCGTGCCTGCCGGGATATAAAATGCATCACCAGCCTCAACTGGCACGATGTTCATCACATCGGTTATGCTTCCGTTGGCAATTGCTTGCTCCAATGCGGCGCGGTCTATACTTTCCTTTAGGCCATATATGATGCGAGCGCCTGGCTTGGCGTCCAGCACATACCACATTTCTGTTTTGCCAAGCTCGCCTGCTGGCAATTGCTCATAGTGATCATTCGGATGTACTTGGATAGATAGATCATCATTGCAATCGAGCAGCTTGATGAGCAGAGGGAAGCGGCTGTTTTTTTCTGAAAAGCCGCTTCTGCCAAACCATTCCTTGCCGTAGGCTTCGCGAATTTGATCCAGTCCTTGGCCTGCGAGCGGTCCGTTGGCTACGGTAGTAATACCGTTAGGGTGGTCGCTGATCATCCAGCCTTCGCCAATAGCGCCGTCCGGCAGCTCCAGCCCAAAACGCTCCAGTGCTTTTCCGCCCCATATTCTTTCTTTCATTACAGCTTTAAATTGCAAAGGATAAGGTTTAATCGTCATGGAAATTCGCTCCTTTTACATAATTAAGTAGTAAGTTGAATTAGTTCAATCATTAAGAAAATTAGCTGCAAGCTAGCTCGTATTCCACTAAGCTATGCGTTGCGTCGTTCAATTGCAATTAGATAAGGGGAATTGGCCCGCTGCAGCTGGCGGTAAATGACTGCCTGCGCTTGATCGGTAGGCAGTGCAGCAGCCCAGCTTTCAACCGCCTGCGCTTCCTCAAGGCCGCCTTCATGGCCGGGGTAAAGCATGCATGTAATAATGCCGCCGCGGCGCAGCAGCTGCAGAGAAGCTTGCAGCGCAGCAATCGTACTTGCAGGCTCGGTAATGACGGTTTCATTGCCGCCAGGCAAATAGCCTAAATTAAACATGATAGCGGCAATTTTGCCATGCTCTATATGAGGAATATAATCAGCCATGCTGGAATGGCTGTCAAGCACAAGCTTCGGGCGGGTAATGTGCTGCTGTTCAATAAAAGGCTCCAGCCGTTTGGCTGTGCGATCGAGCGCCTCCTGTTGAATATCGAACGCATAAACCGTGCCGTTTGCGCCGACAAGCTGCGCGAGCGCGAGTGTATCTACTCCGCCGCCTGCGGTAGCGTCAATTACAATATCACCTGAACCTGCGCGCTCTGCAATCCATTTATGCGCAGTGCTGAGTACAGATAAAAAGCCCATTGCAAGTCTCCTTTAATTCGTGCTATACGTTTATGTTTGCGCAGGCGGTGCCCACAGCTTGCCTTGCCAAGTATCGCGCCGCTTCAGTTCAGCGTCTATGCTGTTGAGCACTTCCCATTTTTTCATGCTCCACATCGGGCCGATCAGCAAATCTCGAGGCGCATCGCCAGTCAAGCGGTGCACAATCATATGTGGCGGCAAAATTTCAAGCGTGTCAATAATGAGCTTAATGTACTCATCCTGCTCCAGAAAGCGCAGCAAGCCTGCTTCGTACTGGCGCACCATAGGCGTCTTGCGCATAAGATGTAGCAAGTGAATTTTAATGCCCTGCACATCCATCTGCGCCACCGCGCGTCCTGTTTCGAGCATCATGTCATGCGTCTCTTGCGGCAAGCCGTAAATAATATGCGTGCATACGCGTATGTTACGCTCGCGCAGACGACGCACAGCGTCCTCATAGCTAGCTGTATCATGGGCGCGATTAATTAAATCAGAAGTCGATTCGTGGATCGTTTGCAGCCCCATCTCTATCCATAGGTAGGTACGTTCATTCAGCTCGGTCAAATAATCAACGACATCGTCAGGCAGGCAATCAGGGCGCGTAGCTATTGACAAGCCGACTACTCCGGGCTGCTCGAGAATGACTTCAAAATATTCACGCAGTTCCTCAACGGGAGCATACGTATTGGTATAGGCCTGAAAATAGCCGATATATTGAGCTTTGGGCCATTTTTGATGCTGCCTGTCGCGTATCGTATTGAACTGAGTGACCAGATCATCCCGTCTGCTGCCGGCAAAATCGCCTGAGCCTCGAGCGCTGCAAAACGTACAGCCGCCTTTGGCGATGGAGCCGTCCCGATTCGGACAGGTAAATCCGGCATCGAGCATGACCTTGAATATTTTTTGGCCGAATTGCTCGCGCATTTCGTAGTTCCATGTATGAAATCTTTTATCTCCCCACAGGCTTGGCTGCATAGGAGCGTCCAAATTAATCATGAGGCGTAGATTCACCTTTCTATAATCACTTCCAACCTAATATATTTTAACGAAAATTATGTATAAATGCTATTGGAAACGTGGTGTTGCAGCGGCGAAATTTTTTTTTTGAATCGGCAGGCAAATTGAAAACCCTTACATCATATGCTATAATATCAGTATATTAATGCAATATTAGTTCTCGCAGCTCTCTCCAATTACTAGTCGCGAATTCCAATCTATATATGAATGAATGGATGAGGTGATGCTCTATGGGTAATTACGTTAAGGTGCCTAATGGCGAGGAACAAATAACAATCCAGCTCACGAAGAAGGAGCTTATGGCGTTAACTGGTGTCAGGTTTCAAGAGGATCGCTCGATCGAGCGCTCTGCACGCAAGAAGCTGCAGATGGCCATTGAAGACATTTCCAAGCATGCTGCAGAATCATGATTTACGTATGGAAAGCTTTTGATATAAGATTTATGAAGCGAGTCGCTGCCATGTGCAGCGGCTCTTTTTGAAATTATAAAGGTTAAAATTAACTTTACAAAAGATACGTAGTTAGGCACAATGAAAAGAACTAGAATAGTTATACGAAAGCCATTATAATGAATGCTTAAGTGTTATCTTAATTGGAGGAATAAAACAGTATGCGTTTAAGAGGTAGAAAAGGTATAGTAGAAAGTCTGGAAAGTCAACCGGAACTGGTCGTGCTCGACGGTAGTGCGTACAAAGGAAGATGGCGCGAGTTTTTCGGCAACGACAATCCGATTTATGTAGAGCTTGGCATGGGCAAAGGCAGATTTATTGCACAAATGAGCGTAAATCATCCGGATATTAATTTTATCGGTGTAGATATATACGATGAGCTGCTTCGCCGCGCAAGCGAAAAGGCCCGTACTTTACGCGAGGAGGCTGGCATTTCTGAAGCTCGAAATCTAGCGCTGCTGCGTGCTAATATTGAACATATCGAAACGATGTTCGAGCCCGGTGAACTGGAGCGCATTCATTTGAACTTTAGCGATCCTTGGCCAAAGAGCAAGCATGCAAGACGCAGGCTGACGCATCAAAACTTTTTGAAAAAATATATACAAATTCTTAATGATCGTGGAGAAATCCATTTCAAAACCGATTCGATGTCTTTGTTTGAGTTTTCACTTAACTCGTTTACTGATTTGGAGCTTGTGCTGCGAAATATTTCTTTGCATCTGCATAAAGACGGTCCGCGTGAGGATCTTGTTTTTACAGAATACGAAATGAAATTTATGGAGCAAGGCATGCCGATTTACCGTCTGGAGGCTGTAATCGGGGCAGAAGCGCTGCGCAAGCACCGCGAGGAAAAGGACAAGCACTGACCTTTGTAACAATTAAAAAAAGCAAAGCACATCTGGTTAGCTGTGGGAAAGGCAGCCATTGCCGTGCCATAATCAAAGGAGATAATGCGATGAATGAACAAAAAGGTAAGCCTACTCCTCAGATTGATGCTTATTTGCAAAGAATTGGTTATTCGGGTCCATTAGACGGAAGTGAAACGACTTTATTTGCGCTTCAAGATTGCCATCTTCATACGGTGCCATACGAGAATCTGGATATTTTGGATGGCGTTCCGCTTTCCCTTGAAATTTCGGACTTATATGACAAAATCGTTGTGCGCAGACGCGGGGGCTACTGCTTTGAGCTGAACGCCTTATTCGGCTGGCTGCTTCGAGAGCTTGGCTATAAGGTAACGGATTTGTTCGCCCGTTTTTGGCGGGACGAGCCGAATACGCCGCCGAAGCGCCGTCATCATGTCATTATGGTGGAATTGAATGATGAAAAGTACTTATGCGATGTAGGCGTAGGTGGCATTGTTCCCCGAACGCCAGTGTTAATGGAGGAGCTAAAAGAATGCCAGCAAGGAGATGAATGCTATCGTTTGGAGCGGGACGCATACTTTGGCTGGGTATTGTGCGAGCTGAATCACGGGCAGTGGAGCCGCATTTATTCTTTTACCGAAGAGCCTCAATTAGCGAAGGACTATTATATGGCATCTTATTGGTGTGAGCATGCGCCAGATTCCATCTTTACCCAGGTTAAAATGGCAGCTGTACGAACCAGGGAAGGACGCAATACGATCGCCGGCGATCAATTTCGAATTTTCACCGACCAAGGTGTTGACACGTTTACGCCAAGCACGGAAGAAGAGTATAAGGATGCGCTTCGCACTTATTTTGGCATTATCAAATAAATAGCAATCGGTTTTATATCGCCTATGAGCAGCCTGGATCGGTCAGAGCAGCTCATAGGCTTTTTATTGTCGCGGAGCTTTAGGAAATAGCGATAATGTTGATTAATAGAAATGATTGTTCAAAAGCAAGCTGCACCATTCAGCTTTTTGTGCAAGGAGTAATAGTCGTTTAACTGGGAAATAGTAGGGGTATATAGGTAAGAAGGAGTGATTTTATGACTAATTCTCAAGCTCAACAGCCCCAATTTCCGCCGCAGCATCAAAACCAGCAGCCCGGCATTGAGGCGCAAATGAATCCGCTGCCTGTCTACGAATCTGCAAGCTACAAAGCTGCAGAAAAGCTTTCAGGCAAAGTAGCGATTATTACTGGAGGAGACAGCGGCATAGGGCGCGCTGTCGCCATTGCTTACGCCAAGGAGGGTGCCTCGCTATGCATTGTTTATTTGAACGAGCATGAGGATGCCAAACAGACGGAGGCAGCGATTGTCCAGCTTGGAGGGCAATGCTTATTGCTCGCCGGCGATGTGGGCGATCAGGCCTTTTGCAATCAAGCTATAAAGCAGGCCGTCGACAGATTCGGCAAGCTGGATATTGTAGTCAATAACGCTGCAGAGCAGCATGTTCAGCAAAAGCTGGAGGATATAACAGCTGTGCAATTAACGAAAACTTTTCAAACAAATGTATTTGCGATGTTCTTTTTGACTCAAGCTGCTTTGCCGCATTTGAAGCAAGGGGCTGCTATTATTAATACAGCTTCTATAACTGCTTACCGGGGCAGTCCAACGTTAATTGACTATTCCTCTACGAAGGGTGCTGTAGTATCCTTTACTAGAGCGCTGGCAGCAAATTTGGCCGGAGCCGGCATCAGAGTAAACGGAGTGGCGCCTGGTCCGATCTGGACACCGCTTATTCCTGCCTCCTTCGACGCGCAGGCTGTCACTACTTTTGGGTCCGATACGCCGATGAAGCGGGCAGGACAGCCGCATGAGCTGGCTGCAGCCTATGTGTATTTAGGTTGTGACGACTCCAGCTTCGTGTCGGGTCAAGTGATGCATATTAATGGTGGGGAAGTTGTAAATGGTTAATTCATCCGTGGCTTTTTAAAAGAAATTACAACCGAAAAAAGCTCTGTTCGTAAAAAGTGCTGGAAAGCAGCTTTTATGCGACAGAGCTTTTTTATATAAGTTTTGTACGTTTGCCTTTTTTATCATGCATCAATAAACGCCTAAATCGTTTTTTAATCGCGCGATCAGCGTTTCTTTCTCCTCAATCCCCATCCAATACCTGTTCATTATATTTAACAGCTGCTTGCTTTCATCCTGCTTTAAATGCAGGTCGGATAAAGAAGCAAATGTATGGCTGATTTGCCGGTACAGTTCAAACTGCTGCGGCCGGTAGGCTCGTTCCTCGCCCTCCCACTCTGCGGCCTGCATATGCGCGGGAATGCTGTAGGTACGCTGACGTACATGGAGCATAGCCTCGTAAGAGGCCATAAAACTAATAAAAGCTTTGGCTGCTTCCTTCTGTTTGGACTTGCGGTTTGCCGCAAATCCAATCGAGAGGAGCAAGGTGCGCGGCGTGTGAACATAGGGCAGCGGAGCGATATCAAACGGGAAATCAATATGCTGCGTCTTATTTAAGTTAAAATAGGTCGTCATCATAATGGATACCTTCTGTTCAGCGAACAGCTGCTCCACATTTATATCATTTTCAGACATCAGCAGATTAGAGAACAGATTATGGCGATGAATCAGATCGTAGCAGGTCTGAATGCTGTCTATAACGGCAGAATCTGAGAAATCTGCTCTCTCGCTCTTGTCATTCTGGAAATTTATGCCGCTTTGCAGTAAAAAGATAGGCCATCTATTGTTTGTAGCAGGATAAAAGTAGAAAGCAAGCTTTGTAGGGTCTTTTCTTTCAAGCTCATGGATAAAAACCATAAATTGCGCCCACGTCCAATCGTGAGAAGGCTCTGGCATCTGCTGCTCCTGCAGCTGTTTTTTGTTATAACATAAAATGACCGGCGAAAAGATGAACGGCTGAGCATAAAGCTGATTGTTTTGCTGGAACAGGGAAGGCAAGTAGGGATAGATGCTTGAAGCTGCTGATATTGGCTCAAAGATTTCACCCAGATTATCATGTTGTTCGACATATTGTTGAAAATTGATTTGGTTAATAGCAAGTACGTCTACAATTTCATTATTTAAGTAATAGCTTGTCGTTTCATAATAATTCTCATATTGAAGCGGTATAGTTTGTACGTGAATATGCGGGTATTTGATTTGAAAGAGCTCGATTAAGCTTGTAAAATCAGCGTCACTGTTTAACGAAGGATAGTAGCCTATCGTAATTGTAATAACGGCGTGCTCCGTTCGCTCCTTGATTCGGATGCCGATTCGGGGCAGACGTTCGATTAGCGATTCTGCGACAAGCTGGTCGAGCCCTTTTTGAACAGAATTGATGCTCAATGCATATTGTTTGCCAAGCTGCTGGATGGATGGGAGAAAATCGCCGCCTTGCCATTTTCCTGTAACGATTTCAGTGCGCAGCGAATGAACCATTTCTTCCAAACGATCGCGAAATGTAGTACGGCTGGGTTTAGATTGCAACGATATTCTTCCTTTCATAATGGGTAATGCGACAGTTAATTATTTACATCATTATAAGTAATAACGTTTATAATGTCCAAAATTCCTTTAAAAACCGCGTTGACAGCGCTTACTAAAGTCATGTATCATGAAAGATATGATACAGATATGATACAGTAGTTATACTGAAGTATGAAGGAGGCAAACGACATTTTATTTTGTGATTTAATAATTAAAAAGGAAGTGACGAGATGAAGAAAAATCGATTAACATGCTGGACGGCTATCGCTCTTTGTTTTACTCTAATTTTGGGAGCGCTCCCTTTTGGAGCGAAACATGTCGCGGCCGCGGAGACGCCCGCATCGCAATTGTTGAATCCAAATTTTGAGCTGGAGCTTGAAGAAGGAAAAATTCCCGGCTGGAGCGTAGATCCTGCAACAGCAGCAAATGGAACGATAGAACTTAGTAGCGATATAAAGAGAAATGGCAATTATAGCATGCTTTTTTGGGATAAAACAGAAGGTAGCCCTTCTTCTTCCGGTGTTCCTGGAACGGGTCATTTTCGCGTTCTGAGCAACCCGATAGCCGTTTCAGCGGGGGATACAGTTACAACATCGGCTTATGTGTATAAACTGGATTCCGCACACCAATCTCATGGCGTTCAGCCTGCTATTCATTTCTATAATGACGCGGATCAAGAATTAACGATCGCCTTTCTAAACTACGGCAAAGGAAGCGTGCCGGTAAAAGATTGGAAGCTACTGGAGGTTTCAGGTACAGCCCCTGCTAATACCGCCTATATAAAAGTCGGGTTGTATTCCGGATTTCCCAGCATAACGAAGCTTTATGTAGATGATTTCAATGTTAATATTGATTCGCCAGCGCCGCCGGAAGAAATTCCGACTGAACTGAACAACCCGAGCTTTGACTTGCCGCTTGACAATGGCGGCATCCCGGGCTGGACGCTGGGAAGCGGCACAAATGGACAGTTTGAGTTAAGTACAGAAGTTTACCGCAGCGCGCCGCAAAGCCTGTATTTCAAAGATGCTTCCGATCAAGACGGATTGCGTGTTATGAGCGATAAATTTGCTGTCAAGGAAGGGTATTCACTTTATTCATCGGCATATGTCTACGTGATTGAGCAGTCGCACAATATTGTAGGCGAAGTATACTATTACTCTTCGCAAGGTACGCAATTGGATGCGAAAACCGATTCGTTTGGCGCTGTAACGCTCGGCAATAAAGTGTGGACCGAAATGAGCATGTTTTCTACTGTTCCGGCCGGAGCAGCATATGCCAAAATTGCGCTATATTCTGGCGGAGTCAGCAACACGGAGGCATATTTCGATGATCTATCCTTTACGCTGCTGCCTCCTGAAGAACCCCTTGATCGTAATTATGGCGCACCAGTAGATCTTGGTCCCATGGTTAAAGTGAATTTAGGGCAAGCTGGGGCTGTTCAGACAAATGCCGAGGGCGAGAATGAAGTATATTTCGTGACGAATGGTTTGCCAGGAACCTTTTACGTGTTGGACGGGGAAACTGGAGTTATGAAATTTAAAGAGGATATTCCGAATACCGAGGCCACGTGGGCGATGACAGTCGGCTCAGATAAAAATGTTTATTTTGCAGGTACAGGGGATGGCAAGCTGTATCGCTATTTGCCGGCGGAGAAGCGGGTGGAAAGCCTTGGCTACAACACGGCTGACAATTGGGTGTGGGATATTGAAGAAATAGACGGCAAAATTTACGGCGGCACTTATAACAGTAAGACGCACGGAAAGCTGTTTGAGTATGATATCGCGAGCCAGAAGTTCCGCAGCTACGGAACGGTCCAGCTGGGCCAACAATATGTGCGCGGAATTGCTGTAGATGAGCAGTATATTTACGCAGGTCTTGGAACGACCGTGCAATTATTTAAAGTGGATCGTGTTACAGGTGAAAAAACAGAAATCCAAATTCCAGGCCACAGCGGAGAAACAAATTCGATTGCTGATGTCTTTAAAGTTGGAAATAAGTTGTTCGTATCTGTAAGTACAATTAACATGGTCGTGCTGGATTTGGATACGAATACGATTGATAGTGAATTCCAATACAGCAATATGATTTCGGAGCCTTATCCTGAAGACCCGAATTTGATTTACTATAAATATTTAACAAAGCTATATAAATATGATATTGCGGCGAAGAAATCGACCGAGATTCAACTTTCGATTCCGTTGCCGGATACGACGCGTGTCAAGGATCTGTCCTGGATTACGCCAAAAAGCGGCGAAAAGGCTGGGAAATTGGTGCTTGCAATGGTTACGCAATATGGGGAATACATGCTGTATGACCCTGTTGATAATTGGGTAAGCCTTATCGAGCTTGAGATTGATCCGCAGCCTGTACGCATTCAAGGCGTTGAGACGGGAATTGACGGCAGAATGTATATGGGCGGTTATCAGCGCGGCATGAGCATTTATAATCCTTTTACGAATCAAATCGATGTGAATATATCTTCATTTGCCCAGCCGGAAGGAATCGGCTTTTTGAATGATAAAGTTTATTACGGTACTTATGTTGCAGCTGTCATGTACAGCTTTGATCCGAAAAAGCCGGTCGAGCTTAACAAAAACCCGGAGCTGGAGTATCAAATCTCGCACCAGGACCGCCCATTTGCCATTACGTCCGGCGATAACAAGCTATTCGTAGGCACTGTGCCGGATTACGGAGTTTTGGGAGGCGCGCTGGCTATATATGAGGAACAAACAGATACCTGGTCCCAATACGATCAAGTTGTAAATAACCAGAGCATTATTGGCCTCGCTTATAAGGATGGGTTGTTATATGGCGGTACCTCAGTATGGGGAGGACTAGGCATAGATCCTTCCGAGCCTGAAGCAAAACTATTTGTTTGGGATGTGGAAGGCGAGCGAAAAATTAAAGAGCTAACCTTGAATATTCCTGGCATTGATAAAACGCCAAAAATGATTGGTGAATTGTCCTTCGGTCCGGATGGACTGCTTTGGGGCGCTGTTGAAGGAACGATTTTTGCTATGGATGTGTCTACGATGGAAATTGTAAAAAGCAAAGTGATCCGTCCAAGCACTTATAATACTAGCAAATGGATGCCATATCATCTGAGATGGGCGCCAGACGGCATGCTGTATACGACGCTGTCGCGCAAAATTATTGCAATCGATCCAGAGACATTGAAATATAAAGTGATCGTGGACAATTTCTTGAACAGTATGACGATTGGCATCGATGGAAGCATTTATTACGCACCGGATGCAGGGGTCAGCTTATCCAAAATTGCGATTCCGCAAACGGATGCAACATTGTCCTCCATAACTGTAGACGGGAAAGCGATGACAGGATTCTCGCCGGGTATTTTGAATTATGAGCTGAAGACTTTAGGCTCAGCCGTTATTGAAGCTTCGCCGGCGCAAGCAGGCTCGACAGTCAGCGTTGATGACCGGCGCAAGGCTGATCGTGGTATTCAGATTCATGTAACTGCGCCCGACGGAAAATCTTCGCTGAAATACCAAATCAATTGGCGGGAAGCGACTGAGCTTGAGCTGGCGATTGATCAAGCGATCGCAGCGATCGATGCTTTGCCTGCAGCAATCAAGCTGTCAGATAAAGCGGCTGTAGCTGCAGCACGGGCGAAAGTAGTGGAAGCTATCGAATTAGGCGCCTTGGAAGAAGATATAACGAATCTAAATGTGTTGGCTGCTGCCGAGGCGAAGATAGCGGCGCTTGAGGCTGCAAGTATAGGCGGTCCTCCTATCGTGATAGACACGTCTGGCATTAATGTAAATGGGGAGCAGCTTGTTATAAGCAGCAAAGCGTTGCAGCAAGCTTCGGGCGATCAAGCAGTGCTCATTGCCGTTCCTGAATCTGTCAATCAAATTATTTTGCCTGTAAATGCAGCCGAGGTGCTTGGTTCGAAACACTTGCAGCTGCAAAGAGAGGATTTCATGTTGGATATACCTTCGTCAGTGCTGGAGCAATTGCTGCAGCAAGCAGATAGCACAAAGCTGGCAGACAGTTTAATTGAGCTGAATATAGCTAAGCTGACCGGGGATGCGGCTGCTAAACTGATGGAACAGCTGGCGCGCTTCAGCTCTGCTTCGCTAGCAGGCAGCATATATGATTTTAGTCTTACCTGGGTTGCCAAAGATGGAAATAGCATAAGCCTGGCGCAGTTCAAGGAGCCGCTTGCTATTCATGTAAAGCTGGATTCAAGCTTGAATCCGAAGCGGGCTGGAGCTTATTATATCAAAGATAATGGCAGCTTAGAATTTATAGGCGGAACCGTGCAAAATGGCGTACTTTCCGCTAGTATTTACCATTTCAGCAAGTATGCATTCCTGGAATACAATAAGTTTTTTACTGATGTAGCTGAGTCGCATTGGGCAAAAGAGGCTATTGAGCTGCTGGCTGCAAAGCATATGATTACAGGCACGAGCCTGTCGACCTTCTCGCCAGAGCGCTCGATTACCCGAGCAGAGTTTACTTCTTTAATTGTAAGAGCACTAAAGCTTGAAGAAAGAACGGAATTGGCATTTACCGATATATCGAAGGACGACTGGTATGCAGAAGCTGTAGCCAAGGCAGTAGCGGCGGGTCTTGTTAAAGGAAAGAGCGAAGCTAAATTTGATCCAAATGGCAGCATAAAAAGAGAAGAAATGGTTGTTATATTAATGCGCGCATATGCTATCAACTTTGGCGGAGAGCTTGACGGCAGCAAGCTGACGGCTTTTAGCGATGAAGCGGAAATATCCGAATGGGCGCTTGACTACGTAAGAGCGGCAACAACTCTTAAGCTGATCAACGGCCGCACCGAGCATAAATTCGTTCCTCACGGCATAACAACAAGAGCTGAAGCGGCAGCTTTGCTGCAGCGCATATTCGTTCCATAATTTCAATCCTTGTCCCAGAATGTTATAATAAATAAAATTTTCTGGGAGTGAGATGGATGCAGCTGCAGCCAGTGGAGGCGGAGTTTTTTCAAAGAGAAACAATAGTAATGGCCAAAGCTTTGCTGGGCATGCTGCTTGTGAAGGAAACCGAGCAGGGGATAGCAGCAGGCTGGATCGTCGAGACTGAGGCTTATAAAGGTTTAACTGATCGGGCTGCACATGCCTTTGGCAATCGCAGAACGGCAAGAACCGAGGTGCTTTATGGTCCGCCAGGGCATGCATACACGCATACGATGCATACGCATTGCCTGCTTAATATTGTATGCCAGCCGGCAGGCACGCCGGAAGGGGTGCTGATCCGGGCGGTGGAGCCGTATATCGGCATCGAGCTGATGGAAGAACGGCGCGGACTCGGCATGAAGCTTCATAACTTGACCAGCGGACCGGGGAAATTAACGAAAGCGCTGGGCATCGATATGACGGATTACGGCTCGAGTTTATGTGAGCGCCCGCTCTATATTGCAGACGGCAGAGCTGTCGAGCAGATAGCGGCTGGACCAAGAATCGGCATTCCGAACAGCGGCGAGGCCAAGGATCTTCCCTATCGATTTTGGGAAGCTGGCAATCCTTTCGTATCCAAATAAGATCAGATACCGATAATTTAGAATTAGTATCACATAGCTGTTTCGGAGCTGCACTTGTTAAATTTCAAAGCCTTTCCTTAGCAGTAAAGCTGGATGCTTCTACTGCAAGGAGGGCTTTTTGCATGCTTACGATTGATACTGGAGAAGCGGCAGTCTATAAAAATTTAATGCTGGGATATTTATATTTTTTGCTAGAATGCTATAATGAAATGCTGTAGTACAAAAATGAGTTATGCGAATTTACTTATGCTGGCGAATCGGTTGGCTATTGCAATGCCGGGCAAGCAGCTTATGTAATAACAGACAGATAAAGGAGCTTTTTGATGCTTGACCGAATACAGCAAAACTGGTTCTCGAATGTGAGAGCCGATATATTAGCCGGCATTACGACTGTCCTAGCGCTAATTCCAGATTCGTTGGCGTTTGCCTTCATCGCGGGCGTGAATCCGATGATCAGCATATTTTCTTCTATTTCCATCTTGATTTTAATTTCGTTTTTTGGCGGCAGGCCAGGCATGGTTTCGACCACCGCTGGGTCGATGGCGGTGCTTATGACGGCGCTAGTCGCTCAGCAAGGCGTTGAATATTTATTTGCAGCTACGATTTTAACAGGCCTTCTTCAATATTTAATGGGCGTACTTAAGATGGGACGCTGGATGAGCTTCGTACCCCATTCTGTCGTCACCGGATTTATTAATTCACTGGCCATTTTGGTGTTTATTGCGCAGCTTCGTTATTTTGACGGTCAATCCTGGCTTATGTATGCGATGGTCATCGGCACATTGATCATCATCTACACTATTCCTAAGTTTTTCAAAGCGGTTCCGTCACCGCTTATAGCGGTAGCTTTCATGACGATTGCGGCGATGCTCATGAACGGCAATTTGCAAACGGTAGGCGATTTGGCTACGATCGAACCCGCAGTGCCTTTCTTCCATATTCCAATGATCCCTTATACGTGGGAGACGCTATGGATTATTTTGCCTACAGCTTTATCGCTGGCGATCGTCGGTTATTCTGAAACACTGCTTACACAAACTATCATTGATGAAATGACCGATACAAAGACGAGCAAGGATAAGGAAATGAGAGGGCAAGGCATCGCCAATACGGTAACAGGCTTTTTTGGCGGAATGGCAGGCTGCGCATTGATTGCGGAATCGGCAATTAATATTAAAGTAGGCGGCCGGGGAAGGCTTTCAACGCTTGTGGCGGCTTTGATGCTGCTGCTGCTTGTATTTATTTTGGATGATATTTTGAACATTATTCCAATTGCTGCACTAGTAGGCGTTATGATCATGGTTTGTATGGAAATTTTCGACTGGAAATATTTTGTGCAAATTCGAAGGAAGCCGGCAGCCCATACCTTTATTATGCTGTTGACGATTGCTATTGTAGTTGCAACTCATAATTTGGCAATCGGCGTATTGGTCGGCGTGATCGTCAGTGCGCTTCTGTATGCTTACCGCTCAGCCACACAATTGCAAGTATATAAGGAACAACATAAGGATGAGTTGATTTATCGCGTGCAGGGGCAGCTGTTTTTTGTATCCAGCGATGCTTTACTGGAGCGGATAGATTTTGCGGATGAATCCAGGAAAGTATGTCTGGATTTTGAAAAGGCGCATATTTGGGACCAAACAGCCAGGCAAACAATAAATAAAATCGTGCTTCGTCTAGAAGAAAAAGGAAAAAAGGTTCGATTATCAGGGCAATTATTTCATTAATTATTACTCATTTAGTATTAAAAGGCTGACCTGCTGTAGATCAACTACAGCAGGTCAGCCTTTTTTAAGTGACAGCGATGCAATTAAAGCGGGAAAGGGAGGCTTAACTGTACGACGATGATCGCGGAGCCAACCCCAATTATACAGCCCATTGCAACGTCCGACGGATAATGAAGACCCAGGTAAATTCTTGACCAGGCAACGGATAAACCTAGCAGCGCCGCCAGCGGCCATACAAGCGGCCAAGCGGCACCACTGCCCAGCACGAACGGAGTCAGCCAGGCAAATATCGCAGTCGTGTGTCCAGATGGGAAGGAAGGGTCTTTTAGCGGCTTGCTTACCGTATACACTTGCTCAAGCGCCTGATAAGGCCGGAGCCGTTTGAAGACCCGTTTAATTATAAATACAGGAAGATGGCTAAGCACAACGGCTGCGAAAGCATGCCATGCCGAAAGTCTCCAGCTGTCTTGGGCCAGCCAAGCTAAGAGCAATGAACTGGATAAAGTGAATGTCGCTCCGCCTGCATGTGTGATGAAATGCAGCCACCTATCGATGAATGGATTAGAGCTTCTACGATGAGCAACGGCAAATAAGCCTCGTTCTCCCGCTTGTATCCTAGCACTCCACTTGTTCATGCTCCGCTCATCTCCTTTAAGATGCATTTCCATAAAATAAAATTAATTTTTCATTTGCGCAGAAAGGTGTTTCATTCTGCTGCTTCATGGTTATATTGTATCAAGCATTGGTTAGTTGAGTATAAACTTATTGTTAAAAAACATAGAAAAGAAGCACAATATTAAAGATTTATCATACTCCGCTATTTTTTTAGGATAATAGTGCTAAAAAAACAGGAAATGGTTGAGAATAAGACTGAGAAGAAGAAAATAGGGGTATGCATTTTGTTTTATAGCCATGCAAGCGTTTTTCTAACCAAAAAAAACAAAAACAAGTCAATTTCCAATTTTGACAAAGAAGTCGTTTGCGTGGAAAATTTGATCACAACTTCTTTTTGTGATGGAAATGTAAACAAGGGGAACAATAACAAAAATCTCTGTACAAAAAATTGCCGCCTCCTTCTTGAAGGAGTGATGATGCAAACAGAGAAAGGGTCTAGGGGGCAGAGCCATATGATTTTTTCAGTAATTTTTGTAGTGCTTCAAGTGTTACTCGTTTTTATTGCTGTATATCAGTTCGGCTTATCCATGTTTGGACTGATGAAAAACAAAAGCCGGAAAAAGCATGCTCCTAAAAAAACATTCGCTGTGCTCGTTGCAGCTCATAATGAAGAGCAGGTTATCGGCGCATTGATCGAAAATTTAAAAAAGCTTGATTATCCAAACAAACTGTACGATATCTTCGTTATTTGCGATAATTGTACAGACCGTACTGCTGAAATAACAAGAGAGCATGGCGTGAACGCTTGTGTGCGCACGAATGCGAATCAGCGCGGCAAAGGCTATGCAATTGAATGGATGCTTAAAGAATTGTGGAGCATGCCGAAGCAATATGATGCCGTTGTAATGTTTGATGCAGACAATTTGGTTGCACAGGATTTCTTGCGCCATATGAATGATGATTTATGTGAGGGCAAGCAAGTGATCCAAGGCTATTTGGATACGAAAAATCCTGAAGATTCATGGATTACAGCCGCATACGCCATAACGTACTGGTATTGCAACCGATTATGGCAGCTTTCCCGTAAGAACCTTAATATGAGCAATTTTTTGGGCGGTACGGGAATGTGCTTTGATTCCAAGCTGCTGAAGGAAATGGGTTGGGGCGCAACCAGTCTGGTTGAGGATTTGGAATTTTCCATGCGCTGCGTGCAGCGCGGCATCTATCCGGTCCTTAATTATGATGCCAAGGTTTACGATGAGAAGCCGATGTCGCTTCGCGCGTCTGCCAAGCAGCGGCTTCGCTGGATGCAGGGTCATTTCAATGTAGCGCGGAATTATTTTTTTCCATTGCTCTGGGCAAGTATTAAAGAGCGGAATATTACGAAATTTGACGCAGCTATATATACTATTTCGGTATATAATACTTTACTTGGCTTCCTGCTGACAATTTGGCTGTGGATAGACATCGCCATTCCGGGGCCTAACGTCATTCAATCGATTTATGAGCATTTGCCATGGTGGCTCGTTGCAATTGCTGTAATAGCGACAGTGCTGCAGTTCCCGGTTGCTTTGAAGCTGGAGAGTGTCAAATCGAAAAGGATGTATGCCCATCTGCTGACGCTGCCGGTATTCCTGATAACATGGTGGCCGATTACGCTTTATGCCTTTTTCACCCAGAACAATAAAACGTGGAGCCACACACAGCATACCCGCGTTCTGCGAATTGAAGAGGTACAGAGCAAGTAATCTATAGCACCTGAATAAAATAAAGTAAAAGCATTGACAATCAATGTTGAACTGTGATACATTAATCCAGTACAACAGTTGAATAGGATATACGCACAAGCAGAAGCACCCGCTTCTCACCTTTCGGCTAAGCTGTCTGGTTAGCGATAATCGATCACAATATATGCTTTGCCATTTGAGCATCAAGCTTGGTTTGGCAGGAAGGCATAATAATTAACGGTTATTAAGCGCGGGTTCTTGTGAACTCGCGCTTTTTTGAATTCTAATGCTCTTGAGGAATGTTAGAATGGTCCAAGCAACCGCACGTCCTTGGCAATGGACGACAGGGACGTTCTTACTTGTTGCAAACATTAAGCCGTATAGGCTTGTTAAAAATATAGGAAAGTATAAGTTGTCACTTTATACCCGTTCCTATATTCATCGGTAAACGCGCCTCCTTCGTTCAAGCGAAGGAAGATGAGTCGTTTATCCTTGTATCGTAACTATTCTATTTGGAGGTGTCACACGATTAGCAGAGAACATCAAATCAATGATGAAATTCGAGCTAGAGAGGTACGTCTTGTAGGGGCAGAAGGGGAACAAATTGGGATTAAGCCGCTTCGCGAAGCACTTCAGCTGGCTGCTGATGCCAACCTGGATCTTGTAAACGTAGCTCCAACAGCTAAACCGCCGGTTTGTCGTATTATGGATTATGGCAAGTTCCGCTATGAACAGCAGAAGAAAGAAAAGGAAGCACGTAAAAACCAAAAGGTTGTTGACGTTAAGGAAGTTTGGTTCCGCGCGAATATCGAGGAGCATGACTATCAGACGAAATTCCGTAATGTAGTCAAGTTCCTTAATGAAGGCGATAAAGTAAAAGCTTCAGTGCGATTCCGCGGCCGCGAGATTACTCATGCAGCAATCGGTCAACGCATCTTGGAGCGTCTATCCAAAGAGGTTGCCGAAATATGCAATGTTGAGCGCGCTCCTAAGCTGGAAGGCCGGAGCATGATTATGATTTTGGCACCAAAAAACAGCAACTAATTTTTGAAGAATTTAAGGAGGATCACTGAGAGATGCCTAAGATGAAAACTCATAGCAGTCTGAAAGACCGCTTCAAAATTACCGGTACTGGTAAAGTGAAACGCTATAAAGCTTACAGAAACCACTTGCTTTCTCATAAGTCTGGCCGCCAAAAGCGTGTTCTTGCAACTCAGCCTTTGATGGCAGCTGGCGACGTTCGCCGCATTCAACAACAGCTATCTAACTTGAAATAATAATCAGTTAAGTAACATTAACCTACAGGAGGGTTCCTTTCATGGCAAGAGTTAAAGGCGGATTTGTCCGCACTCGTCGTCGTAATAGAATTTTAAAATTAGCTAAAGGCTACTTCGGTTCGAAGCATCGCCTGTTTAAAACAGCTAAAGAGCAAGTTAACAAATCTTTGATGTATGCATACCGCGATCGCCGCAACAAAAAGCGCGATTTCCGCAGACTTTGGATCGTTCGTATCAATGCGGCTGCCCGCATTAACGGATTGTCTTACAGCAAATTTATGCATGGCCTTCGCCTTGCAGGCGTTGAAGTTAACCGCAAAATCCTTGCTGATCTTGCCGTTAACGATATTAGCGCGTTCAACTCGCTAGCTAATGTTGCAAAAGAAAAAGTTAATGCCTAATTGCTAGGCTGTGATAAGGGCTGTCTGTTCGTTATTTTTGACGATTAGACAGCCCTTTTTATTGTTTCCTGCTGGTGCGCGGACAAACATACAAGCAAATGTCCCTTCCTGTACATACGTTGAAGAACAACGGAAAAGGAGGGATTATGCATGCGTAAGGTATCAAAAAAGCAGGTACGCAAATTGATTGGAAAATCCATCTACGCCGTGCGCCAAGACGGATCTGTCGTCCGAGGCAAGCTAATACGAATACAAGGTAACACAATGTATGTGGCTCCGATTAAAAAATCACGCGGCAAAACCGTACAGACGAAATTCATTTTTGCACTTGCGTTATTCAGTATTGTTGCGATCGGAGCATTGGCTTTCTCAGGCTGTGGTTGCGGAGGCTTTGGCTGTGGCGGCTGCGGCGGGGGCTGCGGCGGGGGCTGCTTTGGGGGGCCCGGCTTTAAAGGCGGCTTCGGCGGATTTTGATTAAGTGGGAAGAACAGCGTGTTTAAAAATATAGAAAAGTATAAGTTTTCACCTTACACCTGTTCCTATACTTCATCGGTAAACGCGTCTCCTTCGTTCATGCGAAGGGCGGCGGAGCCGTTTATCCTTGTGACCAGCCTGTAAAAAAGCACGGCGTGCTATAAAAGTATTGACGGCATGGATGATTTTGAGCATTATGTATATAATAGAAATTAGAGCATGCAAAGCGCAAAGCAAAGCTTGACGAACGCTCTTTATCGGCATATAATGGTCTAAAGTATTACATTCTCTCTTGCTTATTAGCAAGTGGACAATAGTGAATCGGCAATGATGAGGACGAAGTGTTAAGGGCAATTTTGACCAGAGAGCGACTGGAGTAGCTGAAACCATCGCCAAAACCCCTTTTCTACGAGCTCACCTCGGAGCTGTTTCCCTGAAAAGCATCTCATGTCAAGTTATGCGTATTAGGGGAAATCGCAAGGCAAGCGTTAAAGTGCCATAGGTAGAACAATAATGTTTGTTCTAACCTGCTGAGGTTATTTGTCGAGAGATGAGTAACGAATTTGGGTGGTACCACGGAAGCATACCTTTCGTCCCTCATAGCTTTATTATTGAAGCTTGAGGGATGGAAGGTTTTTTTGTTTTTCTTTGAGAGGAGGATGACTGATGGCAACGCAAGATGTAACGCTAAAGTCGAAAGAAGAGTTAATTGAAAAAATGTCAAAGCCTGAAGTAATATCTGGATCGGAGATATTGCTGCGCAGTTTGCTGCTTGAAGGTGTGGATTGTGTATTTGGTTATCCTGGCGGTGCAGTATTGTACATCTACGATGCAATGCACGGTAATCCCGATTTCAATCACGTACTTACAAGACATGAGCAAGGCGCTATCCATGCGGCTGACGGCTATGCCCGCGCAAGCGGAAAGGTAGGCGTATGTATCGCTACATCTGGCCCAGGTGCAACAAATCTTGTAACGGGTATTGCGACGGCATATATGGATTCTGTACCAATGGTTATTATTACAGGGAATGTCATGTCGCATTTGATTGGATCCGATGCTTTCCAAGAAGCGGACATTACTGGCATTACGATGCCGATTACGAAGCACAGCTATCTGGTGCGCAAGGTAGAGGATCTGCCGCGCGTTATTCATGAAGCTTTCCATATTGCCAATACGGGCCGCAAAGGTCCGGTGCTTATCGATATTCCGAAGGATGTATCGGCGGCGAAAACGCTGTTCAAGCCTGTCAATGATGTTAACATCCGCGGTTATAATCCGACTGTATCGCCTAATAAGCTTCAGGTTGAAAAGCTCATTAAAGCGATTGAGCAATCTTCACGGCCACTCATCCTTGCAGGAGGCGGCGTTGTATATTCCGGCGCGCATGAGGAGCTGCTTGAGTTTGCTACAAAAACACAAATTCCAATTACAACGACCTTGCTCGGCTTGGGCGGCTTCCCGAGCGGCAACGATTTGTGGCTGGGCATGCCAGGCATGCACGGTACCTACACAGCGAATACATCTATACAAAAAGCAGATTTGCTAATCAACATCGGAGCTCGTTTTGATGACCGCGTAACAGGCAAGCTGTCCGGCTTTGCTCCGCTGGCCAAAATCGTTCACATCGATATTGATCCTGCGGAAATCGGCAAAAACGTGCCAACGGACATTCCTATTGTCGGCGATGTTAAGACGGTGCTGCAGCAAGTTAATAAATTGGCTAAGCGCGCTGACCTGGCTGATGAGTGGAGAGAGCAGATTCAAATTTCCAAAGCGCAGTATCCATTCAGCTATATTGATTCCGAAGATGAGCTTAAACCGCAATGGGTGGTGGAGATGATCCATGATACAACTGGCGGTGACGCTATCGTAACGACAGATGTCGGTCAGCATCAAATGTGGGCGGCTCAATATTACAAGTTCAATAAGCCGCGCTCCTGGGTAACCTCGGGCGGACTTGGCACAATGGGCTTTGGCTTCCCGTCAGCGATCGGCGCACAAATGGCTAATCCGGATCGTGTAGTCGTTTCTATTAATGGTGACGGCGGTATGCAAATGTGCGCGCAGGAGCTCGCGATTTGCGCGATTAACAATATTCCGGTTAAAGTCGTTATTTTGAACAATCAGGTGCTAGGCATGGTTCGTCAATGGCAGGAGTTGATCCATGAAAATCGCTTCAGTCATATTGACCTTGCCGGAAGCCCGGATTTTGTCAAGCTTGCTGAAGCCTACGGCGTTAAAGGCTTCCGTGCTACCAACAAAGAGGAAGCAAGAACGGCTTGGGAAGAAGCGCTTCGCCATCCGGGGCCGGCGGTAGTGGAATTCGTAGTCCGCAGAGATGAGAACGTATATCCAATGGTTGCCCAAGGCAGCACAATAGACCAAATGATCATGGGGGATGCGGAATGAAGAAAAATACGATCGCAGTCATTGTCAATGATCAGCCGGGCGTATTGCAGCGTGTAGCTGGCTTGTTCGGACGCCGCGGCTTCAATATCGAGAGCATTACTGTGGGCGCCAGCGAAGAGCCTGGCTTGTCGCGCATGGTCATCGTTACAGAAGGAGATGACCATACGCTTGAGCAAGTTACGAAGCAGCTGTACAAGCTTATAGATGTTATAAAGGTAATCGATTTGAGCGCTAATCCAATGGTTGCGCGCGAGCTGGCACTTATTAAAGTAAGTGCCGAGCCTGCGGCAAGACCTGAAATATTAGGAGTGGTGGAAACTTTCCGCGCAGCGGTAGTTGATATCGGCACTAACTCGCTTATGGTTCAAGTCGTCGGCGATACAAGTAAAATTGACGCGATGATTGAGCTGCTGCAGCCATATGGTATCCGTGAGCTTTCACGTACAGGCGTAACGGCATTGATCCGCGGCAATGCGAGATAAAATCGCCGCTGCAATTAATAGAAGTGAAATTTTATTATAAGCAAGCTATAATGTTCTATATCCCGCTTTGAGCGGGTATTCAAGAGGAAGATCAAGCGATAGTCCTTTTGAACACCCGCTCAAAAGGGTTAAATTAAAGGAGGAAATTATTATTATGTCAGCTACATTGTATTATGAAAAAGACGCAGATCTAGGCGTACTTCAAGGTAAAACTATTGCAGTAATCGGTTATGGAAGCCAAGGCCACGCGCAAGCGCAAAACCTTCGCGATAGCGGCGTAAAAGTTGTTATCGGCCTTCGTCCGGGCAAATCAGCAGAAGTTGCTAAAAAAGACGGTTTTGAAGTGCTTTCCGTTGGTGAGGCTACCAAGCTTGCTGATATCATTCAAATTTTGCTTCCAGATGAAACTCAAGCAAAAGTATATGCTGAAGAAATTGCTCCTAACATGAAAAAAGGCGCAGCTCTTATGTTCTCTCATGGTTTCAACGTTCACTTCGGCCAAATCGTTGCTGATGCTGAAACTGACGTATTCCTTGTAGCACCTAAGTCCCCTGGACATATGGTTCGCCGCACATACGAAGAAGGATTCGGTGTTCCTGGACTAATTGCTATCCATCAAGATGCTAGCGGCAAAGCAAAAGAAATCGGTCTTGCTTATGCAAAAGGCATCGGCTGTACTCGTGCGGGCGTTATCGAAACTTCCTTCAAGGAAGAAACAGAAACTGACTTGTTCGGTGAGCAGGCTGTACTTTGCGGCGGTGCTTCTGCGCTAGTTAAAGCTGGTTTTGAAACTCTAGTAGAAGCTGGCTACGCTCCTGAGATGGCTTACTTCGAGTGCTTGCATGAGCTTAAGCTGATCGTTGACCTTATGTATGAAGGCGGACTTGCGACAATGCGTGATTCCATCTCCAATACAGCTGAGTACGGCGACTATGTAACTGGTCCTCGTATCGTTACTGAAGAAACTAAAAAAGAAATGAAGCGCGTATTGGAAGATATCCAAGCTGGCCGTTTTGCTCGCGACTTCATCTTGGAAAATCAATCGGGCCGTGCTATGCTTACAGCTACTCGCCGTAACGAAGCAGCTCACCCAATCGAGCAAACTGGTAAACAGCTTCGCGAATTGATGCATTGGATCAAGAAGTAATAAGCTGCTCGTTCCTGCTTGTTTTAAGCGGATGCAATAGATCAAAAAAGACAGCGCACGAGGGCATTGGTCCGAGTGTGCTGCCTTTACTTTAGGGCAATTATTCAGCGGCAGCTTTATAGGCTAAGGCTATAGTCTAAATAGTTTTTATATCTTTGTAATCCTACTAGATTTATGGTACAAATGATACTAGATGCAGAATGAAACCAAGGAGTGTTTACACATATGTCAGAAGTGAAAAAAATCGCCGTTCTAGGCGGAGATGGTATCGGTCCAGAAGTAGTCGGTGAAGCTTTAAAAGTAATGAAAAAAACAGAAGAGCTCTTCGGCTATCAATTTGAGACTGAGCATGGCTTGTTCGGCGGTATCGCCATCGATGAGAAAGGCACGCCGCTTCCGCAGGAAACGCTGGAGCTGTGCAAAGGCGCAGACGCTGTATTGCTTGGCGCAGTAGGCGGACCAAAATGGGACAACAACTCCAAGGAGCTTCGTCCTGAAACAGGTCTTCTAGGCATCCGCAAGGAGCTGGGCCTATTCTCCAATATTCGTCCAGCTACTGTATTCGATTGCTTGAAGGAAGCTTCCACTCTTAAACCAGAGGTGCTGGAAGGCACAGACTTGATCGTTGTTCGCGAGCTTACTGGCGGTATTTACTTCGGCGAGAAGTTCCGCCGCGAGGGTGCTCACGGAGAGGAAGCTGTTGATACTTGTGTATACAACGTGAAAGAAGTTGAGCGTATCGTACGCCAAGCTTTCGATATTGCAATGACACGCGGCAAGCGTCTTGCTTCTGTAGATAAAGCTAACGTGCTTGAAACATCCCGCCTATGGCGCGAAGTCGTTGTGCGTGTTGCTGCTGAATATCCGGAAGTTGAACTGGAGCATGTGCTTGTGGACAACTGCGCAATGCAATTGCTGCGCCGTCCGTCCAGCTTCGATGTTATCGTAACTGAAAACATGTTTGGGGATATTTTGAGTGATGAAGCAGCAATGCTTACTGGTTCAATCGGCATGCTATCATCAGCATCTCTAGGCGAAGGAAGCTTTGGCTTGTATGAGCCAGTGCATGGTTCCGCTCCCGACATCGCTGGGAAAGGCATTTCCAACCCAATCGCTACTGTCCTTTCCGTAGCGTTAATGTTCAGACTGACATTTGGCTACCACGATGCAGCTCAGGCTATTGAGGATGCAGTCAAAGAAGTGCTTGACGCAGGCCACCGTACTACGGACATTGCCGTTGATAAGAGCAAAGCGATCAGCACGACCGCTATGGGGGATTTGATCGTAGCAGCAATGAAGAAATAATCGTTGAAGCGAACTTTTACAAATATAACTAATATAGAGGAAACGTATTTTTGGCTTAGCCAAGGGTACGTTTCTTTTTTTCAATTATTATCTTTGTCTAATTAAGCATTGTCATTATTCAGCAAGCTGATTTTTGTTCTATTAAGGAATGTGCGGCAGTCAAAACGAATATGATGGAATAAACAACACGGGGGAGGCTATTCGATGAGCTTTTGCTGCGGTGCTAGCATGCTTGGCACAAGAGGGACATTAAAGCATCTTCAAACGCATATTCATCATGTTCCTGTATTGTTTTGTCCAGTTTGCCAACGGGTCGACATCCATTATTTGGCGAAAGGGGACTACGAGCTTTTGGCGGATTTTGCGCAAGGCGACGGGGCCGTTGAAGTGGATTTTAACGATTATATAGAACAATCGCAGGAAGAGCTGCTGGAAAACTGTGTGAATCATGAAGATGAAGATGCAATGGAGGTTGTTCGAAGTCAAATCGATATGGCGCTGGATCTGCTCCAGTTTGCGTATCAGATTGAGGACAGCAGCTGGCAGTACATGCTTAAGAGAAGGCTGCGGGCATTGAATGCGAGAAGGAATAAGCTGCTGCAGAAACACTAAAGGCATAAAAAGTTAATCCTGTTAAAGGATTGACTTTTTTTGCGCTTTTATGCTCTAGGTAAATAATCATATAGCTGCACTATAGATGAAGAAGCTTGTCGAAAAGATAAGTCCCATAAGCAAAAAGTGATAAATTAATAGTAAAGTAACGAAAATATTAATTAAATAGATGGCGAAAGGAGTAAAATTATATTATTTTTTAGCGAAAATTGTCATTTAACGCCTAATAAATGTATAAAAGAAATTGTTTCTATTCGACATTATCTCCGATTGACATACTTTGTAAATGAACTCTATCATAATATGTAGATGCTACTATTGTCCATAAGCGCGAACATTGCCGGGGAGGAGAGGTTGATGCAGGTCGTAAGAAAGCGTTATTTCCCGGCGTTAGCCGAGTATATCCGCTATGGAAAGGAAACGTCGTTAATCCAGGCCAATGAAATAGGCAGGCAGCTGCGAGGCATAAATCCGGAACAAATATTATCTGTGCATGAGGATTGCCTTCAGACTTTGGCTGTTAATGTTGATTCCAAGGAAATCGTAGAACTGTACAATCGATCATTTGTTTTTTTGACAGAGTTGATGGAGACATCTCATTCGGCAAGCGAGAGCGGAGAAAATTACGAGCTTGCAGGGGAGGTGGACGCGGCGTCAGATGTGAGATTTAATGAAATGAGAGAATTATTGTTTCGTTCAAATCAATCCACTGAGAAAGTGAAAAACAAATATGAAAATGTTCTGCAGCATATGGATAGTGGGATAGCTCTATTTGATAGTGATGGCATCCTATCATTTATTAATGTTCAAATGGCCAGACATTTGGACATTCCAAGAAAGACGCTGATCGGCTGTTCGATCAAGGAAATCTTATTACATAAGAGTTTGGCTTTGTCGGCAAAGAGGGCGATATTACGCATTTATCGTGAGATGATGGTAAAGAAAAACCGGTACTATGAGTTCCAGTATAATGATGGGAAGCATCTGCTTGCCACAATTACGTATGGAGAGCAGCTCGATGGCGGCTTTTTAATTAGCGTCAAGGATGTATCGGAATTCAGACAAATTGAGCAAAGTGCTTTTCAAAATGAAAAGCTCGCCATGCTCGGAAAAATTTCTGCTGCGATTGCCCATGAAATACGCAATCCTCTTACTAGCATTCGAGGATTTATTCAGCTGCTTCGCCCCTATCTGCTGGAGATAGGCAAGGAAGAATATGCTAGAATTATTTTAACAGAGATTGACCGGGCTAATGATATTATTAACGAGTTTTTGAATTCCTCCAAGCCGTCCGCCCCTATGAAGCAAAAAACTTCGATTGAGAGCCTTCTAAGAGATGTTACTATATTGATTGAAAGTGAAGCGCTCTTGCAAAACTGTGAGATTTCAATTGATCAATTTGCTACTGGCTTATATGTGTCTATTGATGTGAAGCAGCTTAAGCAGGTCATCCTAAACATGATCAAAAACTCGCTTGACGCTGTAAACAGCGAGCAAAGCGGGCGCCGCGGAAAAATTAATATTTATGTCAACAGTGATGGGAAATATGTTGAAATTGCAATTAAAGATAATGGCTACGGAATGGATAAATTAACGATGAGCAAGCTGTTTGATCCGTTTTTTACAACAAAGCAAACAGGTACTGGGTTAGGGCTTTCAGTAAGCTATCGTATTATTCGCAATCATGGCGGAAATATCCGAGTGAATAGCACGGAAGGAGTAGGAACAGAATTTACAATTTATTTGCCATTACATACGTAAAGGATTAAAATTTAGTCGGGGTAATTTCCTCGACTATTATTTTTATAATGAGAATGCATTAGCTTTTTTCAAACATACTTTGTAATGAATAGGTTTGTGATGGAATGAAGGCCATGCTAGAGTGAAAATGTTTGGAGAGGATGAAAAAAATGAGTATAGAAATTATGCTGAGAAGCGATGAGCAAGAGCTGCAATATGATGCTGTTATCAGATTTGTCGATGTACAGGAGCTGGATGCCAGATCTGAAATTGTAGCAAGCCAGTTGGATGATGTGCTCAGAGAGAGCTATGCGAATAAACAATTTGAAGGCAAAACAGAGCAAATTATGTCTTTGCCAACGCTTGGCCTGCTGCCTGTAAAGCATGTCGTATATGCTGGAGTTGATCAAGAGGAAGGCGGGGACAGCTGGAGAAAATCTGCAGCGGCAGCAGCGAGGGCGCTTAAAAACATAAAAGCGAAGCGTGTCAAGGTCGTATTGCATGATAATCTTTTTTCCGCGGATGCTACGGCTGAAAGCAGCAGCAATGTAACTCAGGCTGTAACGGAAGGGATTATTTTGGCCTTGCATACGAGACAGCCGATTAAAAAATCGCCGGAGGATCGTTACATGCTGGAGACAGTCGTGCTTTCTCCCGAATGGGAGTCGGAGAACGACCCGACCTGGTATCATAAGCTGCGCCTCGATGCAGCTGTTGCAAGAGGGCAGATTATTGCTGAGGCGGTAGCGTATGCGCGGGATATTACGAATTTGCCAGGCAATCAGCTTACGCCTGAGCAGCTTGCGCTGGAAGCGGAAAAAATTGCGCAGGAGCATGAGCTTGATATTGAAGTGATAGACGAATGGGGAGCGGCAGAGCAGGGAATGGGCGGCTTGCTCGGCGTTGGCCAGGGCAGCATCCATCCGCCTCGCATGATTGTGCTTCACTATAACGGCGATCCTAACAGCGAGGAAGTATGGGGGTTGGTCGGCAAGGGCATTACCTTTGATACCGGCGGCATATCGTTAAAAACGGCCTCTGGCATGGAAGAGATGATTTCCGATATGGGGGGCGCCGCCGCAGTTCTAGGTGCAATTAAAGCAATCGCCAGGCTTCAATTTCCTGTCAATGCCGTTGTTGTTATTCCGGCCGCCGAAAATATGCCGTCCGACCGGGCGCTTAAGCCGGGCGATGTGCTGCGTACGTTAAGCGGCTATACGGTGGAGGTTGTGAATACAGATGCGGAAGGCAGGCTCGTGCTGGCAGACGGACTGACAGTGGCCATTCAGCGCGGCGCAACCCGGCTTGTTGACGTTGCGACATTAACCGGAGCAGTAATGGTTGCCCTCGGCTATGAAGCGACTGGCGCAGTTACAAATGACGAACAATTTTTGGTAGACGTCATTTCCGCTTCCAAACGTTCAGGAGAGCGTGTGTGGCCGCTGCCAGCCTACCCGGAGTATAAGAAATTAATAAAAAGCGATGCTGCGGATTTGAAAAATAGCGGAGGAAGATATGCCGGCACCATTACGGGCGGCTTGTTCATTGGGCATTTTGCTGAAAATCTGCCGTGGGTGCATCTCGATATTGGCGGCACTGCCTGGCTTGAAACGGCGCGCGGCTGGGAGCCGAAGGGAGCTACCGGCGTAATGGTGCGTACGCTCGTTGAGCTGCTGGCAAAGATTTGATCTCGATCTTGACGACCGAAGCGCTGATTTATTGTGCCCCAGCACGTATTTTGCTTAAATTACAAGAACAAAACTGGGAAGTATAATGTATAATCGCATCATTATTGGATTGGCAATGAATCTGAGCAAACTTATTGATGGAGGAAACGCAGCCCAAATAAGCATTGGCGTATTTCGCAAAATAAAGGGTGTTTCAATGTTTGGGAATTGTAACGAATGCCAGCAGCGCTATTATGCCAAAAAAGCATGTTTTAAATTTGTAACGAATCACAGCGTACTTATTCGCTATAAAACGCTGCCCATATGAGCATTTGTTCACAGATAGCGTCTCTACGATGCGTCAGAATTTCAAAAGGGACATTTTATGTGAAATAGTGTATTCAGGATTCGTTACAAAATGAACGGTTTACCGAGCTCCGCTCCAGGACTGTTATTCTTTGCAACCTTTAACGACAAGCTCAATAACATCATATAGATTTGCATCCGTTTAAAAGCCCTTCAGCCGAAGGGCTTTTTTAAATTAAGTTTTTTCTATAAACTTCTTCTTATCATTTATCGTAAACGCACCCTGTCCAAAGGACGGCGAAGCCGTTCATCCTTAGGTCAAAACTGCTACTTCTATGCGAAAAAGAGAATGGAAAAAGGGTGCTCCCAGTTATGAAAACAAAGAAAGTTGTCGATGCTAGCAAAAGGCTAAAACGTTATCATGTACATAAAATGGAAATGATATTGAAAAAATTGAAAAACGGATCGATTTTCGGCATTTATGAGATGGAATAAGGGGATTTTGCAGCTGATTGATGCTAGAAAGTGATGAAACCGATGCCAATAAGAGTATGGAAGCAAGCATCGTATTGTACTACAATAAAGAGAGATTATGCAATATCATTATGCATGATTTAATTATGAAATATTTATGAAGTATTTCATAGTGTTTTGGCGAAGATGCATGATTTTATTCGTCAAAGAAAATAATAGGATGGTTAAGAACAGAGAGGGTGGAATTTTCTGCAATGAGCTTCAATGAAGAGCGCAATCATTCGCCTTGGAAAAACTACTATGGTCCCAATCTTGGTTATGTGCAGGAGCAGTATGAGCTTTACCTGACCGATCCGTCTGCTGTTGAAGCATCGGTTCGAGAACTATTTGAGCTTTGGGGAGCACCGCCATCCATTACGTCTGCTGCTAAAGGCGCTGCTTCAAGCACGTCGGCACAGAACGCAAATCAAGCGGCAGCATCAGCTCCTTCAGTGAGCGGATCGCTAGACGCGAATATGTTGAAGAAGGTCGTTGCCGCACATCAGCTTATGCTGAACATACGCAGGTACGGCCATTTAGCTGCGGACATTAATCCGCTCGAGCTAAGCCCAACTGCGGATACCGGTTTGCTTGAACCTGAAACATTCGGTCTTACAGAAGAAGACTTGAGAGCAATGCCGGCATCTCTTATTTGGGATAACGCTCCAAGCGACTTGAATAATGGATGGGACGCGATAAAGCGTCTGAGAAAAATTTATACACGCTCAGCAGCCTATGAGTTTACTCATATTCATGATGAGCAAGAACGTACATGGCTTCATAAACAAGCGGAATCTGCGACATTCCCGGCTCCGCTTACGAATAGAGAAAGAGAAGCATTGCTTGAGCGCTTAATGCAAGTTGAGCAGTTCGAAAGCTTCATTCATCGCACCTTTGTTGGTCAAAAGCGATTCTCCATAGAAGGGGTCGACATGCTTGTCCCGGTTCTTGACGAGATCGTTCGCGCAGTTGCCCATGATGGCGCGCACCATATTCTGATCGGCATGGCTCACCGCGGACGCCTCAACGTGCTGACGCATGTTTTGGGCAAGCCGTATGAAAAAATATTTTCTGAATTCCATCATTCTCCTAACAAGGAGCTTGGGCCGTCCGAAGGCTCGATGGGCATTAACTACGGCTGGACTGGCGACGTGAAGTACCATCTTGGTGCTGACCGCGCTGTAAAAGAAGGCGAGACCGTTCGTACAAACGTTATTCTTGCTAATAATCCTAGCCATCTTGAATTTGTTAATCCGGTTGTTGAAGGCTTTACAAGAGCAGCGCAAGAGGATAGATCCTCTGCAGGCTTCCCGGTTCAGGATCCTAACGGCGCAGTAACGATCTGCGTGCATGGTGATGCTGCATTTATCGGTGAAGGCATCGTTGCCGAAACATTGAACTTCAACAAGCTGAACGGCTACCGCAATGGCGGAACGCTGCATATTATTGCTAATAACCGCCTAGGCTTTACAACTAACAGTGAAGATTCGCGTTCCACACACTATGCTTCTGACTTGGCTAAAGGCTTTGATATTCCGATTGTCCACGTTAACGCAGACGATCCGGAAGCATGTCTTGCTGCTGTCCGTTTGGCATGCGAATATCGCATTCGCTACAACAAGGGCTTCGTTATTGATTTGGTAGGCTATCGCAGATATGGCCATAATGAAATGGACGATCCGGATGTAACGCAGCCGCTAATGTATTCTAAAGTGCGTGATCATCCTACGGTGGCTACAATATACGGCGATAAGCTGTTAGCTCATAAGGCGCTGACAGAGGTTCAAGTGGAGCAGCTGCGCCAGCGTACTGCAGCTACATTGCAGGGAGCTTACGACAGCTTGAAGTCCAACGAAGGCAAGGCTGTGCCGCATCATGGCGAGGATGCAAGCTTCATCGTATCCGAGGATGTATCGACAGCAGTGCCGCTTGAGACGCTTCGCGAGCTGAATTTGGAGCTGCTTAATCGTCCGGAAGGCTTCACTGAATATCCGAAGCTGAAGCGTATTTTGCAGCGCAGAGCTTCTGCGCTTAACGACGGCGAAAAAGTAGAATGGGCGCATGCTGAAGCATTGGCCTTCGCATCGATTCTTGCGGATGGAACTCCGATTAGACTTAGCGGTCAGGATTCCGAACGAGGTACATTTGCTCATCGTCATGTTATGCTTAATGACTCCGTCAATGGCAAGAAATTTTCGCCAATGCATATACTGCCTCAAGCGAAAGCTTCGTTTGCTGTATACAACAGCCCGCTTTCAGAAACTGCGGTGCTTGGCTTTGAATATGGATACAATATTTTTGCGCCAGAAACTTTTGTAATCTGGGAAGCGCAATATGGTGATTTTGCGAACGTTGCACAAGTAATTTTCGACCAGTTTATCTCTGCTGGCCGTGCAAAATGGTCGCAAAAATCAGGTATTGTCGTCTTGCTTCCGCACGGCTACGAAGGCCAAGGGCCTGAGCACTCCAGCGCGCGTCTAGAGCGTTTCTTGCAGCTGTCAGCTGACAATAACTGGACAGTAGCGAACTTGACTACTGCTGCGCAATATTTCCATTTGCTGCGCAAGCAAGCCGCTATGCTTAAGAGCGAGAACGTTCGTCCGCTTGTACTTATGGCTCCAAAGAGCTTGATCCGCAACCCGCGCGTTGCTTCGCACGGCGTTGAGTTTAGTGAAGGCAGCTTCAAGCCGGTATTGCCGCAATTCAGCTTGACTGAATCGAAGGCTGCAAAAGATAAAGTAAAACGCCTGCTGCTTGGCACAGGTAAGATTACAGTCGATATTGACGAAGCGCTCGCTTCGCGCAGTGATGAGGATTTTGGCTGGCTGCGTGTAGCGCATGTTGAGCAATTATATCCGCTCCCGCATGCTGAACTCGATCGTATTATTAAGCAGTTTCCGAAGCTTGAAGAAATCGTTTGGGTACAGGAAGAGCCTAAAAATATGGGTTCATGGAGCTATATGGAGCCTCGTCTTCGCGCGCTTGTATCTGAGAAAATCCCGGTTCGCTATATCGGCCGTCCGGATCGTTCAAGTACAGCAAGCGGCCATCAAGAGGTTCATGCAGTAGAACAGCAGACGATTATTTCTTCCGCTTTGAATGGCCAGCCATTCGAATCGAATTTGGTTAGGGGGTAGACAGACATGGCAGATATTATTGTTCCAGAATTAGGTGAATCGATCTCGGAAGGCACGATTACAAAATGGTTTGTCAAAGAAGGCGATACCGTTAATCAAGGTGATGTGCTTCTTGAGCTTGAAACAGATAAAGTAAATATTGAAATCAGTGCTGACAGCAGCGGCGTTGTTGCCAGCATTGCTAAGCAAGACGGAGATGTTGTGCTTGTAGGTGAAGCAATCGGTACAATTGGTGCTGGTTCAGGTGCTGCTGCGCCTGCAACTCCAGCACCGGCGGCGGCACCGGCTTCAGCAGCTGAAACTGCAGCTCCGGCGGCAGTATCGGCCCCTGCAGCAGCACCAGCTGCTGCGCCTGTACAATCAACAGCAGCATCCGTTAATGCTACGCCAGCTGCCCGCAAGCTTGCTCGCGAGCAAGGCATTGATTTGAACCAGGTGCAAGGCAAGGATCAAATCGGCAGAATTTATCCGGATGATGTTCGTACACATGGTGTACAAGCACCGGCACCAGCGGCTTCAGCTTCTGCGCCTGCAGCTCCAGCAGCAGCTAGCGCAAGCAACGACGCCAAGCCAGTAGAGCGCAAGCGCATGTCGCGCCGCCGTGCAACAATTGCTAACCGACTAGTTGAGGCTCAGCGTACAGCAGCTATGCTTACTACTTTTAATGAAGTAGATATGACAGCTATTCTAGACCTGCGCAAGCGTCGCAAGCAAGCTTTCTTTGAAAAGAACGATGTAAATCTAGGATTTATGTCCTTCTTTACTAAAGCTGTAGTTGGCGCTTTGAAGCAGTTCCCACTTCTTAATGCAGAGATTGACGGAGAAGATATCGTAGTGAAGAAATTCTATGATATTGGTATTGCAGTATCTGCGAAGGAAGGCTTGGTTGTTCCAGTAGTACGTGATGCAGATCGTCTTGGATTTGCAGATATCGAACGTTCTATTGGAGAGCTTGCGAAGAAGGCTCGTGCTAATACGCTTGCACTAAGCGATTTGCAAGGCGGCAGCTTCACAATTACTAACGGTGGTGTATTTGGCTCATTGCTATCCACACCAATCCTGAACACTCCACAAGTGGGTATTCTGGGCATGCACAAAATTCAAGTTCGCCCTGTCGCTATTGATGATGAGCGTATGGAAAATCGTCCGATGATGTATATCGCATTGTCCTACGACCATCGTATCGTTGATGGCAGCGAAGCAGTTCGCTTCCTGGTAGCTGTGAAGGAAATGCTCGAGGATCCTGAGCAATTGCTTCTTCAAGGCTAATAAATAAATTTTAAAAGGACTGTCCGCATCATGGAGATGATGCAGACAGTCCTTTTTTTAAATATAGGAAAGTATAAGTTTTCACCTTATACCTGTTCCTATATTTCAACGGTAAACGCGCCTCCTTCGTTTTAGCGAAGGACGGCGGAGCTGTTTATCCTTGGTAATAATAAAGTATAACGCTCAGAACATTTACGGATCCGGCTAATTATGGCGTATGATGTCCAGGAAATGACTCAAATATGGCACGCTCTGCCGGCAAGGATTTGTTGGACGAGCGTACGCGTTTGTTCTCCTTGCGATACTGTTCAGGCGTTTTATTCGTATGCTGCTTGAACGCCCTGCTGAAGTGGGATGGATGCTTAAAGCCGACCTCATAGCCGATATTTGTGATCGGCATATCGTCTTCAATTAGCATCAGCTTGGCTTCATATATTCTGCGCTGCATTAAAAAATAAAAAATAGTCATTCCGGTAATTTCTTTAAATGTTTTGGCCAAATAGTACTTGCTCAGGTGAAGCTCAGACTGAATAAGCTCTAGAGTAAGCTCCTCTTGAAAGTTTTGCTCGATATAAGAAATAATGCGCTGCACATGCTCTTCGCGTGCTGAAGGGAATTCTGGAATATCCTGCAGCGGCTTTTGGCAGAGCTCATGAATAACAATCATCAAATCGAGCATTTGAGCTTGAAAGCGCTGCAAGGAATAATCGGTCTGCTCTTTATACAGCTTCAGCATACTGGATAAGCGGGCTTCCATAGCAAGCTTCTCTTCACCGCGCAGTTGCAAGCGTACATTATGAAGCTTTCGGAAAGGAATTAATAAATCTGGCGTATAAGACGGCTGAATAAATTTTTTGAAATAGTAGGGATCAAAATGAATCGTTGTACGATGATAGGCGGTATCCGGATCGACATGCGCTTTGTGCATCGTCATGCCATGCAATAGAAAAAGATCGCCTGGCTCCAGCACGTAAATACGATCATTAATAATATAATTCGCTTTACCGCCATGAAAGTAATAGATTTCATATTGAGAGTGAGTATGATAGTGCAAAACTGGATTATAATTCACAGAGCTTCCCATCGTAAAAGGAAAATGAGTCAATGAGTTAGACACCAAGATTCAGCCCCCCGTCTAAGTAGTTTAATTATACATCAACCAGAGTTAAATAAAAGAGATTATTAGAAAACGCCAATGAAGTTGAGTCCGCTTACACGTGATACGATAAACGTATACATTGTAAAATTATCGTGCTTAAAAGGAGAGATTGAAGCATGCAGAACGTTCGACTAGGCATCATTGGCGTTGGCAATATGGGCAAAGGACATATTAAATATTTGATAAAAGACGAGGTATCCGGTGTAACTCTAGCAGCTGTCTGCGATGCCATTCCTGAAAATTTGAAGTGGGCCGAGCAAGAACTGGGCGAAGCAGTACTCAGATATACAGATCCTTATGAAATGATGGACAGCAAGGAAATTGATGCTGTGCTTATAGCAACACCTCATTATTCGCATCCGGAGCTGAGTATTGCTTGCTTTGAGCGCGGGTTGCATGTGCTGTGCGAAAAGCCTGCTGGCGTGTATACGAAGCAGGTGCGGGAAATGAATGAAGCTTGGGAGAAATCAAATGTAGTGTTCAGCATGATGTACAATCAGCGTACAAATCCTCTTTACCGCAAGCTAAAAGATATAATCGACAGCGGCGAGCTGGGTGAAATTAAGCGCACAAACTGGATTATTACGAACTGGTACAGATCGCAAAGCTATTATGATTCAGGAAGCTGGCGCGCAACCTGGGCCGGAGAAGGCGGCGGCGTGCTTCTCAATCAAGACCCGCATCAGCTTGATCTATGGCAATGGACGATCGGAATGATGCCTACTAGAGTAAGAGCCTTCTGTTATTTTGGCAAGCATCGCAATATCGAAGTAGAAGACGATGTTACCGCTTTTGTTGAGTACGAAAATGGCGCTACTGGCGTATTTGTTACAACGACTGGCGAAGCGCCGGGCACGAACCGTTTTGAAATTTCTGGCGACCGAGGCAAAATTGTAATTGAAAACAACCAGCTTACATTCTGGCGCTTGCGTGAGCCTGAATCTGAATTCAATAAGCGATTTACTGGCAGCTTTGGAAGTCCGGAATGCTGGAAATGCGAGGTGCCGGTAGAAGGTGTAAATCCTGATCATAAAGGGATTACTCAAAACTTTGTTAATGCGATTTTGCATGGCGAGGCTTTAATTGCCCCTGGTGCAGAAGGTATAAAAGGGCTAATGATTTCCAATGCGATGCTGCTGTCGACATGGACAGACGGATGGGTGGATATGCCGATAGACGAGGAGCTTTATTACGACTATTTGCAGCAAAAAATAGCAGAATCCTCTAAAAAGAAAAAGGAGGCTATGGTATGAGCAAGGCGGATGGTATGAACTACGCACCGGAAGGGGCGGCTCGTAAAGTCGTTGAGCCAGGACAATTCAAGTTTGCAGCAATGCGGCTTGATCATGGCCATATCTATGGCATGAGCAATGGGCTTATTGAAGCCGGTGCTGAATTGAAGTGGGTTTATGATGCTGATCCGTCGAAGGTGGAAGCATTCAAGGCGAGATACCCGCAGGTAACGGTTGCTGAATCTGAGGAGCAGATTTTGCAGGATGACGAAATTCAGCTTGTTGCTGCTGCTGCTGTAACGAGCCAGCGCGGTCCGCTAGGAGTTAAAGTGATGAGAAGCGGCAAGCATTATTTTACAGATAAAGCACCTTTCACAACACTCGAGCAGCTCGAGGAAGCAAAAGCGGCTTATGCGGAAACCGGCAAGCGCTACATGGTTTACTACAGTGAACGGCTTCATGTAGAAAGCGCAGTATATGCGGGCAAGCTTATTGAGCAGGGCGTCATCGGGAGAGTTGTTCAAGTAATTGGCCTTGGTCCGCATCGGCTTAACGCTCCATTGCGCCCGGAGTGGTTTTTCGAGAAGGAAAAGTATGGCGGTATTTTATGCGATATCGGCTCGCACCAGCTGGAACAGTTCCTTACCTTTACGGGCAATACAGACGCTGTTATTACTGGCAGCAAAGTCGCTAACTATAATAATAAGCAGTATCCTGAGCTCGAGGATTTCGGAGATATAACAGTTGTGGGCAATAATGGAGCTACCGGCTATTTTCGCGTAGATTGGCTGACGCCAAACGGGCTTGGCACATGGGGCGATGGCCGCACCATTATTATGGGGACAGACGGTTATATCGAGCTTCGCAAGTATATTGATGTTGGCCGTGAGCAGCAAGGTGATCAGCTGTATCTTGTTACACATGAGGGCGAGCAGCATATCAGTCTGAGCGGTAAAGTGGGCTATCCATTCTTCGGTGAGATGATTCTGGATTTGATAAACGGTACGGACCATGCTATGACCCAGGAGCATGCGTTCAAGGCGGCTGAATTATCTCTAATTGCTCAAAAGCAAGCTGTACGTATAGAAGGCTAATATCTCTCAAGAGGAAGAGTTGACGGTGGATGCCGTTAGCTCTTTTTTTCCGCTCTGGCAAACCCTGATTTATGGAATGGGCACACATGCGATATAGCTGCATTTCTTGTACTTAGTTTTAATAAATTTTGCTTTTTTGTGAATCTAAGGGGAAAAACTACATCTAGTTTGGCAGAATTCGTGAAATATAGGGTAATTCAGCGAAACTAGATACATGAAATCCATTTAGAATCGTTTGTTCAGCGAAAAAAGAGAATCTAGATGTACAAAATGTACTTAGTTAGATACAGAAGCGGTCGGCGCCTATTTTAGTTGGCACATTTCGCGACGATAAAAAGGGTTTTTCAGCAGCCCGAAATGCTGCATTTGGATTTAAGTGTTTCGATTGAAATAGCCTTTTTTGGCAATAAAAAGACCGTCAGGATGTATCCTGACGGTCCGAACTCCGAACTCCGAACTCCGAACTCCGAACTCTGAAACTCCGAAACCTAACAATCGGTAAATCGGGTTTCTTATACTAGGACAAGTAAATAGCCTTGCCTGTTTTGGAGGATTCATAAATTGCTTCAAGAATTTGAGACACGACATAAGCTTGCTCTGGCGTAACGATTGGCTCACTGTCTTCATCGATCGCTTTAATCCAAAGCCTCATCTCGATATCGGCATCAGACTCGCTGGCACCAGCGTAGAAGGCCACACCGCCAGCTTTCAAATCAATTTCCTTTGTATATAAGCGGCTATGCTCTTCGCCATTAATACGCAGTCCGCCGCGCATATCTGCTCCGCCTTCTGTACCGGACAGCGAGCATTTCGCTTCATCCACCTCAAGCGAATTAAGCGCCCAGCTGGATTCCAACATAATTGTCGCTCCGTTTTCCATTTGAATCATCGCGAATGCAGAGTCTTCTACTGTGAATTTGCTAGGGTCCCAAGGGCCCCAGGCATTGGCAGCATTCTCACGCTGTGAAAGCTTATGATGGGCTTTGCCAAGCACAACCTTCGGCTTATAATTATCCATCATCCAAAGCGTAAGATCAAGCGCATGCGTACCGATATCGATAAGCGGTCCGCCGCCTTGCTTCTCTTCGTCCAGAAATACGCCCCAGGTAGGTACAGCGCGGCGTCTGATTGCATGGGCTTTTGCAAAATAAATTTCGCCAAGCTCGCCACTATTGCAAATTTCTTTAAGGTGAAGGCTGTCTGGTCTGTAGCGGTTGTTGTAGCCTACGGTCAATTTTTTGCCTGTTCGCTTGGCAGTTTCCATCATGCGCTTGGCATCCTCTGCCGTCTTAGCCATAGGCTTCTCGCTCATCACATGCTTGCCAGCCTCAAGCGCAGCAATGGAAATATCAGCATGGGAATCATTAGGCGTACATACATGAACGATATCAATTGAAGAGTCCTTAAGCACTTCTTTGTAATCTGTATATACGCTGGCACCTTCAGCGCCATATTTGGCAGCAGCTGCTTCAGCACGTTCTTCAACGATATCGCAAAATGCAACCATCTGAACATTACTAAGCTTGCTCAAGCTTGGCATATGCTTGCCATTAGCTATGCCTCCGCAGCCGATAATAGCAACACGATATATTTTGGACATAGTATGACCTCCAATTAATTGTTTTTAAAAATATAGGAAAGTATAAGTTTTCACCTTATACTTGTTCCTATATTTCATCGGTAAACGCGCCTCCTTCGTTCAATTGCAGGACGGCGGAGCCGTTTATCCTTGGCTGATTTTCTAACCGGTATTGCGCCGGTGTAATGCCATATTTTTGTTTGAAAACAGAATGCAAATAGTTGCCGCTGGAAAATCCGCATTGAAGGGCGATGGCTTCGATGGAAGCATCGCTGGCCAACAGCTGCTTGCATACAGCGGATAAACGGATAACCTCTACAATTTGGCTGAAGGATTGCGTCGGCTCCATCTCTTTTAACAGCCGTTGCAGCTGTCTTGTGCTTAAGCGAAGATTTTGCGCAACGTCGTCGATCGATAATTGCTGAGCATAATTAGTACGAATATATTCGATTGCCAGCTTATAGCGATATTGCTTCATATTGCGGGTAGGAATAGAAAGTAAATCCTCTTCAGGCTTCTCATATGCTCTAACAGAGCGCAGCAATATTTGAATAATTGCCTGTTTTATCGTAGTGTAGCTGCCAATATAACTGTGCTGTGCGGCACGGTAAGCTTCAACGAAGCAGCTCATTGCCATATATTTGTCCATAGCGGGCTGCGTGGGGAGCGATTGAAGCTTCTCGATACAGTTAACTGCCTCAAGCTCTTCCCAATCGCTGCTGCGGCTGATTGGCTCTGAGCTTTGCTTGCTGGCGGGACGCTTAACAATATCAATATGGAGGCATAGCTCTTCCATCGGCTCGCGCATGTCGGCTTCCTGATAATGCAGCACATTGGGACCGGTCAAGTAAAACATGCCGGGGCCAAGCGGATACTGCGTATCTTCTAGGATGACGGTGCCTTTTCCGCCTGGTATAAAATGAAATTCATACTCTGCATGCATGTGAAAATTAATAATTTTGCCGGGACTAAACTGAACCAGATGACAGTGGAGCACCCTAATATCATACGGGCCCCAATGAAAGGTCAAATCCAGCCGTTCCAGCGCATCCATGCGCTCGTACATTTCCTTGTATTGAAAAAGACTCATGCTATAGCGCCTCCATTGCTATATTGCCGCATTAAGACTTTAGTTCCGCAATTGCCACTGCACGCTGCTCTCTCGCGGAGATTATAGCTGCTTCCATCAATTTGGTCAAGTCTACGGCGAGAGCGATGTTATGCTCTGCTTCCGTATCATTTTCTATGTGCTGCACCCACTGAGAAAAGGCGTTTTCTCTTTTTTTCGGTAGAGGCAGCTCTGTCCACTGCTCTTGCCAGCTCCCGCCTTCTGCTGAGCTGCGCAGAAGCAGCTTGTCATCAGATTGATTATAGAGAAGAGTGCCCTTGGTGCCATGCACTTCAATCACAAATGGAGAGTGGTCATTGACAAAGCCTGCTTCAACAATGCCAAGCGCACCTGATCTGCCTTGCAGCAGTGCGACAGCATTATCCTCGACCTCTTTGCCGCTTACATAGCCGAATTGTGCAGTTACCGATAATGGCAGCTCGTTCATAAATAACCTTGTTAAATACATGGGATGACAGCCTAGGTCAATCAAAGCGCCGCCGCCGCATTGCTGCAAATTGAAGAAATGCTCTGGCAGCCAGCCGGCTGTTGCACCATTATGCGAAAGCCTGCTTCTAACCTGTGTTATTTGACCAAGCAATTGCTGCTCAAGCACCTGCTCAATCGCAAGTGTATAGCTGTCATTAAGCCTTGGCAAAGAAACGGTCAATTTTACTTTATTGTCTTTTACATGCTGCAAAATCTGATTAACTTCCTGTAAGGTCGGTGCAATAACTTTTTCTGTGAAAATATGCTTGCCGGCTTTGGCGGCTGCGATCATAACCTCTGCATGCATAGAGGTTGGAGCGTCTACGATGACAGCATCAATCTGATCGCTGCTAAGCATTTCATCAAGCGACTCATAAAAAGCGACGCCCAATTTGCCGGCTGCTTCCCGTCCGCGTTCAGGCAGCTCGTCCCAGACGGCAGTAATCTCCGTTCCTGGATGATGCAATGCCTCATTCGTGTACTCCCATGCATGAACATGCCAATAACTAATTTTTCCTATCCGAATCACGACGATAAGCCTCCTTCTGACAGGTGTCAGTTGAACTATAATATAATGACATCACATACAATGTATCATAGTTCTTTACTCATTTTAACTGCAATATGACGACTATTATTATACAATATTACGACATTTTCTTGCGATACTCTCTGGGAGATAGCTGTGTTACGCGCTTGAAGCTTTTGCCGAAGTGTGAAAAGTTGTCAAACCCGGTCTGGATGGCAATATCAGATATACTTTTAGCCGTTTCCTGCAAAAGCCGCTGTGCTTCTTTAATTCTGGTTAATACGATATAGTCTGAAAAAGCAAAGCCGGTCACGGTCTTGAACATCCGGCTCAAATAGTGGGGACTTATAAAATATTGCTGTGCCAGATCATTCAAACGCAGAGGTTCGGAAAAATGGTGATTAATATGACGTACGATCTCAAATATTTTGCCATGAATAGCCGTTTCCGATTGCGCAGGCACGAGCAGTGAATCTTGCAAATTACGCGCTGTCGTAACGAGCAGCTCCTGTACAGCCAGCTTGGCGATGAGCTCAAAGCCGGGCTCCCTTTGCCCGATTTCATGAATCATTTTGCGAATAAGCTGATCGATTGCAAGCTGCTGCTGGTAGGGCAGGCGAAGCACAAAGCCATGGCGGTTAAAAGGTCGCAGCATAAGCTCCTGCAGCGGCTGCGATAGCGAACCGCTAATCGCTTCGTTGAAGTGGATAATAGTTCTTTCATGCGCAGCTGACGTAGCTTGAAGCGTCTTGTGCAGAACCTGCTTGTTTATAAATACAAGATCACCTTGTTCGACTGGATAGGTTTGATCGTGAATAAAGTAAAGCCGATTGCCCGCATGCAAATAATAGATTTCATAGTAGCGATGATAATGCTCGTCGGTCATTGTAAACGGGCCGGAACGCTTCGCATTTTCTACAAAAAGCTCATAAGGGCTGCCATATCTGACATATTGAATTGCAGTATGCATATTATTGTTCCCTTCTTTTGAAGTGAATGACAAGAAAAGCGGGGTTTTCGGAAAAGATAGCATGATATGACAAGAATTATATCATTTGTATGCGGTATGATGAAGTGGATTAAGAAATAATGGTTAAATGAACAAGGGGGAAGAGTAATGGCTAAAAAACGTTATGTTTTAGTTGGCAGCGGCGGACGCGCCGAATTTTTTTATGGAGCTATAGCAACTGAATTTCAAGAAACTTCTGAACTGTTAGCATTTTGTGATATAAACCAGACAAGAATGGATTATGCTAATCAAATCTTACAGCAAAAATATAATTATCATATTGTAAATACTTATAAATCAGATGAATTCGATCGCATGATTGAAGTTGAAAAGCCGGATGCAGTTATTGTAACCAGCATGGATAGAACACATCATACGTACATCATTCGTGCGATGGAGCTGGGCTGCGATGTCATTACCGAGAAGCCAATGACGGTCGATGACGAGAAATGCCAGGATATATTGGATGCCGTTGAGCGTACGGGGCGCAATGTGCGTGTAACCTTTAATTACCGCTATGCGCCGCATCATACGAAAGCAAGGGAGCTGATTGAGAAGGGGACGATCGGCAAGGTTACTTCCGTACATTTTGAATGGCTATTGAATACGGAGCATGGAGCTGATTATTTCCGCAGATGGCATCGTAACAAACGCAATAGCGGCGGCTTGCTCGTTCATAAATCTACGCATCATTTTGATCTGGTCAATTTTTGGATCGGTTCGCAGCCGGAATCGGTTTTTGCTTATGGAGACTTATTATTTTATGGCAGAGAAAATGCAGAGGAGCGGGGAGTTACGGCATTTTATGACCGGGCAACAGGCAACCCGATTGCCGAGACGGATCCATTTGCGCTTCATTTGGATAAAAATGAGCATTTGAAAGCCATGTATTATGATGCGGAGCATGAAGACGGCTATCGCCGCGACCAAAGTGTGTTCGGCGACGGCATTAATATTGAGGATACGATGGGTGTTCTTGTAAAATATAAAAATAAAGCGATACTCACTTATTCCTTGAACGCTTATTTGCCATGGGAAGGCTATCGCATCGCATTTAACGGCACGAAAGGGCGTCTCGAAATGAATATCATAGAAAAATCCTATGTTAATTCGGGAGGCGACAAGGCTCTTGAGGGAGCATTAACAAGCAAAACAATGACAGTGTACCCAATGTTTGCAGCGCCTTACGAAGTAGAGGTGGAGGAAGGCGTAGGCGGACATGGCGGAGGGGATCCTGTGCTGCTCAATGATTTGTTCGGCAAGCCGGCAGAGGACCGCTTCAATCGCGCTGCAAATCACGTGGACGGCGCCCGCTCTATATTGACTGGCATTGCCGCCAACCGCTCTATTCAGACGGGCAGAGAAGTGCGCATCGATGACCTTGTGAAATTTTACAACTAAAAAACGCAAGGAGGATTATGTTATGAAGCCGTTTATGGATGAAAATTTTTTATTGTCAAATGATGTTGCAGTGCAGCTTTATCATCAATACGCAAAAGATATGCCTATTATTGATTATCACTGCCATTTAAGCCCGCAGCAAATATATGAGAATGCCAGCTTTTCAAATCTTACGGAGGCATGGCTGTATGGCGATCACTACAAATGGCGAGCTATGCGCGCTAACGGCGCAGAAGAAAGGTTTGTAACAGGCGGAGAAGGCGTTACCGATTATGATCGCTTTCTTGCCTGGGCCAAGACTGTTCCTCAAACACTCGGCAATCCGCTTTATCATTGGTCTCATCTGGAGCTGCAGCGTTTTTTTGGCATATACGAGCTTATTAATGAAAAGAATGCGCCTGCGATATGGGAGCAGGTTAACGCAAAGCTTGCTACAGGAAATTTCAAAGCCCGCGATTTGATTAAAATGTCCGGTGTGGAAGTGATATGCACGACGGATGATCCGATAGATTCATTAGAATATCATATGGCTATAAAAAAGCTTGATGATTTTGACGTATTGGTGCTGCCTTCCTTCCGGCCGGACAAAGCGCTAGAAATTAATGCGCCGATATTCCGTGAATGGGTGGGTAAGCTATCTGCTGTCTCTAGCCAAGAGATTAGCAGCTACGATGAGCTGCTAGGTGCGCTTGAGGCACGTATCCGCTTTTTCCATGAGGTAGGCTGCAAAGTATCTGATCATGCTCTCGACTATGTTGCTTATGCCGATACGACAAAGGAAGAGGCAGCAGCAATATTTGCCAAAGCGCTTCAGGGGAATAAGGTAACGCTGGAGGAAGAGAAAAAGTACAAAACGTACACGTTCCTGTTTATGGGCCGCTTATATGCCGAGCTGGGCTGGGTTATGCAGCTTCATATCAATGCTTCCAGAAGCAACAATACGAGAATGCTTGCAGCGCTTGGTCCAGATACCGGCTTTGATTCGATCCATGACAATGCGCTCTCTTATCCGCTGGCGCGCTTGCTTGATAAGCTAGAGCAGGATAGCGCTCTTGCCAAGACGATTGTGTATTCATTAAATGCTAAAGATAACGACGTGCTAGCTTCATTAATTGGCAGCTTTCAAGGCGGCGGCGTAGCCGGTAAGATGCAGTTGGGCTCAGCGTGGTGGTTCAATGACACAAAGCTTGGCATGATTGAGCAGATGAATTCGCTTGCCAATATCGGCTTGCTTAGCCGCTTCGTCGGCATGCTGACGGATTCGCGCAGCTTCCTCTCTTATACGAGACATGAATATTTCCGCCGTATATTGTGCAATTTGCTGGGGGAATGGGTGGAAAATGGCGAAGCCCCATATGATATAGAGCTGCTCGGGGAGATGGTTCAAAACATTTCGTATCGCAATGCTAAACAATATTTTGATTTCTAAGGATAAACGGCTTTGTAAGTTAAACAACGCTTTGCCGCATGCAGGAGCATGCTGGCAAGCGTTGTTTTTTATTAAGAAAGTATAAGTTTTTGTAGCCTTATATCTGTTCTTATATTTCAGCGGTAAACGCGCCTGTCCAAAGGACGGCGGAGCCGCTTATCCTTGTTGAGCAGCCATCGTGTACAGCTTGCTGAAAGCGAGCTCAAGCACGAGCAGCATTTCGTCAATATGCTCTCGGTTTACGATTAACGGAGGCGAGAGACGTATCGTTGCAGGGTTGGGCGAATTAATAATAAGGCCGTTTTCCATGCAGCTGGAGACGAGCTTGCCAGCATCGCCATGCGGTACATCAAAGGCGAGCAGCAGACCTTTTCCACGTACAGAAGAAATTGGATAGCGCGTGGCCAGCTTGCCGAGGGCTTGCTGCAAATATTGGCCTTGAACCGCAGCGTTGTGAGCCCAATTGTTCTCAAGCAGCTCGTTAAGAACGGCTTCGCCTACTGCGCAGGCGAGCGGAGAGCCGCAATAGGTGCCGCCTTGCTCGCCAGCTTCAAAAAGATCGTATTTGCTCATTGTAAGCATAGCCGACAGCGGAAAGCCTGCTCCTATTCCTTTTCCTAATGTCATAATATCAGGCTTAATCCCGTAGTGCTCGTGAGCAAACAGTTTTCCTGTTCTCCCCATACCCGTTTGAATTTCATCGAATATAAGCAAAATGCCGTATGCATCACATATTTTACGCAGTCCATATATAAAGGCTTCACTTAACACATGAACACCGCCTTCGCCTTGAACAAGCTCTACCATGATAGCGCAGGTTTCGTTATTGACTGCCGCAAAGCATGCGTCAAGATTATTGGCCTCTACATGCTTGAAACCATCTACCTTGGGTGCAAAAAGCTGCTGCCAGTGCACTTTGCCTGTAGCAGACATCGTTGCCAGCGTCCTGCCATGGAAGCTGTTGGTAAGCGTAATAATGTCGCTTGCCCCGTTCAAATGAACAGCGCCATGCTTGCGCGCCAGCTTTATGGCACTTTCGTTCGCCTCTGCGCCGCTGGAAGCGAAAAAAACTTTATCCATTCCACTTGCTTTAGTAAGCGCGGCAGCATAGCTGAGCAGCGGTTCGGTGTAAAAGGCTGGACTTGCATGAATCAACATATCCGCTTGCGAGATGAGCGCATGCGACACAGCGTCCGGACTATGGCCAAGGCTGTTGACGGCCCAGCCCCCTGAAAAATCGAGATAGCGCTTATCGTTTGTATCCCAAATATACATGCCTTTTCCTTTTTGCATCGTAACAGAAGGGCGCTCTGTTATATAGAGCAGATTGGACTTTTTTTGCAACTCATTCATTAGATCACCTTCAAATCATCATTTTATCGTATAGGAACACTAAATATATTTATTCAAGGAATTGTATAAATATACAATAAAACTAATAAAAATTCAATGGGCACAAATAAAAATCCTCTCATGCAGCGATTGCAGCGTAAGAGGAGTATAGGAAAGTTATTTAAATTCACCATAATATATGTGCTGATTATGATCGTTGTGGAGTAATAGCTGATATTAGGAAGAAGTTATTCATTAGGCCGCATTATACAGCAATTCGTTTAATGGTTATATAAGGCGTGAAATTTTCTTGTGCGATTGGTTTATGAGGAGAGTTGCAGTAATCAAAGTTAGGGCATTTTCTATAGTTGACGAGCGCATCGTCAAGCTCCTGACTGGCTGCCAGAACATGCGGATTAGTAAATGATTCGTACTCGTCGTAAGTAAGCTCCATTATTTCTCTCAACTTTTCTATCATTTCTTTGCAGGCGCATTGTTTCATAACGTTACCTCCTATTGACCATAAATCCTGTCCACTCTAGTTTACAACAAATAGAGAATTTTGGCGATATGTGGAAAGTGTTGTTTGAAAATTTGTAAAAAATTATGAAAAAAAGATAGCAATCTATAATGAGAGTCGATTACACGCAACTTAAATAGTATCACTATTAATTTAGGTAAGTAAATAATTCGGAGTAAGTTAAACGCATGTAAATATTTACAATTTGGTTAATGTTCAGCTAAAAGTTCGAAAGGTACTTTTAAAGTTCGAAAATGTATGTTATGGTATTTTACGAACAATAACAAACGTGGAGCAGCATTCCAAGCGAACAGCTCTCATACATTTTAAGGAGGATTTTATCCATGGAAATTCGTCATACTACTAACCCAACTGATGTAAAGCTTTATGATACTGAGCGCCTGCGCAGTGAATTTTTGATCGAAAGCGTATTTGTAGAGGACCAATTGAAAATGACTTACACGCACTATGACCGTATGGTTGTAGGCGGAGCACTTCCTGTCAATAAAGCGATTGAGCTTGATGCAGGCGATGCACTAAGAACAGAATACTTCCTTGAGCGCCGTGAAATCGGATTTTTGAACATCGGCGGTCCAGCTACTATTACTGTAGAGGGCGAAGCGTATGATTTGGATCGTCTTGAAGTTCTTTATGTAGGTAAAGGCAAGCGTCAGGTTACCCTTGCAAGCAAGGACAAATCCAATCCAGCGAAGCTTTACTTCTGTTCCGCTCTTGCGCATAAAGAAATCGAAACTCGTAAAATGACGATGGAAGAAGCTAACCCGACTCATCTGGGTTCCCAAGAAACTTCCAATGAGCGCATTTTGTACAAATATATTCATGCAGACGGAATTCAAAGCTGCCAGCTGATGCTTGGCGTTACAAGCCTGCAAACTGGAAGCGTTTGGAACACAATGCCTTCCCATGTTCACGACCGCCGTATGGAAGCTTATTTGTACTTTGACATGAAAGAAGATACTCGCGTATTCCATATGATGGGCGAGCCTTCACAAACAAGACATTTGGTTGTAGCGAATGAGCAAGCAATTATTTCGCCTCCATGGTCCATTCACTCTGGTGTAGGCACTAGCAACTATACGTTCTGCTGGTCCATGGCTGGGGAAAATTATACATTTACGGATATGGATGTAGTACAAGCAAGCGAATTGAAGTAATATATGTATAAAAGAAGCCTGGTTTGAGGAGGAGCAAGATGCTTGCTGCAGAACGTCACCGAAAAATTATAGAGAAGCTTGAAAGGCACGGTGCAGTCAAAGTATCCGAGCTCAGCAACCAGTTTCAAGTTACGGAAAAAACAATTCGTGAAGATTTGGAAAAGCTTGAGGAGAAAGGCTTGCTCAAGCGGACCCATGGCGGTGCTGTACTAGATCAAGGGGGAGAAGACAGCATTCTCCCTCTGCAATTTCCGAATAGTCGAAAAAGCCAGGAGAAGTCTGCTATAGCTGCTCTGGCTTTGTCCTGCATTGCGGACAACGACATTATTGCACTTGATGCTGGAAGCTCGACACTTGAACTGGCAAAGCTGTTGCCCAATGCGCCAATAACGGTGCTGACGAATGATTTGCTTATTATTCGCGAGCTGGCTATGAAGGACCAGGTAAGGCTTGTTGTGCCGGGCGGCTACAGGCAAAATAATTTGCTTATTGGCGAGGAATCTTTGGAATGGATATCCAAGCTGAATGTGCATAAGGTGTTTTTGTCTACAACAGGCATACATCTTGAATATGGCTTGACCATTTTTACTGAGAAATTAATGAAATTGAAACAGCTTTATATTCAAAACGCCAAGCAGGTATACTGCCTGGCTGATCATAGCAAATTCGATAAAGGCGCGCTTATTACGTATGCTGAGCTTGCTGCTATCGATACGATTATAACGGATGAAGATATCGAACCTGAAGTTGCAGCGAAATATGAAGCGAGTGGAGTAAAGCTGATGCTGGCTCCGCTGCAGGCAAACGGAAGGCGACATAAAGGAAGGTCGTGAAACGATGAGTTTATTTGATTTAACTGGCAAAACAGCCATTGTAACCGGTGCAGGACGCGGACTTGGCGCAGCTATAGCGATTGGCCTAGCCAAGGCGGGAGCCGATGTGGCGCTTGTCACCAACAGCACGCCTGCTGATCAGACTGCATCCGAAATTACTAAGCTTGGACGTAAAGCGATAACGATACAAACAGATGTAGCTGACCGCAGCAAGCTTCCAGTTATTATCGAACGCACAGTTGCTGAGCTGGGCAAGCTTGATATTTTGGTAAACAATGCAGGGATCATTCGCCGTACGCCTGCGGACAAGCATAGCTATGAGGACTGGCAGGATGTACTTGATGTTAATCTGAATTCTGTATTCGTGCTTTGCCAGCTGGCAGGCCAGCACATGATTGAGCAAGGCTCTGGCAAAATTATTAACGTAGCTTCCATGCTCTCCTTCCAGGGCGGCATTACGGTTCCTGGCTATACATCAAGCAAACATGCCGTAGCTGGTCTTACAAAGGCGCTTGCCAATGAGTGGGCCTCCAAAGGCGTTCAGATCAACGCGATCGCACCTGGCTACATGAGCACGGATAACACCGAAGCGCTGCGCAATGATCCTGTTCGCAGCAAATCAATTCTCGAGCGTATTCCTGCTGGCAGATGGGGAACCTCTGAGGATTTGGTCGGTCCTGCCGTGTTCCTTGCTTCGGCGGCATCCGATTATATGAATGGCCATATTCTAGCTGTTGATGGCGGCTGGCTTGTAAGATAAAAGGATAGAAGACGGGGCTGTCCCAAAAGTCATAAATGACTTAGGACGGCCCTTCTTCATTTTGTGAAAAAAAGAAACCGTTTCTTGGTAAAATGGAAGTGTGACCCACCATTTACGTAAGGAACGGTTTCTTTATATATTCAATATACCCTGGATCAACTTTATCTGCCAATGGACTTGGAGGACGACATTCCTCCCCATCACTCCTTTTTGTCGTTGCCCAATTTAAAAATAACTATTGCACAGCATGCACCAACTATGGTAATATTTGAAGTCCGTTACGACTTACCCAAAATATAAGAATAATAAGATTACAGCTTAGATTTGCCTCTTATATTTCACCGAGAAACGAAGGCGTCCTCAGGCAAGGACATGCAGCGTTTCCATTCGCCCTCACCGCAACACAATTGCATGTATTACAGCACGCGTTGTCCTTTCCTATGGCTGCTGCTTGTTTCGACTTGCTTTCACTACTTTAAGCTGGGCAACGATGATTACGCTAATGATAACAAGCAGAAACCACGAGCTCAATTTACCAAATCCAACAATTTTCCAAACGACCTGCTGATCGGGATATTGCCAGGCACCTAGAAAGGTTGCAATATTTTCAGCCAGCCAAATGAAAAAGCCAACCAGTAAAAAAGCTAGCGTAAGCGGCATAGTGTAAGTTCTATGTCTAACCGTATAGTATATTTTTGTTTTCCAAAAAACGATAAATACGAGCGCTGTCAGCCACCAACGAAAATCCGCTATAAAATGATGCGTAAAAAAATTGAAGTAAATCGCAGCGCCCAGTGAGCCGGCAATCACTAAGCCCGGCCAGCCCGTCATGTCCATTTTTAATCTGCGCCATACTTGGCACATAAAGCTGGCAACGCTAGCGTACATAAAGCCGCTATACAAAGGGACACCATACAGCTTGGTTAGCGCCGGTTCCGGATAAGCCCAGGAGCCCATATGCACCTTGTACAGTTCCAGCATAAGGCCGATGATATGAAACACGCAAATGACCTTTAGCTCATCCACCGTTTCAAGTCCGCTGATAACCATGAGCAGCTGGACAGCCAGCAGGACGAGCAGTATAAGATCATAGCGAGCGATAAAGGGCAGGTCAATCCATTTGGAGACTGCCAAGGTGCCGAATATAGCGACTGGAAAAATACAGCTCATCGCTTGGTGGTAGCCAAAATGAAGCAGCTGCGTGAAAGCAGTGCCAAACTGAAATTGCTTGGAAACAGCCATAAAATAATATGCTCCATTCCTTAGAAGTTATGAAAGTAGTGTATCACATAATACGAGATAGGAGAGCAGTTTATGAGTAATGTCATTCGTCTGGAAGGAATTACAAAAAGTTTTAAAGTCGCACAGCGGTCCGCAGGGATGAAGGAAGCAGTCAAGGCGCTGTTTCATCGGCAGTACAAAATAGTAGAAGCGCTTAAAAATATTTCGTTTACGGTGCAGGAAGGAGAAATTGTCGGTTATATCGGCCCTAACGGGGCAGGAAAATCTACGACTATAAAAGTGATGAGCGGCATATTGGTTCCAGACAGTGGAAGCTGCAGTATTTTGGGCTGTACGCCATGGCAGGACAGGGTGCAGTACGTGGGGCAAATCGGGGCAGTCTTTGGCCAGAGATCGCAGCTGTGGTGGGATGTTCCGGTTATTGATTCATTCGAGCTGCTGCGCGATATATATCGTATTCCGCACTCGATGTACCGCAGTAATTTAACGATGCTGACAGAGCGTTTGGGGCTTGCGGAGCTGCTTCATACGCCAGTCCGCCAGCTAAGCCTTGGGCAGCGGATGCGCTGCGAAATTGCGGCATCCTTGCTTCATAGTCCGCGGATTTTATTTCTCGATGAACCTACGATCGGCCTTGACGCTGTCAGCAAGCTAGCCGTCAGGTCATTTATTAAACAGCTCAATGAGGAGACTGGTGTTACCGTCATTCTAACGACTCATGATATGAGCGATATTGAAGCGCTGGCTCATCGTATTATAATGATCGGCAAAGGAACGCTGCTTTACGATGGGACATTAGAGCGGCTGCGTCATACTTACGGCTCAGAGCGAGTAGTAACCGTTGATTTTATCAACAGAGTGCCGGATAGTTTGGAGCCGGTTGATCTTAATGGTGCTAGCCGGCTGATGTGGTCGAGGGAACGCGCGATGTACGCCTTTAACGCAGAGAAGGCAACGCTGGCCCAGCTTATTAATCAGCTGTCCGATAAGGTTGAAGTCGTTGATGTCGCCGTTGAAGCCAAGCAGATCGATGAGTTAATTATTAAGCTGTATGAGGAACATAAAATATGAATAAATATATGGCGGTTTGGAGATTAACCTTTTTAAATGGTTTGCAATATCGCACAGCTGCGCTCGCCGGGCTATCGACACAGCTATTTTTCGGCTTTATATTTATTATGATTTTTTCGGCCTTTTATAGCAGTACATCAGCAGCTCAGCCAATGAGCTGGAATGAGCTCGTAAATTATATATGGCTGCAGCAGATTTTTTTGTCATTTGTCATGCTTTGGTTCCGTGATCCTGCGTTGTTCGAGCTAATTACAAGCGGCAATATCGCATATGAGCTTTGCCGTCCGGCACATCTGTACCCATTATGGTATATGAAGCTGCTTGCCCAAAGAATAGCGAGCGCACTGCTCCGATGCATTCCCATTATGCTTATCGTATTTGTATTGCCGGCGCATTACAGGATGACTCTTCCGCCCTCAGCCTTGCAGCTGCTCGTATTTATCATTGCGTTGTTTACTGGGCTATTGCTCATTGTAGCGATTTCGATGCTGATTTATATTTCTGTATTTTGGACCTTGAATCCGGTCGGCTCGATTTTGCTGTTTGCCGTAGGCGGCGAATTTTTTGCGGGTCTGGTCATACCGGTTCCGCTTATGCCAGCCTGGCTGAGGGAAATAACGTATTTTTTACCGTTTCGCTGGACAACCGATTTCCCGTTTCGCGTGTACTCCGGGCATATCCCTGTTCTGGAAGCGTGGCTTGGCATAGCTATTCAGCTGGTTTGGCTGCTCCTGCTTGTAACAGCTGGCTATATGCTCATGAAAAAAGCACTTAAGCAAATCGTTATACAAGGAGGATAGCTGCAATGAACTTATATTTTAAATATTTGGCCATTCATTTTAAATCGCAGCTGCAATATCGGACCTCATTCCTGCTGCTTTGCATCGGCCAGTTTTTTATTCCGTTTACTGTTTTTGCCGGCATGTATTTTCTATTTGAGCGTTTTGGACAGCTGCAGGGCTGGAGCTTCTATGAGGTGGCATTATGCTTTGCGGTTATTCATTTGGCTTTTTCGCTGGGAGAATGCTTCTGCCGCGGCTTCGACGCCTTTTCCAGCCTCGTTGCGGGCGGCGGCTTTGATCGGCTGCTTGTACGGCCGCGCGGTACGGTTGTACAGGTGCTGGGCTCGAAGTTTGAATTCACTAGATTTGGCCGCCTGCTGCAAAGCATAGTTGTATTGATATGGGCGCTGAGCGGCTTGCCCATTGCTTGGAGTGTTATTAAAATAGCAACGCTCATCAGCATGGTAGTAAATGGCGTATTTATTTTTGCGGGTATTTTTATCATTATGGCAACGTTTTGCTTCTGGACGATTCAGGGACTGGAGGTAGCTAACGTGTTTACCGACGGGGGGCGAGAGATGGCGCAGTATCCGCTAAATATTTATGAGAAGTGGGTGACAAAATGGTTTACCTTTATCATCCCATTTGGCGCTGTTAGCTACTTGCCGCTTATGTATTTACTGGATAAGCAGGAAGGCAGCGAGCTGCTTGCTTTGCTGCTGCCTTTTGCAGGCCTGCTGTTTTTAATTCCGTGCTTGCTTATATGGCGCTTTGGCGTCAAGCATTACCGTTCCACAGGATCATAGCATGCCGGTGCTCAAATAGCTAAAAGCTCAGGAGAAAGCGGCTTATGGTCAAGCCATTGGTCGATGGTGCTGTTGAATAGCTGCGGATTGGCTAGCGATATGCCGTGGCCGATATTTGGAAAGATGATGCCAGTGCAGTCATTGCCGCTTTTAACGAGCGCCTCGGCTGATTGCCGCATCATCTTTTTTTCGAGCATGCCTACGGTTACAAGAATTTTTGCGGTTGACTTCTCAAATCCATTCGGAATGCTGAAGCTCATATTTTCCTGCATAACGCTAAGCAGATTATTCAGCTGAGTGTGCTTGCTTTCTTGATAATACAGCTCGAATTGATGAGATGGTATGTACAGCTCTTTAGCTTGAAGCTTGGCAAAAAATTTGCTGCGAGTAAGCGGCAAGCTTAACGCAAGCATCGGCTTAAGCCAAAGTTTGGCGGAAGGCATTGGCTTTACGAGCGCGCTGTTAATAATGGCATAGTGGATAAGATTTGGCTCTTGCGCCAGCATTTCGACTAAAACCTGGGCACCGAGCGAAAAACCGGTAACAATGACTGTTTTTCCGCCAGCCAGCTGCTTGATCAAGCGATTAATGACAGCCGCGCTTCCGGCTATAGAAAACGGCTCTGCGGACTGGCTTTTGCCTTGTGCGGGCAAGTCTGGAACGATACAGTGAAACGATTTGCTGAAGTGCTTGACCTGTTCCTCCCACATATAGCCGCTCACGCCTCCACCATGCAAAAACACGAACATTGGATCGGCGGGATTGCCAAATTGCTCATAAAATAAAGTCAAAGTATCAACCTCCTACCGTAATTGTACTATAAACAAGCTTAAAGAAGCTGTTTCAAAATATAAGAAAGTATACGTTACTACCTTATTCCTTTTCTTATAATTGACCGGTAAACGCGCTTGCCCAAGGACGGCGAAGCCGTTTATCCTTGAAATATAGGAAAGTATATGTTTTTCTTACTTTTTATCTCCTATATTTTATCATCCAGTGTTTAACTTTTTTTGCTTTGCGTTCCGCCATTATTTCAAGTATGATGGATTACAAGCGTTTACGGCTTTAATAATGGACTTTTGTTCAGATCGAAGGAGTTAAGTTACATGTCATCGAAAACTAATCATTGTAAAATTGTCGATTGTACAATTCGTGACGGAGGACTCGTCAATAATTGGGACTTCAGTGTTGAGTTTGTTCAGCATTTGTACAATAGCCTGAATGAAGCTGGCGTAGATTATATGGAGATTGGCTATAAAAACTCGCCGAAGCTTTTGAAGGGTGCGGAAGATGCAGGCCCTTGGCGTTTTCTAAATGATGATTTCTTGAAAAAAGTCATTCCTAACAAAGGCAATACGAAGCTGTCTGCACTTGTAGATATCGGCCGTGTAGATGAGAGCGATATTTTGCCGCGCAGCGAAAGCATGATCGATCTTATTCGTGTAGCTTGCTACATACAAGATGTTGATAAAGCGCTTGAGCTTGTGCAGGTGTTCCATGATCGCGGTTATGAGACGACGCTTAACATAATGGCATTATCTAACGTTATGGAAAACCAGCTAGTAGAAGCTTTCCAGCAAATTGCTGATAGCGTAGTTGATGTTGTCTATGTAGTAGACTCGTACGGCAGCTTGAAGCCAAGCGACATGACTTATCTTGTTAGAAAATTTAAAGAGCATTTGCCTAATAAGCGTTTAGGCGTTCATGCTCATAACAATATGCAGCTGGCCTTTGCGAACACGCTAATTGCTGCTGAAGAAGGAGTAGAGCTGCTTGATGCTTCCGTATACGGCATGGGCCGTGCTGCCGGCAACTGCAATACGGAGCTGCTAGTAGCCGAGCTGAAAAATACGAAGTACAATGTACGTCCAGTGCTGGATATGATCGAGAAATTTATGATTCCTCTTCGTGAAAAAGAAGAGTGGGGCTATATTATTCCTTACATGATTACAGGTATTTTGGACGAGCATCCGCGCTCTGCTATGGCGCTGCGCAACTCGCCTGACAAGGATAAAGCGGTTGAATTTTACGATCGCTTGACTACGCCAGAGGTAGTAGTTCGCAAGTAAAGAAAGTATGCAATCAAAGACACGTAATTAAATTGCTGCAGAAGCTACCGTGGCATTTAGAGCGCACAGAACATGTCTGTGCGCTTTAATGCTGATTTAAGACAAATCGATTAAACAAGTTTGGAACCGAGATGCGGAAGTGTCCGTCTTTGTGCGCCAATTGTGGTAGCTAAGTGCATTTTGTGCATTGCGCCAACTGTAGTTTTTCTTACAGATCCAGTCGGCGTCACGTTGAAACAGCACAATGCAATGTATATGAAATTTCATATACATTACACAGAAAAGCCCCGAAAAACACAATTGTATATGAAAAACCATACATAATCGGCCGCCGCCAGCTCCAAACAGCTCAATGTATATGAAATTTCATATACATTACGCAGAAAAGCCCCGAAAAACACAAATGTATATGAAAAACCATACAGAATCGACCATCACCAGGTCCAAACGGCTAAATGTATATGAATAATCATGTTCATTACACAGGTGCACAAGATTCTATCCGCAGAAAAAAAATCGCCTATTTCACCTGTAGAAACAGGCGAGATAGGCGATTTTTTTCAGGCTGCTATAAATAAAGCCCGGGAAACGGGGCTTTTCTGACATCTTCAGACCGCTGCAAACGGTCTTTGGTCTAGGTCTGATGCGAATGTAGCCAGTAAATTAGAACAGCTTCCCTTGGCGATATAACGCTGTGGACAGCTTCATGACGGCATGCTTGAAGCAGTTTTGGCGCAGTGCCAACTGGCTGGCGAAGAAAGCTGGCAGTATGCTGTTCATCGTTTTTTGCATTTTGGCATATAGCAGCTTGTAAACTTCCTCTTCGCTATAAAACTGCGTCTCCCTGCCTTGCAGCCATTCGAAATAGGATACGATAACGCCGCCGGCATTGGCTAAAATATCCGGAATGATAATGGTGCCTTTGCTCGCCAGCGCCTCATCCGCCTCACCCGTAACCGGGGCGTTCGCGCCTTCAACGATTAAGCGAGCCTGGACTTTATCGACGTTGTCCTTGTGCAGCTGATCCTGTAGTGCAGCCAAAAACAATACGTCTACATCCAAATAAAGCACAGCTTCCCGATCAAGTATTTCTGCTGAAACACCAAGCTCCTGCAGCTCCTCGGCCGTAGTCGGCAAATCACCCATATGACGCGAGGAATACTCAAGCAGAGTTGGAATCGGCAACCCTTCTGCGCTGTACAATGTCACATTGCGGTCGCTTACTGCTACTACCTTGCCATTGATATAAGGACAACGGTAAGCTTCCATCGCAGCAGCGGCGCCAACATTGCCGAAGCCCTGTACGGCCATCGTAAGAGGGCGCGGACGATCGGCAAGCTGCAGCAGGGAGGAAGCAAAAGAACCGGACGAGGCCGTAAGTGTATCACGCTGATCCTTCAGAAAATCATGCAGCATATAGCGGAAAGTAAAATACACGCCTTTGCCTGTTGCCTCTCTTCTTCCGAGCGAACCTCCGCTTATGATGCTTTTACCAGTAAAGCTGCCGAGATAGGGCTTGCCTGGATTAATGCTTTTATATTCGGACATCATCCAGTCCATCTCGCGCTCGCCGCTGCCCATATCAGGAGCGGGAATGTCTTTATCAGGACCGAGTATGTCGTTAAAGTATTGCACATATTTTTTGCAAATTAAGTTAAGCTCTTTCTCGGTGTAATGACGAGGATTAATAATAATGCCGCCTTTACCGCCGCCAAAAGGAACTTCATGCAATGCGTTTTTTAGTGTCATAAGCGCTGCCAGATTCGTAACTTCCTGCTCATTGACCGACTCGTGAAAACGTACGCCGCCCTTGTAGGGGCCGAGTGTATCGTTATGTTGAATGCGATAGGCCGGAATACGCTTCAAATCGCCATTTTCAAGCGGAATGCGCAAAAACGCTTTATGTACTTTATTTGGCGTAGACAGTATTGCTGCGAGGGACTGAAAAGCCTGTTCCCGGTGGTGTCCCGTCATGTTGGGGAGAAAGGATGCGTCTCCCATAAGAGCCTGAAGCGATTGCTGAACGATTTCATCTGTTTGACTTGCCATAAGCGAAAAATCCCCCTTGTTGTTAAGTATTGATTTTTGCAAAAGTGGTAAGAAAAGCAGCTAGCTATTAGTAAAGCTTATAGTAAGTATAACATAGTTTATTAAAATATAAGAAAGTATACGTTTTTGAAACCTTATATCTGTTCTTATATTTTATCGGTAAACGCGCCTGTCCCAAAGGACGGCGGAGCCGTTTATCCTTATCCATTATTGTTCTTTTGCTCATCCTTTAGTACACTGTAGCTGAATATTAGAAAGAGGGAGAGCTGTCATGCAAATAAAAATAGGAATTATTGGAGCCAGGCACGCCGTCGATAAGCTGCTAAAGACGATAATCGCATTTCCGACATTTGCGCCTGTTTCTGCCTACGCCAAAAATGATGAAGAGCTGCTCGTCATTGCAGAGCGAATGAAGGATGAGGTGGAGGTGCTGCTGCTATTTGGCGCGCAATCGCATCGCAAGGTGAAAGAGAAGCTGCAGCTGGCGATTCCCGTTCATTATGTTCCGCTGACGGGTGCCGGATTGTACAGAACATTGTTCAACGCCCTGCAGGCAAACAAGCTCTCCGGCGGCATATCGGTTGATACATTGACCAAATCTATGGTGATGAGCGCTTTAAAGGAGCTGGGCTTGGAGCAATTGCCTGTCTATGTGTATAAAGGCCCCGCGCATGATTCGCACGAGCATCTGTTTCAGTTTCATTACGAGCATGCGCAAAAAGGCGCTTGCACGATCGCTATTTCCGGCGATGAGAAGGTTGTCCGCCAGCTTGCAGAAGCCGGTGTAGCCAGCCAGTGGCTTATTCCTTCGGAGCAGGACATGACAGTAGCGCTCGAGCGCGCGCTTTTGTCGACAGAATCAAGACGCAGCAAGGAATCGCAAATCGTTGTCGGCATGATTAACGTGGATGAATTCGGCAAGCTTGTGATGAAGCGCAGCAATGAGCATGAGGTGCAGAAGCTGAAGCTGGAAATTCATCGCATGGTGCTTGATTATGTTGAATCGCTGGATGGATATTTGACGACGCTCGGCGGAGATGAGTATTTGTTTTTTACAACCCGCGGCATTTTTGAACGCGAAACAGGCGGCTACAAAAACATTCCGCTTGCCAAGGAAGCGAGCCAGGCGCACGGCTTATCGCTTAGCTTTGGAGTCGGCTTTGGCACTTCCGCGAATGAGGCAGGCACTAATGCGAGATCTGCGCTGCGCAAATCCAAGGACGCCGGGGGCAACGCATGCTTTATCGTGCGTGAGGATTTAACATGGATCGGTCCGCTGGAGATGGCAGATCCCGTTCAAACTGTACTTGCTCCGACGGATGCGGAGCTTATTAAACGTGCCGAGGAAGCGGGAATGACGAATGCTTATTTAAGCAAGCTGCTTGCTAATATGGCACGATTCGGCAAGTATGAATATAAAGTTCATGAGCTTGCAGCATTGCTCAATATTACGGTGAGAAGCAGTCATCGCTTATTGCAGCTTTGGATTGATAATGGACTGGTAGATATATCCGGGATGGAGAAGGTGCCGCGCGGAAGACCGCGTCAAGTATTCAGATTTTCTTTTCTCGAATAATAAAATCGTCTTGCCCTACTAGCAAATGGTTTGTCTCGCCTGGCATAAATCAGCAGGTTTGCCCGAATAGAGCAAACTGTTCTTTCTTGTAAAAAAGTTGAAGTTTTTTCCATCCATTTAAAGACGATTTAAAGATTTGTCTTTATATATGTCCTATCGTTATGATAGAAATGAAAGAAAGCTGAAGGAGGAGAAAATAGAAAATGAGAACAGTTGAAGAACTAGAAGCGAAGCTGGCGACGCCATCGGAAGCGCTTATTAAAGATTTGGCCGGTGTTGAAGGCGATATTATGATATTGGGTGTAGGCGGCAAGATGGGTCCTAGCCTTGCAAGATTAGCAGTTAACGCTATACGTGAAGGCAGCTTGAACAAAAGAGTTATCGGTGTTTCACGCTTTTCCAGCCAGGAAGCTAGAAATGAATTGGAAGCAGCTGGAGTAGAAACTATTACTTGCGATTTGCTTAACGATGAAGAATTGAATGCGCTGCCAGAGGTAGCGAATATTATATATATGGCAGGCAATAAATTCGGCACGACTGGCCGCGAGCATTTTACTTGGGCGATGAATACGTATTTGCCAGGCCGCGTTGCGGAAAAATTTAAAAACTCGCGTATCGTCGTTTTTTCATCCGGCAATATTTATCCGTTTATGAATTATGGCAGCGGCGGCGCGAACGAATCTGTAGCTCCTGAACCGATTGGTGAATATGCGCAGTCGACGCTTGGACGCGAAAGAATTTTTGAATATCATGGCCGCAAAAATGAAACGCCAATGCTATTTTACCGTTTGAACTATGCGATCGATATGCGTTACGGCGTATTGCTTGAGGTTGCAAAAGCTGTACATGAAGGACGTCCTATTAATTTGGCAATGGGGCATGCCAACGTAATTTGGCAGGGAGATGCGAATTCCATGGCGCTGCGCTGTCTGGCGCATTGCTCGAATCCGCCGGAGCTTATGAATATTACAGGCCCGGAAACATTGTCGATCCGCTGGGCGGCACAGCAGTTTGCGAAGCGTATGGGCAAGGAAGCGATTTTTGAAGGAACGGAATCAGAGCTGGCATTGCTAAATAATGCTTCCAAGTCTCATCAAATATTTGGCTATCCGGAAGTATCCTTGCTGCAGATGATCGATTGGATTACTGAGTGGGTTGAGAACGACGGTGCAACTTGGGATAAACCGACAGGCTTCCAAGAAAGAAAGGGGAAATTCTAATGCAAGCAACACTTTCTGCAGAAATGCTGGCAGCGCTGCACGACGGAATCGTCATTCCGGCGCATCCGCTCGCCTTGGATGAAAACCGCAAGCTGGATGAACGCTATCAAAGAGCGCTGAGTCGTTATTATCTGGCTTCTGGCGCAGGTGGAATCGCAGTGGGCGTGCATTCCACACAATTTGAAATTAGAGACAAAGAGCATGATCTGTTCGAGACGGTGCTTGGAATGGCAGCTGAGGAGCGCGCCAAGGCTAAGCTGGATCATCCGTTTATTATGGTAGCCGGCATTTGCGGCCCTACTGAGCAGGCTCTTAATGAAGTGAAGATTGCGCTTAAGCATGGCTATGATGCGGCCCTGTTAAGCATGGGCGGTCTAACGGATTGGACAGAGGAAGCTATTCTTGAACGCACGAAGCAAGTAGCTGCGCAAATTCCGGTTATTGGCTTCTATTTGCAGCCATCTGTCGGAGGACGTATTTTCACTTATGATTTCTGGCGGAGATTCGCCGATATTGAGAATGTTGTTGCGATCAAAATGGCGCCGTTCAACCGTTACCAAACGATCGATGTTGTACGCGCTGTATGCAACTCCAGCCGCAGAGATCAAATCGCGCTTTACACGGGTAATGACGACAATATCGTTGCCGACCTGTTCACAAACTACCGCTTCCAAGTAGACGGAGCAGCTGTCGAAAAAAGAATCGTAGGCGGCCTGCTTGGCCATTGGGCAGTGTGGACGAATAAGGCGGTTGAAATGCTTGAGCAAATTAAAAAAGCCCGCCAGCTTGGCTCTATTGAAACGAAATGGCTCACGACTAATATAGAGGTAACAGATTGCAACGCTGCTTTCTTTGATCCAGCACATGCATTCAGCGGCTGTATTCCGGGCATACATGAAGTATTGCGCAGACAAGGCTTGCTCAAGGGAACTTGGTGCTTGAATCCTCATGAGCAGCTGTCGCCTGGACAATCTGAAGAAATTGATCGTGTCTACCGCGATTACCCGCATTTGAACGATGATTCATTTGTGGCTGCACATCTTCAGCAATGGCTTGAGGATTAATTATTTGGGAGGCTAGGACATGAGGTTCAAGGATGTATTCTCCATTATCGGTCCCAGCATGGTTGGACCTTCAAGCTCCCATACTGCAGGCGCAGTCAGGCTTGGAAGAACCGCCAGGCAATTGCTGGGCGAGCTGCCGGAGCGTGCAGACATCGTTCTTTACGGCTCATTTGCTGATACGTATAAAGGGCATGGCACTGATCTTGCATTAGTTGCAGGCTTGCTAGACTTTGATACCGACGACCCCCGTGTGCGCAGATCGCTCAATATTAGCGAGGAAATTGGCATGGAAGTCTCATTTAGTACAGCGGTGAAGCCTGGGGTTCATCCTAATACAGCTTCCATTACAGCATATCGGCAAGGCAAAAGCATTAAAATGACAGGCTGCTCTATCGGCGGAGGAAATATCGAAGTCATCGGAATCGATGACTTCGATATTAAATTTACTGCAGCCTATCCAACCTTAATTATTTTTCATCAGGATCGCTCTGGCATCATTTCGGACGTAACGAGCAAGCTGAAAGAAGCTAACGCAAATATAGGATTTATGGAAGTAGACCGAAAATCTCGCAGCGGCGCTGTATTAACTGTGATTGAATGCGATGGGCAATTACCGCAAACAATTAGAGAGGATATCGCGTCTATTTCGAATGTGCAGCAAGTGCGCTTAATTGATCTGACAGCAAAAGAGGGGATCGAATGAGATTTTCCAGTTTAAGGCAGCTTGAGCAGCTTTGTGCCGAAGAAAGTCTGACTATGGGCCAATTAATGATAATGGAACAGGCAGCAGAATCGGGCAAGGAAAAGGCTGATATTATAAAGCAAATGGCCAATTATTACGAAGTGATGAAGGAAGCTGTCCATAAAGGCATCAATGAAGACACAACTTCCCGCAGCGGGCTTGTCGGAGGAGATGCGAAGCGGGTTCATGAGCTTAAAACAAACGGCAATACAGCGCTTGGTGAAGAAGCCAGCACTGCACTTGCTTATGCGCTGGCGGTATCTGAAGTGAACGCTTCAATGGGAAGAGTGATTGCAACGCCTACTGCTGGCTCCTGCGGCATTATCCCAGGTGTTTTTGTAAGCGCGCAGCAGCGCTATGGCTGGTCAGATGAGCATATGGTAACCGGACTGTTCAGCGCAGGTGCGATCGGATTTGTTATTGCCAATCAATCCTTCGTTTCCGGTGCCGAGGGAGGCTGTCAGGCTGAAGTTGGCTCAGCGATCGCCATGGCTGCGGGAGCATTGACAGAGCTGCGTGGCGGTACGGTCAATCAGGCGATACATGCTGTTGGGCTGGCGCTTAAAAATTCGCTGGGATTAATTTGTGATCCTGTTGGCGGGCTCGTGGAAATTCCATGTATCGTACGAAACGGCTTCGGAGCAGTAACCGCGATGACAGCTTCGGACATGGCGATGGCAGGCGTACGCAGCGTGATCCCTTCTGACGAGGTCATTGATGTGATGCGTGATGTAGGCAACGCCATGCCAGAAAAATATAGAGAAACGGCAAAAGGCGGATTGGCGGCGACGCCAACGGGTAAAACCATTATGAAGCGGCTTTATGGAAAGGAGATACAATAGTATGTCTTTTGACGTTATAAAGCAGCAAGCGGTGGCCATGCAGGAGGAGCTCGTAGCATTTCGCCGCGAGCTGCACTTGTTTCCAGAGCTAAGCCTGCAGGAAAGTGAAACATCCCGTAAAGTAAAGCAAGAGCTCGAACAAATCGGCGCAATCATTAAAACCGATCCTGATGGGTTCGGTTTTATTGCTGAATTTAAAGGCGAGGAAGCTGGTCCGGTTATTGCGCTGCGCGCTGATATGGACGCGCTGCCGATCGAAGAAGAGACAGCGGTTCCTTTTGCTTCAAAAAATAAAGGAGTTATGCATGCTTGCGGCCATGATGGCCATACTGCCATGCTGCTGGGTGCGGCAAAGATTATTGCCAAGCAATCATTTAAAGGTACGATTCGCTTGCTGTTTCAAGCGGCGGAAGAAATTAATGCAGGCGCCAAATCATTAATCGCTGCTGGAGCGCTTGACGGTGTTAGCGAAATTTATGGACTGCACAATTTGCCGACACTGCCTGCTGGGATGGCTGCTACAAGAAGCGGTTCTTTAATGGGATCTGTCGATCGGATCGAGATAAAACTGGAGGGCAAGGGAGGACATGGCGCTATACCTGATCAAAGCATTGATCCCGTAGTAGCCGCCTCTGCTATCGTTATGGGACTCCAAACGATTGTAAGCAGAGAAATATCACCGTTTCAGCCAGTTGTCGTTACAATCGGCAGTATACAATCGGGTATTGCCAACAATGTTATTCCTCATTATGCAGAGATGACAGGCACAATTAGAACATTTGATCCAGCTGTGCAGGCGGGGATGCATAAACGTATTGAAAGAATTGTAAAGCAAATTGCAGCAAGCTATCGCTGCGAAGCAAATTTGAAATATATTTCGCAAACACCTGTCCTGGTTAATCACGAGCAGCCGCTAGAGCATATGGAGACTGTCATCGACGAAGTTATTGGGCGTAATAATCGTGTTGAAGCAGCACCGACGCTGGCGGGGGAAGATTTTTCAGTTTATTTGCAATCGGTTCCCGGCTGTTTCTTCTGGCTCGGCGCCGGTCCAGCCGAGAATGCTGATCAAGCATTCGGGCTTCATCACCCGAAGTATAACTTGAATGAGGATTGCTTGGCGCACGGAACTGCTTTACTCGCAGCAATTGCGCTGCAGCGGCTGGCCGAGCTTGGCGGCTATAAGCTATAGAACTGGCGTTGCCGCTGTTGGTTCAATGAAATGTTTAACCACCGAAGTACGAATGTTATATAAGAAAAGGATACTAAGGATGCTATTGCGCATCCTTTTTTTGATTTCTGTGCGAGTCTCAGCTAATTATGAGCTCATTTTGAAAACTAACAGTTCGCAGAAAAATACTAATGAGCAGAAATCCGATACGCCCCAATATCTAACGATTTCGCAGAAGTGCCTCGCATAATGGGAGTCCAGAGGTCTAGCTTCTAACGGTTGCCACTTGCGCTATTTCGATGAAATTAGCTCATTTAAACTTGTAACGGTTGCCTTGAGGGTTATTGCGTCCTTTTCTGAAGAAATAAGTAGTTTATTGGGGATTTAAGCTCGATAGTAACCGTTAGAAAATATAATATGCGATTTTAGCGAGAATAGCCTTTGTAGCAACCGTTAGAGTCAAACATTACTCACCAGCTGGTCAGTCGTTCCGTTATTACATCCAAAATCGCAGTTTTGAGGCAGCAAAATGACAGTCGTTCCGTTAATGATCCATAAATCGCAGAAGAAGTCTCAATTATTACCGAATAGCGGAACGTGTGACCAGCTCGATTCAATTTTGCGCAACTGTAAAAAATTTACGTTTGCGAGGATTATCTTTCCGAAATATGATGGATGCAGAAGCTGCTTCTAAGAATCGAAACGATGCATGGAGCATGCGATATAAAAAGCAGCATCATCCATATATTGCAAGGACAGAGCTGTTATTTCAAGGTAAGCTGTAATTAGCTGAAAAATAATAAATAATAATTATGGTTTTCTACTAGTTTAGCAAATTCCACACGCTTTAAACCCTTGATACTGCTGGCTTTTCACGGAATGTCATCCCTTTTTGAGGCGAAAAAGAATAGCCTGTGAAAACGCTATCTTTACGTTTTTGGATGCGGAATCTACAATTCGAATTAGCCGATCTGAACGGCCGGCTGACGAAATAATTGAATACAAATAGGGAGGAAATGACATGTCAAGAAAGATCATCAGCGTCTTGCTCGTACTTGTGCTAGCGGTTACAATGCTGGCGGCATGCGGCGGGAAAAACAATGAAGGAGAGGGAGGCAAAGCAAGCTCCACACCTCCAGCATCACCTTCAGCCCAGCCATCCGATAAGGTCGAAGAGACAGATAACAGCGACCAGTATGGTGACACAGGCGGTATCAAGCTTCCAATCGTTGACAAGCCTACTACTCTTACATGGATGCTTGTAAGCGACAACCCTGTAAATGACAAAATGATTGTAAAAGAAATCGAAAAACGCACAGGTATTAAACTAGACATTCAAGCGTATTCATCTGCTACTTACCAAGATAAATTAAGAATGACAGTAGCTTCCGGCAAGCTTCCAGACATTTTCCACGGTCTTAAGCGTGCTGAGCTTAACAAAATCGGACAACAAAATGCTGTAGTTGCGATCAATGATTACTTGGATCAGCTGCCTAACTTCAAGCGCCTGTACGTAGATGAGAACCCTTGGGTAATCAAATCCTACGGCGATGAAAAGGGCAATATCTACACTTGGCCGATCTACAATATGAACCGTGACGTAAACCACGGCTTGATGTTCCGTAAAGATATTCTAGATAAGCACAACATCAAGGAGTGGACAAACACAGAAGAGTTTTATCAAGTGTTGAAGCAGCTGAAAGAGCTGTATCCAGACTCTTACCCAATGGCTTCTAAAACAAAGGAATATATTTTCAGAGACTTGGCTTACGGATGGGGAATTGGCGGTACAGCTTACCCAGTCTACTATGATGAGTCCTCCAAAGAGTGGAAATTCGCAGCAACTACGCCTGAACATAAAGATATGCTTGATTTTATGAAAAAGCTGTATGACGAAGGCTTGCTTGACCCTGAATTTATTACAGACACACCAGATTCCTGGACTTCCAAAATGACTTCCGGCAAATCATTTGTAACTTGGGATTGGATCGGCCGCTTGGATCTGTTCTACAACCAGATCAGCTCCGAAAATCCTGATTACAACCTGCGTTATGCTAACCCAATTGGACCTACAGGCAATATCCGTACGCTTCCTAAGGTTGATGCAGAGTGGGGCATTACTGTAGCCAACAATGCTAATAAAGAAGTAGCGCTTAAATTGCTTGATTACCTAACAAGCCCATCAGGCGCTGCGTTGGTAACGCTAGGTGTTGAAGGCGAAACATTTAATTTCGATGCAAACGGCAAACCGGTTTACCCTGAGCTTACAGATGTGCCTCTTGTAGACATTAAAGTGCTTGAGGACCGTTACGGCCTATGGCTTGAAGGCATGTATCTTGCTCCAGACAGACGAAGCGTTTACTACAACTTCACTGAAAAAGAGCAGGAAGCACAAGACAAAATGCTTGCAGGCAACAAATTTGAAGTGCTTGATCCTGTACTGAACTTCAGCGAGGATGAGCTGAGTGCAATTGCTGAATTGCAGTCTACAATTGAAAAAGAGTCGAATGCATTCAATGCGAACTATGTGCTTAAAAAATCATTCGGTGAAAAAGAGTGGAATGAGTGGATTAAAAACGCTGAAAAGCTTGGCGCTAACAAAATTGTAGAAATTTACAACAATGCTCAAAAGCGTTATGACGCTGCTAACTAAGCGCTTCATTATTTCTCTTAAAGTACAAATCATAGCATAATGATTGGCACTTGGAGACGAACCATTTCCGAGTGCCATTCCTTATACTTTCAGGAGGGAAGAGACTTGCCGCAACTCAACAGTGAATTTACAGTAGAGGTAAGCAAAAAATCATCCAGCAGTCGATTGGCAAAAACGTGGAAGCATATTAAACGCGATCGGCAGCTTCTAATTCTCTTTATTCCCTGCATAGCTTTTTACTTATTATTCCGCTACGGACCGCTATACGGATTGATTATTGCATTCAAGGATTATAGTGTTTTTCAAGGCATAATAGGCAGTGAATGGGTTGGATTGAAGCATTTTGTCAAGTTTTTCTCCAGCAATGATTTCTTTCTTTTATTTAAAAATACGTTGCTGCTTGGATTATTTACACTAATTTTCGGCTTTCCAGTTCCGATTATATTGGCAGTTCTTATTAACGAAGTTCGCACAAGATGGTTCAAAAAGTCTGTACAAACGTTAACGTATTTGCCGTCATTTTTGTCGGTAGTTATTATAAGCAGTATGATTATTGACTTTCTGTCTCCAGGCAACGGTATTATCAATAAACTGATTGCTGCGCTCGGCTTTGAAAAAATTTATTTTCTTATTATGCCAGAGTGGTTCCGTACTATTTATGTAGCATCGGATATTTGGGCGACGATGGGGTATGAAGCCATTATTTACTTGGCAGCTATCGCGGGCATAAGCCCGACTTTATACGAAGCAGCCAAGGTTGATGGCAGTACAAGATTGCGCAGTATGTGGTATATTACGATTCCGAGCATTTTACCGACTATTCTAATTATGTTTATTTTGAAAACTGGCTCTATGATTCGTATCGGCTATGAAAAAGTTCTGCTTCTTTATACGCCGCCAACATATGAGGTTGCGGATGTATTTTCAACCTTCGTATACCGCAAAGGGTTGTTGGAATCCAACTATAGCTATGCGTCCGCCGTCGGTTTGTTTGAAGCTTTAATCGCAATGGTCATGCTTCTAACGGCTAACCTAATTAGCAGAAGGCTTGGAGGTCGAGGACTATGGTAGGAGAAAGAAGATTCAGCCTGTTTTCTTTAATTAATACAGTTATACTTCTAGCTATTGCTGCAATAACGGTTTATCCGTTTTTGTATATTACGTCCGTTTCCTTGAGTGAGACTGCGCAAGTTGTGCAAGGAAAGGTGACGCTTCTGCCTAAGGGAATTAACTTTGGAGCTTATGCAGAGGTGCTGAAAGATGTTAAAATTCCAAGAGCGTATTTGAATACGGTGTTCTATACAGCACTAGGCACATTTATTAACCTGCTGTTTACGTCAATAGCAGCATACCCGCTATCCAAACCTGATTTTATTTGGAGAAAATATTGGATGATGGGTATCGTGCTTACGATGTTTTTAAACCCGGGGATTATTCCCAACTTTCTTATTGTAAAAGAACTGGGCCTTTATAACACGTTTTGGGCGCTTGTTATCCCAAATGCGATTTGGACGATGGAGCTTATTATTTTGAAAAGCTTTTACGAAAATATGTCCTCGCAGGTACGTGAAGCGGCCATTATTGATGGCGCTTCTGAATTTCGGATTTTGTTCAATATCGTTATTCCATTGTCGAAGCCTGCGCTTGCTTCAATCGGGCTCTTTTACTTTATGGGGCATTGGAACAGCTTCTTTATCCCGATGATTTATTTGCAGGACAGCCATCTGTTCCCGCTGCAGGTCGTGCTTCGAGATATGCTTATTTTTAGCGAGGGCAATAATTCCGGACTTGTCGATGCCGCTGCGCTGGCGCCGCAGGCGAAGAAAAATGCTACGATTGTACTTTCTATGATTCCAGTGCTTATGATTTATCCATTTGCTCAAAAATATTTTGCGCAAGGGGTCATGCTTGGTTCAGAGAAGGGCTAAAGTGATGGATATAGAGTAGAATAGTTGGATACACAGCATGAGAGAAACGGAGGACGCGGAGATGAAACAGCTTTTTACAAATAGAGGGATTTTTCAAGTACTGCTTGCTTTTTTATTAGTGATCTCCATCATGTCCGTATCCAACTATATCGTCTATAGAAATTCCATTTCCGGTATTTATGATAAAATGGCGCAGGTGAACACGCTTGCTGTCCAAAATATGATTCAAACCTTCGATAATAATTTCCGGACGATCTACAATATGATTCACACCATTCATGGCATGCCGTTTGAAAATATGGAGTATGAAAACAGCACGCAGATCGATATGAGCCGCGTTTATAGCTTGCAGGATCAAATTTCCAATCTGATTAATTCAACAGATTATATAGAAGAAGCTATTGTTTTTTATGATGATATTGATCTTGCGATCACTTCAAGAGGAACGAGCAGCTTCTCGCATTTGTTTAACGAGAAATACAAGCATAATGTATATAATGCCAGCTATTGGCGCAGCTACATGAAAACACGTAATTCATTGCGTGTTTTTCCTAGCGAAATGTTCACCATATCCACTTCTACGAATGTGCAGCAAGGAAAGCGCAATCTCATGATCGTAACAGGCGGCAATAAAGTAAAGATGTCGAATAAAAATATTATATTGCTTATTAATGAAGCCGATTTTATGAAAGACGTGCAGCAAAACCTGCTTATTCCAGGCAGCTCGCTTGTCGTGCTGGACCAGGATCGCAGAGTCATAGCGGACACGGGGTCAGACTGGAATATTCAAGAGCTGTTTGATAAAGCGCTTTTGGGCGCGGCAAAAGAAGCAAGCGTGACCAAAGAAAACTATGAGTATCATCTATTTAAGTCGGATTATAACGGTTATATTTATATCGAAAAGCTGCCTTATCAATTTCAAAATATCGAATCTGTTACATCAGCCAATCGGATCATTATGATCATTTCGATTTTAAGTGCCATTATGCTTTCTATATTGTTGAGCGTTTATTTGAATAAGCCAATAAAAAATATTTTGAAGCAATTTGGCACCAGCAATAGCCGAGGCAATGATTTTGTGAAAATTCATAGCGGTATTATAAAAATGCAGCATGAGGTAGAGCAGTATCGGAATCAGATTGCCGAGGTGGATGAGCATATTCAAAGAACGATATTGCTGCGCAGCTTCGACGAATATGACCAGAAGGTTATAGATGACGGTTTAATGCAGCTGTACGTACCTGGTTTCTTTAAGTTAAAGCATTTTCTCGTAATATCTATCCATGTCGAAAAAAATCCAGGCAGCGAGGAGAGTCAGCTTGCTGCAGATGCAATAGCCCAAATGCTTACCCAAGCTTTACCTGCCAATAAGCTGGCAATGGATGTTGTGTATGAAAAAGATTTTCGTTATTTGGCTGTTATTGGCTTAGACCAGCCTACAGATCGTGAGCCATTCATTAAACAGCTTGCACGTATTTTGGGCCAGCTCGAAAAAAATGAACTTTCTAACTATACGCTATGGGCCAGTGTAAGCCGCAATTATTTATCTGAGGTGGACAATTGCAAAAAAGCATTCGGCGATGTAAAGCTGGATATGCAGTTCCGCCATGTAAGGGAAAACGCGAATGTTATTGATGTTGAGAAGATCCGCTATCAGTGGATGGTATATAATCCTTTTGAGCAGATTGAAAAGCTTTCCAATTTTTTATTAAATGGTAAACTGAAGGAAAGCAAGGATGTTATTTCCGAAATTATTGAAGAGAATCGCAACCGTAACATTAATTATCATCAATTTATCCATCTGGCCAAATCGATGTTTTACTCGATGCTGAAGCACGTTGACAGTCTGCCTAACGACACACAGGAGCTGCTGCAAATTGAGCAGAAATTTCTTGAGAGCCTGACAATTACTAATAATTACGTAGTTATTGAACAGGAGCTGTATAAAGTGGCTAAGCTTGTTGCAAAGCAAAGCAAGCAGGAAACAGCTAATAAGCTGAATCCTTCATTTATTTCCCAATATATTGAGCTGCATTATATGGAAAATTTATATTTGGACGATATCGCTGAAGTTACAGAAACATCGCCTAAATATTTTTCGAGCTACTTTAAAAGAACATTTGGTGTTAACTATGTGGAATATTTGAATAAAGTCAGGCTTTCACATGCAAGAGAGCTGCTGAAGGATACGAATTTGACGATTGCGGAAATTGGAGAAAAAACAGGCTATTTGAATTCCTCCACTTTTACTACTACCTTCAAAAAGTATTTTGGCATTTCACCAAGCGAATATAGAAAACAGTGCAACAGCTGAGCATAACGGGGAGGATTATTTAATGAAAGCAGTAGCAGTACAGCATGGCAAGGTTCTTATCATCGATAAGGAGAAGCCGCATCCGCGCCCTGGCCACGTACTTATTAGGGTTGAATATTCGGCCATCAGCCCTGGCACAGAGATGATTTTTATAAGACGAAATTCCGATCATATAGCTGAAATCGGCTATAGCGCGGTCGGGATTGTTGAGCAGCTGGGGGAGGGCGTATGTGAGCTGGAAATCGGCCAACGCGTAGCCTGCTACGGCGCACCGTACGTTCAGCATGCGCAGTGGCTAAGCGTACCGGTCAATCTGACAGCCATAGTGCCTGATCATGTAGACCCTAAAGAGGCAGCATTTGCTGGTCTTGGCGCAATTGCTATTCACGCGCTGCGGGTTGCGGATTTGAAATTCGGCGAATCGGCTGTCGTAGTAGGTTTAGGCATTTTGGGCAATATCATTGCTCAAATTGCAAATGCTGCTGCATTTCGCACAACGGGTTATGATTTGAACGAAGAACGTGCCAAAATGGTAAGGGAGCGGGGCTTGCCGCATTTCTACAGCTCGCAGGAGCAAATGGAAGCGCAGCTGACGGCAGCCGTCGGCAAGCACGGTGCGGACGCTATTATACTGTGCGCAAGCGGTCCAGGCGAAGTGCTGATCAACCGCAGTTTCTCTTGGCTGCGGGACCGCGGCAAAATTGTAATTGTCGGAGATTTATCAACGGAGTATACTAGGGGGCTTATGTTCGGCAAGGAAGCTCAGGTGCTCATATCGAGAGCTGGCGGGCCTGGCCGCTACGACACAAGCTACGAGCAGGATAATATCGATTATCCGATCGGCTTTGTACGATGGACAGAGGGGCGTAACATTGGCGAGTATATTCGTCTGCTTGCCGAAAAGAGAATTTCAATTCAAGCTTTAATTACGGATGTGTATAAGCTGGATAATATTCAGCAGGCCTATGACAATTATATACATTACACAAGCAGCTCCTCAACGATTGCAACCTTGATTCAATTTTGTGACTAAATAGCGTCTGACAGTTGCAACCTGAAGGTCTATTGCTTATAATGGACAATAGCAAATGCTAAGAAAGAGAAGAGTAAGCAGCACTTTCACACAGGGAGAAAACGCCATGGATTGCGAGCGTTTTTGTGACAACAGGCTGTTGAAGTTCACTCTGGAGCAGGCACCTGAACGGATTGGCTGGCGTTAAAGCAGCTGAAGCGCTAGTAGGGCAAGCACGGTTTCCCGCCGTTATCGGGCTCAAGAGATTTAATAAGGCTCGTTTTTTCTGCTTTATTGATCTGAATTAGGGTGGTAACACGGTCCTTTCGTCCCTTTGTGGAGAAAGGGCTTTTTTTTATTAATTTTGCATGGAGGCGAAAGTAATGAAGGAAAGATTGGAGCAGCTCCGCTCGGAAGCACTAGAGCAATTGAATGCTGTGGATAATCCGCAGGAGCTTAATGACTTGCGGGTCAAATACTTAGGCAAAAAAGGCGCATTAACTGAAATTTTACGCGGGATGGGCGGACTTAGTGCTGAAGAGCGTCCTATTATCGGCGGTGTAGCTAACGATGTCCGCACAGCTATTGAAACGATTATAGATGAGAAGCAGGAAGCTTTTCAGCAAGCGGAAACGAATCATCGCCTAATGGCGGAAACGATTGACGTAACCTTGCCCGGCAAGCAGCTGCCTACAGGCGCGATTCATCCGCTCAACAAGGTTGCTCAGGAAATTGAAGATATTTTTATCGGCATGGGCTATACGATTGCGGAAGGGCCTGAGGTTGAGACCGATTATTATAACTTTGAAGCGCTGAATTTGCCGAAGGATCACCCGGCGAGAGATATGCAGGATTCCTTCTACATTACTGACGAAATATTAATGCGCACGCAAACCTCACCGGTTCAAATAAGAACGATGCAATCGCATAACGGCGCAACGCCAATCCGCGTCATTTGCCCTGGCAAGGTGTATCGCCGAGACGATGATGATGCTACGCATTCCTTCCAATTCAACCAGATTGAAGGACTTGTCATTGGCAAAAATATACGAATGAGCGATTTGAAAGGCACATTGCTGCAGTTTGCTCAACAAATGTTTGGCGCGCAAACAAAAATCAGGCTTCGCCCAAGCTTCTTCCCGTTCACAGAGCCAAGCGCAGAGGTAGACGTAAGCTGTGCACAGTGCGGCGGCGATGGCTGCAGAATGTGCAAGCATACTGGCTGGATCGAAATACTGGGCTGCGGCATGGTTCATCCGCGCGTGCTTGAAATGGGCGGTTATGATCCGGAAGTAGTAACAGGCTTCGCATTCGGCATGGGAATCGAGCGTATTGCTTTGCTCAAATACGGCATAGATGATATTAGACATTTCTACACAAATGATTTGCGATTCCTGAAGCAGTTTGCGCGAATGTAACGAAAAGGAGAGGACTGAAAGCAATGAAGGTTTCATATAAATGGCTGTCTGATTATATTAGCTTGGAGCAAATAAGCGCTGCTGAGCTGGCTGAGCAAATGACAAGAGGCGGTATCGAGATCGATATCGTTGAGCCGCTGAATAAAGGTGTATCTGATGTAGTTGTCGGATATGTCGTTTCTAAGGAAAAGCACCCTGATGCGGATAAGCTGAATGTGTGCAAGGTGGATGTCGGCACTGAGGAGATTTTGCAAATTGTATGCGGAGCTCCCAATGTGGATGCTGGCCAGAAGGTGCCTGTCGCTATTGTCGGCGCTAAACTTCCTGGCGATTTCAAAATTAAACGAGCCAAGCTGCGCGGCGTTGAGTCGCAGGGGATGATTTGCTCGGCCAAGGAGCTTGGCTTAAACGACAAGCTGCTGCCGAAGGAGCAGCAGGAAGGCATCTTGGTGCTGCCGGAACATACGCCGCTTGGAACGCCGATTGTTGATGTGCTGGCGATGAATGACGAAGTGCTTGAGCTGGATTTGACGCCAAACCGCTCTGATTGCCTTAGCATGCTGGGGGTTGCTTACGAAGTAGGCGCGCTTACTGGGCGCAGCGTACAGCTTCCGCAAGCGAATGTGGCAGAAGGCGCAGACCGTGCTGCTGATCATATCGCAGTTCGTATTGATGCCAAGGAGCAGTGCTCCCACTATGCAGCGCGATATATTAGCGGCATTGCAATTGGCGAGTCGCCGCAATGGCTGAAGAGCAAGCTGATGGCTGCAGGAGTAAGACCGATCAATAATGTAGTCGATATTACGAATTTCGTTATGCTGGAATATGGACAGCCGCTGCATGCATTTGATGCGGACCGCATACCCGGCGGACGGATTCATGTGCGTCTAGCCAAGGAAGGCGAGACATTGGTTACGCTTGATGACCAGGAGAGAAAGCTGGAGCCGCATATGCTGCTTATTGCCGATGACAATGGCCCGATCGGCCTCGCAGGCGTAATGGGCGGCGCGAGCACAGAGGTTACGGAATCGACGAGCAATATATTGCTGGAATCCGCAAAATTTGCAGGCAGTTCTATTCGCAAAACTTCACGTCAGCTAGGATTGCGCTCAGAAGCCAGCATCCGCTTTGAGAAGGAAGCAGACGCCGGCAATGTAATTGCTGCTCTCGATCGTGCGGCTGCTTTAATCGCTGAGCTTGCAGGCGGCACGGTAAACAGCGGAATCGTTGAAGACAAAGCCGGCGAGCTGCAGCTCAAAACGGTTATTGTTCAATTGCCTCAAGTAAACAGCTACTTGGGAACAGCGCTGCAGGCAGCAGAGGTTGAAGCGATTTTAAGCAAGCTTCAATTTGATTATAAGCTTAGCGGTGCGGAGCAATTTGAAATTACTGTGCCGTCGCGGCGCGGAGATATTACTCGCAGTGTGGATATTATTGAGGAAATAGCGCGTTTATACGGCTATGACAATATTCCGACAACGCCAATTTACGGTGAAGTTATCCCTGGCGTGTTAACGAAGCCGCAGGCTGTGCGCAGAGAGCTGCGCAAGCGGTTGTCGGATGCCGGATTATTCGAAGTCATCAGCTATTCCTTTACTTCTCCTGCGCGCACGGAGCTGTTCCCGCAGCTGGCGGAACAGACAAAGCCTGTTAAGCTGGCAATGCCAATGAGTGAGGAGCGAAGCGTGCTAAGAACGACACTTGTAGCTCAGCTGATTGAGACCGCTGCTTATAACCGCAACCGCAAAAACGAATCTGCTCTGCTATACGAGATCGGCAGCGTCTATCATACTAATGAAGAAACGCTTACTGGACTTCCAGTTGAAAAGCATCGCTTTGCAGCGCTGCTTACTGGCAATCGTCAGCAGCCGCAATGGAACAGCAAAGCTTCGGCGGTAGATTTTTATGATGCGAAAGGTATCATTGAAACAGTTGCTTCTGTATTGGGCTTGCAGGATAAGATCAGCTATGCGCAAGCACAGCCAGAGCACTTCCATCCAGGCAGAACGGCAGCTGTATTGCTGCAAACTGCCGGCGGGCCGGTTACGATTGGTTACGTAGGACAATTGCATCCTGCATTGCAGCTTGCAGAGGATTTGGCAGATACGTATGTGCTTGAAATAGACTTGGAGCAAATATATGAGCTGGCAGGCGATGAAATTGTATATCGTACGCTGCCTCGTTATCCGGCTATTCAAAGAGATATCGCAGTTGTTGTTGATGATGCAGTCAGCTCTGCGGAACTCATCGGGCTTGCGCAGGCTCAAGCAGGCGCGCTGCTGGAAAGCGCTCATGTGTTTGATGTGTACACGGGAGACCGCCTCGGCGCAGGCAAAAAAAGCGTCGCTATTGCGCTAGTTTACAGACATCAGGAGCGTACTTTAACAGATGAGGAAGTAACGGAGCTTCACGGACAGGTTATCCAACAATTGGAGCAAACTTTTGCAGCTCAATTGAGAAAATAAGCAGGAAACTTCTTAAGCCGTATCGAATTAGTTCCTAGTGAACTTCGGTACGGCTTTTTTATATTTTTTATAAGCCGTTTACCCATGTTTTTTAGGCGCAGGAGCCGCTTAATTGCAAGAATTGCTTTTTTTGTAATATAAGAAAGTATAAGTTTTTGTAACCTTAATCAATTTCTTAATTAATATTCCAATTAAGTAATTGATTCATATCTGTTCTTATATTTCATCGGTAAACGCGGCTGTCCAAAGGACAGCGGAGCCGTTTATCTTTGGTTTTCAGAGCTTTTATTGTTTTTCTATTTACTGGTAACATGCCTGTCTTAAAGACTGGCGAGCTATTATTCCTTGTGAGCATTAATCCGCATAATCGCGAATGAATAGAACATTCTGACGGAGGGTAAGAGTATGGATTCGGAACAAATTGTTGTAACCGTTGATATATATGGCATTCAATATAAACTAAAGGGGCATTCCAATGTCGAGTATATGAAGCGTGTAGCCAGCTCTATAGATGAGTCTATGAAAAAACTGGCAAAAAGCTTTCCAAGTCTAGATATGAACAAATTGGCTGTTTTATCAGCCGTTCAAATTACAGAGGAATCATTTCGACTGCGCCGAGACGTTACCCGTTTGCAGGAGGAAGAGGTCAAGCTGCATGAGGTGCGTAAGATTTTGGAGCAGGAGCGCGCGCAATTAGCTGATCTAAAGCTTGTTCTCGAGGCGGTGCGGCAGGAGGCAGAAGAAAGAGTCAAGCAGACGGCTGCCGATGTTCGATCAGAGCTGCAGCCGCAGCTGGAAGCATGGACAGCCAAATGGGGAGAGGAGCAAAAGCGCCAGCTGCAGCTGGCAGAGCAGCATATAGCTGCGCTGGAGCAGCTGAAGGAAGAGCTGGAGCTTGAGAAGAAAACTGCATTAGTTCAAATGAAAAGCCGTTTTGAGACGGATATTGCGAAGCTGGAGCAAGATCGCGCTGATCAGGCCGAGCAGCTGACAGGCCAATTCGAGCAGCAAATAGAAGAGCTGAAGCTTGCAGCTGCGGCAGAGAGAGAAAAAATGGCTGCTGAGCTGGAGCAGGCATTAGCATTGCTGACTCAAGTAGAAGCCGAAAAGGCGACAGAAAATGCCGCGCTACAGGCTGCCAGCGAGGAACGGCTGGCGGAGGAAAAGAAGAAATTCGAAGCTGCAATATCAAGATTACATAATCAGCATGAGTCATCCGTACAAATGCTGAAAGCAGATAAAGATAAACAGATTGAAGCGCTTCGCGCTGATTTGGCCAGGCTTGAAGAAGAGCTTGTAGCTGAGCAAACCCGGTTTGCTACAGAGCAGGCTAGCGCTGCTGATGCCTATGAGAGTATGCTGCAGGAGCTGACAAGCAGCAAGGACAGCGAGCTGGAGGCGAAGCAAGCGGAAATAGACAGAATGCTGGCATTGCTTGCAGAGCTTGAAGCAGACAAAATTGAGCAGCTGGCTATTAAAAGCAAAGAATTTGATGAATTAGAGGCTGCGCTTAAAGTAAGCCATGCCGGCAATGTTGCCCGCATCGAAGCCGAGCAGGATGAGCGTTTGCAGCAATTGACCGAAAAGCATGAGCAAGCTGTTCTGTCTTTGAAAGAGGAGCATTCGGCTCAATTATTGACGGCCAATGAAGAGCTTGCAAAGCTTCAGGGAGAACTAGAGGAGCAGCTCGCTAACGTGCGCGCAGAGCACCAGCAGCAAATCGAGCAATTAAGCAGTAAGCATACGCAGAGTGTCGCTTCATTACAGGAGAAGCATTCCGGAGAGCTCGCAGCTTTGCAAGGCGAGGTTGAGCAGACGCTGGAGCTGCTGACACAGCTGGAAGCCGAGAAGACAGCCAGCATTGCTGAATATGAGCGGCAGCTTAGCGAGCTGAAGCAGCGTGATATAGCGAGGCGTCAGCAAGCGGAGGAAGCTCAAGCGGCATTGAAGGAGCAGTATGCGCAAGAAAATGAGCTTGCGCTGGCGATCGCCAAGGAAGAATATGATGAGCAGCTTGCTAAGCTGATAAAAGATAAGCAGCAGGGGCTGGCGCAGATGCGCAAAGAGCTGGCCGAGGAACGCGAGCTAGAAATAGCGATAGTACGCGAACAGCTGGCAAAAGAGCATGAGCAAGCTGTGGCAAGCGTACGGGAAGGGCTGGCAAGAGAGCATGAGCAAGCTGTGGCAAGCGTACGGGAAGGGCTGGCAAGAGAGCATAAGCAAGAAGTAGCAAGTGTGCGGGACGAGCTGGCGAGAGAGCATGAGCAAGAAGTGGCAAGTGTGCGGGATGAGCTGGCAAGAGAGCATGAGCAAGCTATGGCAAGTATGCGGGATGAGCTGGTACGTGAGAGTGAGCGCAAAGCAGCGGAAGTGCGTGAGTCGATGGCTGGTGATAACGCCCGTGAAATTGCTGAAGTGCTGGATGAGCTGGCAAAAGAGCATGAGCGTGAAATCGCAGCCGTGCGTGAAGAGCTGGCTCGGGAGAAGGAGCGCGAGGTTGCAAAAACTCGCGAGGAGCTTGCTCATGAGCGTCAGCGCGAGCTGATGGAAGTGCGTGATGCTCTTGCTAAGGAGCGGGAGCGAGAATTGTCGGAAGTTAAAGAAGAGCTAGTAAATGAGCGGGAGCGCAAATTAGCGGAGCTGCGCGAACAGTTGGCGGAGGAGCGGGAACGCGAAGCAGCAGAGCTGCAGGAGCGTCTAAACCGATTGCAGGCTGAATGGAATAAAGAAAAGGCTGCTTTTGAGCAGCGTCTTGAGGTTGCGGATGAGCATTTGATTCAAGCGCTTGAGCAGGAGGAAAACTGGAGAACGGCCAGCACAAGGCTGCAGCAGGAGGCGGATAGCAGCCGCACGGAGCTGGAATTTGCACAAGAACAGCTGGAGGAATTGAAACAAAGGCTGCAGGCTGCGATTGATGAAGAACGACTCTTGCATGAAAGTCAAAAGGAACTCGAGCTTGAGCTGCAGGCGGAGAAGAAAAGGCTTGCTGAGCAGCTGCAAGCGCGCTTGGATGAGCAGCAGCAGGATTTGCAGCAGCAGTTGGAAGCTAAGCTGGCCGAGAAATCTGATGAATGGGAACGCGAGTATGAGCAGCTGAAAAATCAATTGATGGATGTGAAGCAGCAGGCGGAAGCAGCCGAACTGGAGCTGCTTGATGCTTTGCAGCATACAGAAGAGAAGGAGCTTGAGCTGAGAAAGGCATTAGAGCAAAATGACCTGATGGCCAAGTCGCTAGTTGCTGCACAGCAGGAAGCCGACGAAATCAAAGCGCTGCTTGATGATCAGCAAAAGGAAGCGGAGCAGCAGCAGCTTGCTTTCGCCGAAGCGGAGCAAGCAGCCGAACTAAGCGCACGGCAGGCTGAGGAGGCAGGCAAGCTTGCCGATGCAAGCAAGCAGCAATTGCTGCGAGCTCAGGAGCAATTTGAAGCGCTCGAGCGTCAGCTGCTGGAAGCGCGCGACCGGGCTGAAAAGAATGAGAATGAGCTGTCAGAATTCAAGCAGCTGGCAACGACCTCTGAACGTCAGCTGGCTAAGGTACAGCAGCAATCCGAAGCAATGGAGAAGCAGCTGGCCGAGGCACAGCGCAAATCAGCTTTAGCCGAGCGCCAGCTCGCGGAGGCTCAGCAGCAGGCCGCAGCAACAGAGCAGTGGTTATATGAAGCCCAGCAACAAGCTGAGGAAGCGCAGCGACAGCTGCAAGAGCAGAAGCAGAAGGAGCAGGAGCTGGTAGAAATATTAGAAATAACTGCAGCCAGAGAGCGTCTTGCGACAGGTCAACTGGAAGTTGCGGCTGCCGCCTCGGCCAAGCTTGAGGAGGCTATGAATCAGCACAATGATGCACAGCATAAGCATGAACAGATGCTCGAGGAATATAATCAGATGAAGCAGCAATATGAACAGCTTAAGCAGTCTTCTCAGGAACTGGAGCAGCAGCATCAAAAGCTGCGCAGTGAGTATTCCAAGCTGCAGACGGAATATAATGAATGGATTGAATTGATAGAGCAAAGTTAGAAAACGATGAAGAGCTGGCTTGCATAAATGGGAGGATCTGTTTAGATTGTAACGGAACTGAGAGGCTCTATTAAGCAATAAAAAGCTGTTTTAAAATTGTAACGGAACTGTGGAGCGCTATAGATGATCTTTTTCCCGTTTAGCTAGAGATTTTGAGTAAATAAGGTTTCTCAGTTCCTTTAGATTTTAGAATAAGCTGATTTCCGTACAATAGCGTTTCTCAGTTCCGTTAGCGTTTTTCAACGGCCTGATTTCTAATTCTAGAGGGAAAAACTACATCTAGTTTGGCACAATTCGAAAAATATAGGGTAATTCAACGAAACTGGATACTTGAATCCATTTAGAATCGTTTGTTCGGCGAAAAAAGAGAACCTAGATGTACAAAATGTACTTAGTTAGCTACCACGAACCGGATGCAGGGTAAGCGAGCGCCCTATATGGTGCGGTTAAAGCTAAGTGAGCTGGATCAAGCAGTAAAATCTTAACATCGATCAAGAAAAAGAAATAAGGGACGGCATCTGCTATTGCAGGGCCGTCCCTTATTCGTTATTTTTGATTCGACAAGCGATCCTGTGCCATGCGGATTAATTCCCGCACCATTGATCCGCCAATTTTTCCGCCGATATGTCCTGCTTCCTCCGTAGATAGATCTCCGTTATCCCGAGGTTTTAAAGTTATGCCTAATTCATTGGCTATTTCAAATTTGACCTCGTCAGGATTGTTTGGGTTGACGCTATACCCTTCTTTCTTCATTACCTCTGCCTTGAAGGCCTGCATGCTTTGCTCTGCACCGGGGACGACATATTTTCTTCTTCTGCCCATTTTGCTTGCTCCTTTCCTGCTTTTCATTAGAATAACCAAACGTTATACAATGATTCATTTGTACATAAATACAAAAAAGCCGGCGTACAGTTTAAGCTGTACTACCGGCTGTTATGGATTTATTTAAGCGATTAAGCTTCAACAACTAATTTTGCTTTCATTTTAGCATGGCCTGCGCCGCACGGAATGTTGCAAATAATGTCGTATGTTCCAGGCTCATCGATTTTAACAGCAACAGTTTGCTTATTTTCGATGTTCACATCTGTTTTCAAAATTTTGATGCCATGAATGCCTTCAGCAGAATCGACTGTCATATCGATGCTTTCGCCAGCTTTAATTTTGTACTCAGCTTTGTCAAATTTCCAGTTGGAAGCAACAATTGTAACTCCGCCCTCTGCAGCTGTGTTTTCACTTGGTGCTGCGCTATTGCTTGGAGTTGATCCGTTGTCGGAGTTTCCGCCCTTATCATTTGATCCGCAGGCAGCAAGCACAAGAACTAAAGACAATGCAACCGCTACTAATGAAGCCCACTTTTTCATTATTAAAATCCCCTTCCTATCTAAGGTAGTATCTTTACTTTTATATTGTAAATGATATTACCTATAGATAACGTGGAAATGAGTGACAGCCTTATGACAAACTTATGAATAATCCTTGAATAAACAAGGAAAAGCCCTTAATGATCGCGAGGCGACCACAAGGGCTTGTTACGTTCCGTTGATTGCTCTTATGAACGAGCATCATTTTTTCTGCCTGCTTCATACGGAGTGCTGACCGGTATAAAGAGGTCGATAATGCCGATTACAAGTGCGGCAAGAATAGCGCCTAGCCACGTAACCGTTACGCCGCCAACGATAAATTGAGCGAGCCATATAACTAACGCGCTTGTCAGGAAGCCAACGATGCCTCTGCCGAAGGGAGTAACCTTCTTGCCGAAAATACCTTCAATAATCCAGCCGAAAGCAGCAATTACAAGCGCAAGGAAAAACGCGCTCCAAAATCCGCCTACGCTAAATTGAGGTACAATCATTCCAACGAGCATAAGTACTAATGCAGCGACGACAAAGCGTACAACATGTCCTAAGAAATTCATTGCAGTTCCTCCTTGTTTTGTTCAATTATGTCCATGCATAAAGTTTAAACATCACTATCATGTCCTTTTTTGAAGCATAATATGTAGGCCGCTGAAAAATTACAGCTTTAAGAACAGGACAATCATTATGTTTTTCTTCTTGCTTTATGAGATGTCGTGCATCAGCGTGATTGATCGGCTATAATAAAAGACGAGGGGAGTGTTTTTTTAGTGGATTCAAAAATATTGTCAACGATGGAGTACCCCAAAATCATCAATCGATTAGAAGCGCATGCCGCGACTATATTAGGCAAACAGCTTGTGCAGCATCTGGCGCCTTCGTCCTCGCTCGAGGATGTAAAGCGAATGCTGCAAGCTACCGATGAAGCCTATGCGGCTGACCGCTTGAAGGGCAGTGCTCCTTTTGGAGGCATAACAAATATAGAAGCATCCTTGCATAGAGCAAGGATTGGCGGAATGCTGTCAGCAGCAGAGCTGCTTGAAATTGCCGACACCTCGCGCGGCGGAAGACGTGTGAAGCGTCATATTATAAATATAAATGCTGATCATCCGCTGCCATTGTTAAACGGCCTGGCGGAGCAGATTAGTGAAAACAAGCAGCTTGAGGATGCAATATATGCTTGTATAGACGAGCAAGCAGAGGTAATGGATTCTGCCAGTCCTGCGCTGGCAGCAATACGGCGTGAGTTAAGAGCCGGCGAAGGCCGCATTAGAGAAAAGCTGGAATCGATGATTCGCTCCACGTCTGTTCAGAAGATGCTGCAGGATGCAATTATAACGCTGCGCAACAATCGCTTTGTTATTCCGGTCAAGCAGGAATACCGGTCCAGCTTTGGCGGAATCGTTCACGATCAGTCAGGATCGGGCGCCACGCTGTTTATTGAGCCGGAAGCTATTGTAGCGATGAATAACAGGCTGCGCGAGCTCAAGGCAAACGAAGAACGCGAGATTGAAAAAATATTGCAAATGCTGACAGCGCAGGCAGCAGAATGCGAAGAGGATTTGCTCATTGATATGCAGCTGCTGGCACAGCTTGATTTTGCTTTTGCAAAGGCAGCGCTTGCACATCGTATGAAAGCTATTCAGCCGCGAATGAACGACAGAGGCTTTATTAAGCTGCGCCGCGGACGTCATCCGTTAATTGATATCCATAAGGTTGTGCCGCTTGATATAGAGCTTGGCAATTCCTTTTCTACAATCGTCGTCACCGGTCCGAATACTGGCGGTAAAACCGTTACTTTAAAAACAGTCGGACTGCTCAGCTTAATGGCGATGTCGGGCTTATTCGTGCCAGCCGAGGAAGGCAGCCAATTATGTGTGTTTGATGCGATTTATGCAGATATCGGCGATGAGCAGAGTATAGAACAAAGCTTGAGCACCTTTTCCAGCCATATGACTAATATTATCCGGATCTTGAATCAAATGACGTCCAAAAGCCTCGTGCTAGTCGATGAGCTTGGAGCAGGAACAGATCCGGCTGAAGGGTCTGCGCTAGCTATTGCTATACTGGAGCATATTCATGCCAAGGAATGCCGCATTATTGCAACGACCCATTATAGCGAGCTTAAAGCTTATGCCTATAATCGCAAAGGCGTTATTAATGCCAGTATGGAATTTGACCTCGCTTCCTTAAGCCCGACCTATCGGTTGCTCGTTGGTGTCCCCGGCCGAAGCAACGCATTTGCAATTGCAGAGCGCTTGGGCTTGCAGCATGATATTATTAATCGTGCCCGCGGTGAAGTCAGCGAGGAGGATATGAGGGTAGAATCAATGATTGCCTCTCTGGAGCAAAACCGGATTACAGCTGAGCATGAACGCATCGAGGCAGAGGCGCTGCGTCAGGAGGTGCAGCAGCTTCGCTCAAAACATGAAGAGGATAAAAGGCGCTTTGAGGAGCAAAAGGAAAAACTGCTCGTCAAGGCACAGGAGGAAGCGGCACAAATCGTTAAAAAGGCAAGGCGAGAGTCCGAGCAAATTATTGCCGAGCTTCGTCAACTTGCACTTGAGGAAGGCGCTTCCGTCAAAGAGCACAAGCTGATCGAAGCGAAGCGAAAGCTGGATGAGGCTGAGCCGGCGACAATTAATGCGTTGTCCGCCAAGCCAAGCGGCCATAAAAAATCGGCGGCCATTCAAGCAGGGGATGATGTGAAGGTGATCAGCCTGAACCAAAAAGGTTCTGTTGTTGAGCTTCATGGCAACGAAGCGACAGTTCAGCTTGGGATTATGAGAATGAAGGTAGCTATTGCCGATTTGGAGCTGCTGCAGTCAGCGCCGGTCAAGCAGCCGCAGAAGCAGGCTGCCAGCTTGAAGCGTACGAAGGATGACGATGTTAAGCTGGAGCTGGATTTGCGCGGTGAAAATTTGGAAGAAGCAATTATGGAAGTAGACAGATTTCTCGATGAAGCCTTTTTGTCAGGTTTGGGCCTGGTGCATCTTATTCATGGGAAAGGCACAGGCGTACTGCGCACCGGCATCCAGCAATATTTGCGCAGGCATAGCCACGTTAAAAGCTACCGCAATGGAGCCTTTAACGAAGGTGGCGTCGGCGTTACAGTTGTCGAGCTGAAATAAACAGCTTGCTGAAATGGAGGACTTTAGATGGATAGAAGCGGGATCATTGATAAGCTGTTGAACAATCAGTATGCTTCTTCTTTTCTTTACGTGTCCGTAACGGTTCTTGCGGTCATTGTGTTTCTTGCTTGTTTTGAGATGGTAACCAAATACAAATGCTGGGCTGAGATCAAAAAAGGGAACTTGGCGGTAGCGATGGCAACAGGAGGGAAAATGTTCGGAGTCTGCAACATTTTCCGCTTCTCGATTGCGGCGAATGACTCTATTTATGTAAGCCTTATTTGGGCTGCGTTTGGGTTTGTCATCCTGTTGCTCGCTTATTTTTTATTTGAATTTCTGATGCCTTTTTTCCATATTGATGAGGAAATTGCCAAGGATAACCGCGCTGTAGGTTTTATAGCGATGATAATTTCAGTTTCAATATCATTTGTTATTGGGGCAACTGTCAATTAATATTTGGCTTGCATCCAGGAGGCTATTATGAAATATTTATGGGTAACCTTGTTAATTGTAGCTATTTTATTTTTTGTATTCGGAATTATTTATTTAATGAACAATTAATCGACTAGAAAGGGAAATTACATATGGAAGAACAAACAATTTGCCCCTGGTGCTCATCAGAAATTATTTGGGATGAGGAATTGGGCCCGGAAGATTTTTGCCCGCATTGCGATAATGAGCTCGGCAACTACCGCACAATGCCGTTAACAGATGAACCAGACGATGACAATGATCTGGAGCATGAGGAAGAAGAAGCTAAAAAACAGCAGCAGCTCACAGATGAAGATTTATGGGATGAGGATGAGTTGTCTACAAGCAGCGCAAATGAGTGGACGTCGGATAATGGATTCAGAAGCGGCAATCGTCATTCGCTTGCTATGGATCATAACGTTCAGCGCGTTGTCGATGAGCAGGAGGATGTTCCCGAATGTCCGCACTGCCGTGAATATATGATTGAAGCGGGCAGGCAGTCAATTGGCGGCGGTGCTGATTATGAGCCGACTGTTTCACCTGTATTAAAGGACAGTGTATTAGGCAGTCCATTCAAAATTATATGGTATGTATGTCCTTCTTGCTTCCATACGTCTTCTCAGCTGGCAGCCGAAGAAAGACTGAAATTGATTCAAAAGCTTTCTGCAGAAAATCTTTAAAGTGTAGAATTTGTCGAATGGTGCCTTGACGTTTAGGGAATAGTACAAAACGTATTTTTCAAATATAAGAACGTATAGGTTGTCTCCTAATACCAGTTCTTATAGTTCATTGGTAAACGTGCCTGCTTCTCTAGGGCGAGATGCCGTTTATCCTTGGTCAGGAGGAAGCGTTTTGGCTAATAAAATACTCGATAAACAATCTATACTGTTGTTAGCTGTACAAGCAATGTTTGTCACTGCTACCGCTCTATCAGGCACCTTTATCCCCGTTTACTTGTGGAAATCCAGCGAATCCTATATGGTAATAGGTTTTTTTACGCTGCTGCAATATATTTGCGGCGGCTTTACTTTTTGGATCGCGGGCAAATGGGTGAAGCAAAAAAACAAAATGAATGTGCTGCGGCTTGGCATGGCGTTATGCGGTGTATTTTATTGTGTCGTATTGTGGCTTGGCGATCAAGCTGTGCACTATATTTTTGTGCTGGGCACTTTGCAGGGTATCGCGCTAGGTTTTTTTTGGCTTGCATTTAATGTTATATATTTTGAAATTACATCACCGGAAAACCGGGATCGTTATAATGGCTGGGCTGGACTATTAGGATCAGGCGCTGGCATCATCGCTCCCTGGCTGTCCGGTTTTTTGATTACGACGCTAAAGGGAGAAGCGGGGTACCGATTTATATTTACGGTATCACTTATTATTTTTATTGCAGGTGCAATTTTGAGCTTTTGGCTCGAAAAAAGACCGCCTAAAGGTGTTTATAATTGGACGCATGGGTGGCAGCAGCTAAAGCAAAAAGGAAATGACTGGAGAAGATTGTTTCCGGCTATTGCTGCTCAAGGCGTCCGCGAAGGTGTATTCATGTTTCTGGTAGGCTTGACGGTGTATACGGCAACATCTGATGAAAGCAAGGTCGGTTTTTATGCGCTCGTTACCTCATTTGTCGCTTTTATCAGCTTTTGGGCAGCAGGCAGATGGATGAAGGAGAAGTATCGCAGTACTGCAATGTTTATTGGCGCAGTAATGACTACTGTCGTTATTATTCCGTTGTTTTGGGAGCTTTCATTTAATCGCTTGCTTATATTTGGCATCGGAGTATCGCTGTTCATGCCATTGTATTCCATCCCGATGACGTCTAAAGTATTTGATATGATTGGGCAAAATGAAAAAAGTGTACAGGAAAGGGAAGAATATGTCGTACTCCGCGAAGCAGCGCTTATGATTGGAAGAGTTACTGGCCTGGCAGCTTATTTCGCAGTAATGGCAATTAATGATTCAGCAACAGCGATTACGTGGCTGTTGTTCGCAGTTGGCGCTGTTCCTATAATTAGCTGGTGGATAATGCGATATTTTTTTAAATATAAGAAAGTATAAGTGAACATCAAGTGTTTTGAATTGGATGGATTAATTCCACATAAATAAAACGGCATAGAACATAATACAAAGGTAGTTCCGTATGTTTTCAATAAAGCTGAGGAGGAAATGACTGTGAACGCGATCACATCAAAAGAATTGGAATATGTTATCGATTGCATGAGTAATGAAGATTTATTAATGAAGCAATGCACAAGCATTGTAAATGCCACAACTCAACAAGAGCTTAAAAGCTTATGCCAGCAAATGGTGCAAACTCATCAGGATCATTACAGCAAGCTGCTGCAGTGCCTGGAGCAGCATCAGCAAATGGCGCCTGCCCAACCACAATAACAAGGAGGATAAAATAAATGAACCAGGGTTCAGTATCTATACTTTCTGAGGAAGACTTGGCATCAGCGGTATTATCCGATTTGAAACGGGTAGTGCGTGAATATGCTACCGCAGCAACAGAATCGAATTGTCCTGTAATTCGTCAATTGTTTACGGATATGCTTAACAGCACATTAACGATGCAAGGCCAGTTGTACACAACGATGTCCAATCTGAATATGTATGCTGCTCCCGCATCTGCTCTTAAGCAAGAGGTGGATAAGCAAATTCAATCCTACAAGACAACGCAGCAAAATACGAATAATTGGATTACGCAGCATTTGAACCAAGCAAGCGGAGCTATGATGCAAAATAATGGAGCTCAAACACAAACGAATTACATGCAATAAAAAAAGCAAGGAATGATGAAAAAGGCTATCCGCCACCGGATAGCTTTTTTTAATGAAAAATGAAGCATTTAGGAGGCATTTAGCTCAATCCTGCATATATTACGAGCAAATGCCAAAATAATTAATCGCTAATTGGAATGATTCAGTAATAATCTTTGCAGGAAATACAGATTCATTGTAAAATATCCTTTATAACCATTGGCGAGCTGGAAGGAGTTTTAGAATGAACGAATTACAGTTAAAAGTATTAGAGCTGTTGAAAGAAGATGCCCGTAGGGACGCTGAGCTTATAGCGACGATGTTAGGCGAGACGGCCGAAGCCGTGAAGGAAGCGATAGCCGCCTTGGAAAGCGATCATATTATTGTGAAATATGCGACAGTTGTAAATTGGAGCAAGGTTGATGATGATAAGGTTACTGCTCTAATCGAAGTGCAAATTACGCCTGAGCGCGGCCGCGGCTTTGAAGGCATTGCGGAACGCATTTATTTATATCCTGAAGTGAAATCCGTTTATTTAATGTCGGGGGCCTATGATCTGCTTGTCGAAGTAGAAGGAAAAAGCTTGAAAGAAGTAGCTTCTTTCGTATCCAATAAGCTTTCGCCGCTTGAAGCAGTATTATCGACCAAAACATTTTTCATATTAAAAAAATATAAACAGGACGGCATCATTTTCGAAGAGCGTGAAGGTGACCAGCGCTTAATGGTATCGCCGTAAAATAAAGGATGATGGTGAAGATGAACAATGAGACGCAACAATTGCTCTCAACGAGACAGCGTAATTCGATGGCTGACTATTTGTCTCCGCTGGTAAGAGATATGAAGCCATCCGGCATTCGGCGCTTTTTCGATTTGGTGAGCACACGTAAGGATGTCATTACGCTAGGCGTTGGAGAGCCTGATTTCGTAACGCCCTGGAATGTGCGCGAGGCAGCTGTTTATGCGCTGGAAAAGGGAAAAACGCAATATACATCCAATGCGGGCATGCCGGAGCTAAGAGAGCAGATCGGCCAATATTTGAACGATGCTTTTCAATTGGAATACAATCCTGCCAACGAGATGATCGTTACAATCGGCGGAAGCGAGGCGATTGATCTCGCACTGCGCGCGCTGATTCAGCCGGGGGATGAAATTCTTATTCCTGAGCCCAGCTATATTTCATACTCACCGATTACTTCTCTAAGCGGTGGCAAAGCTGTCGGTATTGAGACATTTGCAGAAGACAATTTCAAGCTGAAGGCAGAACAGCTGCAGGCTGCGATCACACCTCGCTCCAAAATACTTATATTAAGTTATCCTAGCAATCCGACAGGCGGCATTATGACATATGAGGATTGGTTGCCGATTGCTAAAATTGTCGAAGAGAACGACCTAATCGTTATTTCCGATGAAATTTATGCAGAGCTGACTTATGGCATAAAGCATGTAAGCTTTGCTGCAATGCCTGGCATGAAGGATCGTACAATACTAGTCAGCGGATTTTCAAAAGCTTTTGCTATGACAGGCTGGCGCATGGGATATACTTGCGGTCATCCGGATATTATTGCAGCGATGCTCAAAATTCACCAATATACCGTAATGTGCGCCCCGATTATTGGGCAGTATGCTGCGCTTGAAGCACTAAGAAACGGAATGGAAGAAAAGGACCGCATGATGGAGTCCTATAATCAAAGAAGAAGGCTGGTCGTTAACGGCTTCCGTGAAATCGGTCTTGAGTGCCATGAGCCGGAAGGAGCCTTCTATGCTTTTCCTTCTATCGCTTCAACCGGACTCGATAGCGAGCAATTTGCTCAGCGTCTGCTAGAGGATGCCAACGTAGCTACAGTACCGGGCAATGTTTTTGGCCTAGGCGGCGAAGGGCATTTACGCTGCTCATATGCAACCTCTGTCAATCAGCTGGTAGAGGCGTTGGATCGTATCGGTTCATTTGTGCATAAATTAAAGCAAGGCTAGTTCAAGTCGAAGCAGCAGGTTCGGACTATACATCCGGCCTGCTGTTTGTTTAACAGCAATTGTTCGTGCTTGAAGTCAATCTTGACTCATTTAACATAGGAAATGAATAAGTTTTCAGGAAGGAAGGACATCCATGAAGCTTTATACGAAAGGCGGAGACAAAGGGCAAACCTCATTAATTGGCGGCAGAACCCGCAAGGATGACAGCAGAGTCGAGGCATATGGCACAATTGATGAGCTGAACAGCTTTACAGGACAAGCCCATGCACTGCTGAAGCAGCATGACTCTTTGCAGGATCTTGCAGGTATGCTGCATGTCGTTCAGCACGAGCTGTTTGATTGCGGAACAGATCTTGCCTATGCAGTAGAAGGCGCTCCTTCCAAGCTAGCAGCTGAATCGGTTGACAGATTGGAGCTATGGATAGATCAGCTTACTGATGAAGCTTCAGAGATTACAAAATTTATTTTGCCTGGAGGAAGTGTGCCATCCTCCCAGCTTCATATTTGCAGAACAGTGTGCCGCAGGGCAGAGCGCCGCGCCGTAACGGCTGCCGCCGAGCATGGGGTGTCCGCAGACGTTATCAAATATTTAAACCGTCTATCTGATTTTTTCTTTGCAGCAGCGAGAATTGCCAATGCAAGGCTTGGTGAAGAGGATATCGCGTATGAACGGAGCGCCGATGTGTTCAGGCTGAAGAAGAATAAATGATAGATCAGTTTTATTACAAGCCTTTAGTTGCAGAAGTCGGCAAGGAAGATGCAGGCAAGCAGGTACGAACGGTATTGGAGCGCAGGCTGGGCGTTTCGCGAAAGCTATTATCACAGGTAAAGCTCACCGAGCATGGACTAACCGTTAACGAACAGCGTGTATATACGACAGCGCTAGTTGCGGAAGGGGACATTATCAAGTTAAGAATGCTGAGGGAAGAGTCGGATGACATACTCCCGCAGCCAATGTCTTTGGAAATATTATTCGAGGATGACGATTTGCTTATTATTAACAAGCCCGCAGGTATTATTGTCCATCCTACCCATGGTCATTATACCGGAACACTTGCCAATGGGGTCGTCTATCATTGGCAGCAGAGAGGGGAAAAGGTGCGTTTTCGTCCGATCCATCGGCTTGATGAGGAAACGTCGGGAGTGGTTGCAATCGCGAAAACCTCATACGTTCATCAGCAGCTTTCTGAACAATTGCAAGCAGGATTGGTGAATAAGCAATATCGGGCCTTTGTATATGGCGAGCCGGCCAGCAGGCTTGGCACAATCGAGGCGCCAATTGACCGAGATGAGATCAACCCGCATCTTCGCGTCGTAACGCCGCCAGGGAAAGGCTATCCGTCAGTTACTCATTATCAGGTGTCGGCTGTATACACTGACGGGTGTTCCCTAGCCTCCTCTGTCCGCCTAAAGCTGGAAACAGGCCGAACTCATCAAATTCGTGTGCATATGAAGCATATTGGCTGTCCATTAATCGGCGATAAGCTGTACGGTCTCATGGAGGCCGGCAATCGGCTATGGGAGGAAACGGCGGGGAGGCAATCGCTGCATGCTGAGCAGCTGGGCTTTACTCATCCGATTACGAAGCAGTATATGGAGTGGACAGCGCCATTGCCGACAGAGCTGGCACAGCTTGAAAAGCTACTTAATGTAACGAATAGAATACGTTGATATAGAAATGCAAGTTAAGAAATGGAGTGGAGCTATTCATGTCTGGTAAAGTAACCATTATACAGTATCCAAAGTGCAGCACATGCCGTGCTGCTGTGAAATCGCTGGAGGCCAAAGGAAATGAGGTTGCTTTCCGCCATATTGTGGAACAGACGCCTACAGCTTCAGAGCTAAAGGAGCTTATTGCGTTAAGCGGTCTTGATATGAAAAAGTGGTTTAATACATCCGGCGAGGTGTATCGGGAGCTTGGTTTAAAGGACAAGCTGCCGTTAATGAGCGAGGAGGAGAAGCTGGAGCTGCTTTCACAGCACGGCATGCTGCTTAAGAGACCGATTGTGACGGATGGGACTAAAGTTACAGTCGGCTATAAAGAAGAAAATTATGAACAGGTTTGGGGAGCGAAATGAGCAAACAATGGGGGAAGGAAAAAAGCTGGAGATCGAATCGGCTTTCACAGCTAGGCTCATCTATTTTTGCTGAAGTTGCAGACTGGAAGCGTGCAGCTGCAGCAAATGGCAAGGACATGATAGATTTGGGCATAGGCAGTCCTGACCAGCCGCCAACGAGCCATGTGCGCCAAGTACTGAGCAACGCTGCACTGAGAGAGGACAGCTACGCCTATCCTGTTATAAAAAGCGGCATGCCTTTCCGTCAAGCTGCGGCGGATTGGATGAAGCACCGCTTTGATGTGACGATAGATCCAGAGCAGGAGCTCGTTACTTTACTGGGCTCGCAGGATGGACTTGCACATTTGGCGATGGCTATATGCGATTCCGGAGATGCTGCGCTGCTGCCTGATCCCGGCTATCCGATTTATGCGGCCTCGCTCGCATTGGCTGGGGTAGAGGCCATACTAATGCCCTTGCGCAAGGAAAACGATTATTTGCCGGATTTGGATAGCATACCTGAGCAGGATTGGAAACGGGCTAAATTTATTTTGCTAAATTATCCGAATAACCCGTTATCTGCTGTAGCTAATCTTGCTTTTTTTGAGCGGCTGCTGCAAAAAGCGAAGCAGTATAACGTTCTTGTAGTACATGATCTTGCCTATTCTGAAATGGGCTTTGACGGTTATAATCCGCCCAGCATTTTGCAGGTGGAAGGAGCATGCGAGCAGGCGGTTGAATTCCATTCCATGTCCAAAAGCTTCAATATGGCTGGCTGCCGAATCGGCTTTTTAGCTGGCAACACAGAGGCAGTAAGCGCTTTGCGAGAGCTTAAAGCGAATATTGATTACGGCGTATTTGATCCTGTTCAGGAGGCGGCTGTTGCAGCGCTGCAGGAAGCGATGGCAGATGAAAACTGGCAGAAGGCCGGTTTGCTGTATGAGAGAAGGCGTGATATTTTTATTGAAGCGCTTCGTGCTGAAGGCTGGTATATGGAGAAGCCGAAAGCAACGATGTTTGTATGGGCGCCGCTGCCTGAAATGCAATGGGAAATTGAAGGCGACTGGGACTCAAGAACTATTACGCAGGAAATGATTAAGCGAACGGGTGTTGTGGTTATTCCTGGAGCGGCTTTTGGATCTGCAGGCGAAGGCTATGTTCGTATAGCGCTCGTCGAAAGTGAAGAAAAGCTGCTGGAAGCTGCAAGCCGAATCGGCAAGTTTATTCGGGGAGAAAGCTGCTAGCCCTGCAAAGCATATTTTACGTTATAATGATTGTAAGGGAGATGAGCCAGAATTGGAGAAAAAGGATAGACTACTGTTAATTGATGGAATGGCCATATTGTTCCGTGCTTATTTTGCAACATCCTTTACAGGACATATTCGCAGGACGAGTGCCGGTGTGCCCGTTAACGCGGTACATGGCTTTGTCCGGTATTTTATTAATGCTGTAGAAACGTTTCAGCCTACCCATGTTGTATGCTGCTGGGATATGGGAAGCACGACGTTTCGAACGACGCAATTTGACGGCTATAAAGCTAACCGTCCCTCCGCACCAGAGGATTTGATACCGCAATTTGATCTCGTTAAAGAAGTGGTTTCCAGCTTCAATGTGCCTAATATAGGCGTAGACAATTATGAGGCCGACGATTGCATCGGCACGCTTGCGGCGGCATTTAAAGGGCATGCTGAAGTAATCGCCGTTACAGGCGATCACGACTTGCTGCAGCTGGTGGACGATCATGTTTCAATCGCTATTATGAAGAAGGGCATTGGCAATTATCAGGTTTATACACCTCAATCCTTATTGGAGGAAAGACAGCTGTCAGCCGCGCAAATTATAGACGTAAAGGGCTTGATGGGTGATTCAAGCGATAATTACCCTGGTGTTCGCGGTATTGGCGAAAAAACAGCTATCAAGCTTGTGCAGGAGCATGGCTCTATCGACCAGCTGCTTGTTAATTTGGAGCAGCTGTCAGCTTCGGTCCGCAAGAAGATAGAAGCTGATTTAGACATGCTGCATCTTTCCAGAGAACTGGCAACGATTTGCTGCGAGGTGCCGGTTGCCATTCAGCTGGAGGAATGCGTTTGGTCCTATAATCGCGCGAATGTGGAAAGTAAATTTGAAGAGCTTGAATTTAACAGCTTATTGAAGCTGATAGGGTAAAAGTGAAAGAAGATCGTCTCTCCTGCCTGCGTATTCATATGAAGGCGGTCGGCGATCTTCTTCTATTCTGCAACAGCAATGCAGAGCCTGTTAGATTCTTTGACGAGCTGTTGCAGCATATGAATAGATTGCAGCGGAGCAAAACGCTCCTGGAGAAGCGCAAGGAAGGAGGCATTGGCGACCAAGCCGTCAATAGTATTGGATTAGTCACTTTTACTTATCATTTAAAGCGGAGAAGTATTAAAAATATATCATGGTAATACAATCCAATATTAGTTATAATGCTGTCATCGCACCTGTATTGAAAAGGGAGAGTGAAAGAAGAATGAAGGTAAGAAAGGCCATTATTCCTGCTGCAGGCTTAGGCACAAGGTTTTTGCCTGCAACAAAAGCAATGCCTAAGGAAATGCTGCCTATCGTTGATAAGCCAACCATTCAATACATTGTAGAAGAGGCGATTGAATCAGGAATTGAAGATATTATTATTGTGACTGGCAAAGGCAAACGGGCAATTGAGGACCATTTTGACAACTATTGGGAACTGGAAAATAAGCTGGAGCAAGCCAATAAGTTTGAGCTATTGCAGGAGGTGCGCAAATCCTCAGAGATGGTTGATATTCATTATATCCGCCAAAAGGAGCCGCGCGGACTCGGTCACGCTATTTGGTGCGCCCGCAAATTTATTGGCAATGAGCCCTTTGCAGTACTGCTGGGCGATGATATTATAGCTGCTGAAAAGCCTTGCTTAAGGCAAATGATCGAGCAATTTGAAATGCGGCACTCATCTATCATTGGCGTGCAGCAGGTTGCGCCTCATGAAGTATCGCGATATGGCATCATTGATGGCTCCATGCTGGACAATCGCATTCATCTTGTCCACCATTTAGTGGAGAAGCCGAGCTATGAAGCCGCTCCTTCACAAATTGCGATAATGGGTCGTTATATTCTTACGCCAGAAATATTCGCTATATTGGAAAATCAACCGCCTGGCTCAGGCGGTGAAATTCAGCTTACGGATGCTATAGCAGCACTAAATGCGACAGAATCGGTATTCGCATATGAGTTCGAGGGCCAGCGCTATGACGTTGGAGAAAAGCTGGGCTTTATTCGAACGACAATTGATTTTGCAATGCAGCGTCCTGAGCTTCGATCCGAGCTGCTCGCATATTTGCAGCAAATAGTAGAGAAAGAGGCTGCGCGCTTGTAAGCTATAAATATTTATCGCCTGCACTCCGGCTTCGCTTGGCGCTTGCCGGTGTGCCATAGGCTACACATAATGCTGGAATGGAGCGGACGACAGTTGCGCCGGCGCCAATAACCGTGTGCTCTCCGATCGTAGCCATATGTATAATGGTTGCGCCTATTCCAATTGCGGTACAAGCGCCTATACGTACCTGTCCACCTGCCGTGGCTTTTGGAGCGAGACTGACGAAAGATTCCAATACGGAATCATGCTCTACGCACGTATGGCCATAAAAGATACAATGCTCCCCGACGACAGCATCGCTTCCGATGATGGCGCCTGCCATGACGACAGTTCCTGCGCCGATTTCGGCGCCTCTTGCTATAATTGCGGCAGGGTCGATCGCCGTAATGAATTGGAAATCGGGGTAATCGGATTTAAGGTCTGCGCTTACTGCAGCCCGTACAGCATTATCTCCGATAGCGATTATTCCGGCACGAATAGCATTTTGCTCAAGCCAGGTGTCATCTCCTAATATGGCATAGCCATACACGAGCGAGCCGGGCTCCTTATTAGCATCTAGCAAGCCTGCTATATGATACTTGCCTTCTCTTTCTATCGTATGAATAACAGCTTTAGCATGGCCGCCAGCTCCAATAATGACAATACTCTGCATAAAAAGCTCCTTTCAATGCGCTGCTAATTATAGTATTCTACAGCTATATTAACATAGCTGATCTGTTAATTGACATATTATAGCGGTTTTGATAATCTGATGATGTGTTCTTTATATAGAACGACAAAAAGCTGCATGCCATACTCCTAGAAGCTTAATGAAGCCTTGTTCCGAATAAGGAAAGCGAAGTCGATTCATTCTGGTTCGTTATTTGCTAGCTGAAGCGAGGGGAGTTATATGAACAATATTATTACATTAACGAAAAAACATATGTCTGCCGAAATGCAACTGCTGCTTGCCTGGATTGAAACTAGCATTCACTCGGAGTTTGATTGCGAATATTATGAATTGCTGCAGCAGGTAGATTACAGCTCATTGGCGGAGCTTGTAGAGCAGCATGATTTGGTTCCTTATTTGTATCATATTATGAACTCGATGAAGCCTAAGTTAGTGTCTGATGCTTTGTTCGCATTAATTGAGCAGAAATATAAGCAGTTTTTAGCAGCTGCCAGTATGCGCAAAAAGGAGCAGGCCAGAATAAACGCTGGCTTCGCAAAGCTGCAAATAAGGAGCGTCTATTTGCAAGGTCCGGTTGTCGTTAAGGACTGGCAATCTGATATTTTTTTTCAAACCTCCAGCCAGCTCGTCTATTTAGTGGAAAAGGAGCATCTGCTTCAAGTAAATAACATATTAATGCAGCTCGGATACGAACAGCTTGAGCTGCCCAAAACAGCGAGCTCCCGCCAGCTCAGGTCGTACAGACTCGCTTATTTTCACCCGCAGCTGCAGCAGATTGTTATTATTCAATGGAGATTGAGTCCTTTGCCGATTCGTGAATACGGCTTTGAGCAGCTGTGGCAGCGCAGAAGGAGCGGGGGAAGCGAGGGCTGGTTTTCTGCAGCCTTGAGCCGCGAAGATTTATTCATTTATATTATGCTTAATGGCATTATACATAACTGGACGATTGCCAGCATGCTTGTCGATATGAAAAAACTGCTGCACCAATCTATTAATTGGCCTTTGCTTATTGAATTGCTGCGCAAATACAGGCTTTGCAATGCCGGAGGAGCCACCATCATTTTTTTGGCGCAGCTTATTTCTATCCCGCCTCATGAAGATATTAAACTTATTATACATTCTAGCAAAGCAAACTGGCTTGCGCATGACATGCTTAACCAGCTTACACTAGATACTACGCATCAGTCCCCAAACAGCCGTATTCAATCCGTTCTTACTTTTCGACATAAATGCTATGGTTTATTGAGCTTTTTACAGCCTTCTACCGAGCAAATATTGAATGAGTCAAGCCCGTCTCGAATCGTTTTATTTTCAAATATATACAAACTTTTTTACCGGACAAGCAGTTGCAGGCAAAAAAAATAACAGTTTGCAACGATTCGACAATTAAGACCGTTTTTGCAAATATACGATGATATGGCACGAGATGAAGTAAATCATGTAGAATTATAGATGATGATGAGCGAAGAATGAAGGTGGAGGGCTTATGAGAACGCAAATAACGCCAGCGCATGCAGAACGATTAGATAAGCATATCCCTTTGCCGGACCTTTTACCAATGCAGCTCATTATTTCTGTTAAGGATAATTTAATTACTAATACTAAAGGTGAGTTTATCGTGTTGGTTGATGTAGACAACCAGCGGAGCTACAGCTTCAGCATAATTGGAAGCCGGATTTGGCAGGCGATTGACAAGCCAGTAGCGATTGGGCAATTAATAGAACAATTATGCCAAAGATATGATTGGGAGCGAGCGGCTTGTGAGCTGATCGTTATAAACTTTATTATGTTTTTGTCACGTGAAAAACTTATACTGTATCAATTGTTTACGTACTATTAGTTGTGATACTCTTGACTTATTCGTATTTGCGAGGGGGAAGGACCAGCTTTGTATATATTTCTTATTGCAGCCGCCTTCTTGGCGGTTTTTATATATGTCCTATTTATTTTGCCTACAAAGTGGCTTAAAGTAGAGAAAATTGAAAATCGGATTGGGCTTAACAGCATGATTATGCAAATAAGCGATGTCCATGTTGATAAGCTCCGTATACCTGCAGCCCAATTGAAGGCGATTATTGCCTCAAGCAAACCGGACTATATTTTGCTGACAGGGGATTTTACCAGCGATGTTCGATCCTTGCCGCTGCTTGATCAATATTTGGAAGAAATTGCAGCATGTCAAGTTCCGGCCTATGCTGTGCTTGGCAATCACGATTATCGTCTGCCCGACCTGCAGCCGCTTTTAACTATACTATCGCTTCACCACATACATGTGCTGCGCAATCAATCTGTCGATCTGGGCTCATTCTATTTGGTAGGCATTGATGACTACTGCTCCAAGCACAGCGATATCCCTGCTGCATTTGCTGAAGTGCCGCTACAGGAAAAGCCGATTGTTGTAATGACGCATGATCCTAATGCCGTGCTTGCAATCGATCGCCCGTATCAATATTTGATGGCAGGCCATTTTCACGGCAAACAATTTAATATTCCGTTTCTCTTTTCGATTAAACCTAAAGGGAAATTGGCAGCGTCAGGTATTTACAAAGGTTTGCACCGTTCGAAGCAGGGGGCCTACTATATATCCAAAGGGCTTGGACAAGCAGGAATAAATGCAAGAGTCGGCGTTCGCAGCGAAATAACATTGCACTATTTGTAAAATTGGCATATTTAAAACAAAACAAGCATATAACGATAATAAAAATAACGATTGACAATTAGGTCTGAAGTCGTTATTATTTTTATATCCAAGTAAAAAGATGTGAATTATTGTTTTTATATTATAATTAATGGAGGGTTTGAGACACGATGGATAATAACCTGTTATCAGCGTTAGAATCAAATTGGATTTCTTTGCTCGTCACATTAGTGCTCATTGGCGTATTGCATTTCATGGCAAAGAAAAGGGTGGGCTTCGGCACGCGCGTGTTGCTTGCTTTAGGGTTTGGATTAGGAGCAGGTATTTTATTTAACATTTTCAAGCTCGACACGGAAGGTGTAGGGACAATTGGCTCCATTTATATTAATCTGATTCGAATGATTGTTATTCCATTAGTATTTGTTCTAGTCATTAACAGTGTCATCTCGATTACGAATATTTCGTTTTTAAGAAAGTTAAGTGTTAAAACGATCGGATGGTTTCTTGGTACGACTGCAGTTGCTGCGATTATCGGTTTAATAGTGGCAGCAATAATTAGCCCGTCTGCAGGCTTTGAGGTTTCAACAACTGGCGAATTTACAGCTAGAGAAATACCGAGCTTCTTCAAAGTAATTCTAGATCAGGTGCCATCAAATCCGATTAATGATGCTGCTCAAGGCAAGGTTGTTCCCATTCTTATTTTCGCCTTGTTTATAGCGGTTGCGACGGTCAAGGTCGGAGCGAAAAAGCCGGAAGCTGTTCAGCCTTTCAAGGCATTCATTCAATCAGCTACTGATATTTTGCATCAGGTTGTTAAATTCGTACTTCGCTTTACTCCGTACGGTGTATATGCGCTTATTGCAGTTATGGCAGCCAGATATGGCTGGGAGACGATGGAGCCGCTTGCGATGCTGATTGCTGTAACTTATATTGCACTTATCGTTCATTTTATAATCGTATTTGGCGGACTCGTAACGTTTGTTGCTAAAGTAAATCCATTTAAATTTTTCCGCAAGGCTTATCCTACAATTGCAGTTGCGTTCACAACGCGCAGCAGTTTTGCAACTTTACCGATTAATCTTGAAGTCATTACGAAGCGCTTGCGTGTTTCACCGAAGATTGCAAGCTTCGTCGCCCCGCTAGGTGCTACGATGAACTTTAATGGCTGCGGCGGTATATGGCCTGCTATTGTAGCCGTGTTCGTTGCTCAGGTATATGGTGTTACTCTTAGCGTTACGGATTACATTATTATTGTGCTTGTAAGCATGATTTCTTCTATCGGAGTGGCTGGCGTGCCTGGACCAGCTTCCATTTCAACAACGGTTGTATTGACAGCTGTCGGCTTGCCGCTTGAAGGTATTGCGCTCGTTGTCGCAGTGGAAGCGTTAATTGATATGGGCCGTACTGCTGTGAATGCAACAGGAACAACGGTTACTGCGCTGCTCGTTGCAAATTCCGAAGGAGAGTTCGATCGCGAATCGTTTAATAAAGATGAAGAGGATGAGCTTGATTTAAATCCAGCTGCCGTATAGTATAAGCAGCCCCCTGCCATTTAAAATTGCGGTAGGGGGCTGCTTTTGTCAAAATTGTTTATGAATTAAGGCTCGTCCTGCACTTCAGGAAATGCTTTGCGCAGCTGCTTATTCATTGCGTAATGCTTGCTGCTCTCAGCGCTTGAGCTATAGGACCCTTCTGGAAACTCCTCGGGTATATAAGAGCTAAGCTGCGACTCAACACTGTTCTCGATTTCGACAGGATCGCGATCAGTTTCTTTGTTGCGGTCTATAGCAAACCCCTCCTACACTATTTAGTAAATTTCAACTATAGTGTACCCAGCTTACTCTGTAAAATTCACAGTACCTACTACTAAGTACAGAAATTGGCTAAGTTCAGCTGCTTCTTCCTCATTCAGCTTATAGGCGCGCTCCAAATAACCTTCCTCAGCCAAATCATCCGGCCCAATAATAGCAGTAATGCCAGATTGCAGGTTAGTAATCAGCTTCTTGCCATAAAAGCGTTCTGTTGTCATAATAGCAAGGTCGAACCGGTTTAACGCAGGGGTAATAAACGTTACAAAACGTGTAGTAGTCTGCTCAGTAGTATCTGACATAAAGTCATAATCGGATAAAAGCATAGGTTAACCTCCAATCTATTTTACTTTATTATACATGAATGAGTGCTGGTCATATACTTGTGATCCTGCTTAAGCTATGATATGATTAGTACAACAAAGCTAATAGAAGTGATACGGGGGAAGCACCTCCACTGCATAACTGCAGTGGAGGTGCTTTTTTTTGTTGTTGGATGCTGCCTTGAAAACACCTGTAATAACGGACCGCTTCTGTTAGTTTTGTTTGCAGCGTCAAGCTCGCTTGGGGCCGTATTTTATGACAGGCAACAATTATGAACGACAAAGGAGAGATTAGGATGAGAATTGTTTTTTTGAACACATTTGAACAGAAAGGCAGCGAGCTGCTTCGCAGCGCACAGCTTTCGATCGGCGAGCAGGATGGAACCTGGCATGTACAGTGGCTAGAATTGGGGGAACCGGAAGCCGTGCCTGAAAGCTGGTACGCAGGCGTATTCTGGGATGAGATGCTGGCAGCTTTGCGTCACGGCGCAGCAAGCCGAATGGCAGATGGCTATATGCCGGTTATTAAAGGCCAGCTGGAGGATGCAGCACGGCCATCGGCTAGCAAAACAAATGATATGCTGCAGTATTACGCAGAGCAGCACAGTGATGAGAAGCTCTACGGAGAGCTCAGGGATTGGCGCCGAAAACGCGCTGTAACCGACCGCAAGTCAGCTTATTTAATCGCAAACAACCGAATGCTCCGCCTGATCAGCTGCTTCGTTCCGCATACTGAGGAGGAAATGCTGCAGCTGCCCGGCTGGGGACGCGGAAAACAAACAGCCTACGGCGAGGAGATACTGGCGATTACGCGAGAGGTTGAGCGCCAGTTAAGCTTCCCTTTGGACTGGGTGGAGCAGCAGCTTGATTATGGCGAGCTGGAGCGCTGGCAGTTCAAGCAGAAGGAGCAAAAATACAAGTCCGAGCTGATCAAACAGCAGCAGAAACGAATGATATTGGAAATCATCCATGCCGGTGGAAAAATGAATGAGCTGGAGCAGCAGCTGTCTTTGTCACGCAGGGAAATTGTAGTGCGTCTTGAGCAAATCGAGGAGGAAGGCTACAGCGTCGAGCCGCTTATCGAGCAGGAGCTGCATACTGTGCCTAAGGAGGAGCAGGAGGCAATTATTGAAGCGATCGCCTCTGTAGGGGACAGATATTTAAAGCCTGTGCTGCAGCAGGTATATGGCGGGAAAGAGAGCGAGCTTGATCAAACGAATAAAGAGAAAATCTATGAAGCTATCCGGTTTTTAAGGCTGCGATATAGAAGAAGCGAGACAGTAAGTAAAATATCCTAGCTGCTTTAGACGGATTCGCCCGTGAGTAAAGAACTAGTAAATAAACATATATATGAACAAAGTAGTATACTAGGACCAAGGTATAAAGTATAATAGAACTAGAACTGAATCGCGGCGAATTTTGTCGAAAAGGAGCGAAACTTCTTTTATGAAGGCAGAATATATTAACCCATTTCTTGAGGCTGCTACGGATGTTATTGAACAGGTTGTTCAGGTAAAGCCATCTGCAGGTCCTTTAGCAATAAAGGATATTAAATTTGTAGAGAACTATACCTGGATTCAAATTGGTTTGAATGGACAGATGCAAGGAGATATTGTATTTGGGCTAAGCGATAAGGTAGCTCTCCAGCTTGTTTCTGTCATGATGGGCGGTTATGCACTTTCAGAAATTGACGAGATGGTTAGGAGCGCTATTTCCGAATTAGGGAATATGATTAGCGGAAATGCGAGCACGCTGCTATACAACAAAGGTGTGCAAGTAGATATTACGCCGCCTACCGTCATGCAATCAGCATTAAGCGCAGGCATTCATGCGAAGAAAGCTTTAACAATACCGCTCATTATTGATGGCATCGGCAGCCTTGATATTCAAGTCGTTATAGCTTCATAAAAAACAGATTCCCCTGGACTCCGCTGGAGTCTGTTTTTTTTTGATAAACTTAGAAAGCCCGTGCAAAAACACAATGAAGTAGTTTCATCTTGCGCGATAATCAAGTAAACTGTAATTTGGGTGATTATAGATGCTAAAGGATAAGGTCGTATTTATTACAGGCGCATCCAGCGGATTAGGAGCAGCAGTTGCTTTGCAAGCTTCCCGGCAAGGCGCCATCGTTATTCTGACAGGGCGTCACAGTGAGCGGCTGGAGCGCGCTGCAGCTTTACTTGACGGCGAATATGCTATCTTTCAGCTGGATGTAACGGATATGCAGCAGATTGAGCAGGTGGTAACTGCGGTTATACTAAGATATGGCCGAATTGATATATTACTTAACAATGCGGGCTATGGTCAATTTTTATCACTTGAGGACATGCCTGTAGAAGGCTTTGCTCAGATGATGGATACAAATTATTTGGGAATTGTCAGATGCACCAAAATAATAGTTCCCTACATGCGCTTGCAAGGAAGCGGCCATATTATTAATATCGCGTCGATGGCGGGCAAGATCGGTTCCGCCAAATCAACGGCGTATTCGGCCTCCAAGCATGCTGTCCTTGGTTTTACTAATGCGCTGCGCATGGAGCTGAAGGGAGGCGGCATAAAAGTATCCGCTATTAATCCCGGCCCGATCGATACACAATTTTTTGAACTGGCGGATCCTGAGGGCAGTTATGTAAAAAATGTACAATGGTTTATGATGAAAACAGATAAAGTGGCAAGCCGCGTCGTTTCCGTTATGAACAGCGGCAGAGCTGAGCTTGATCTTCCGCTGCTTGCAGCAATTGGAATTAAAATCTACGGATTATTCCCGAGGCTTGCCGACCGTCTTGCAGGCCGCTTGTTCAATCAAAAATAGCGATGATTAAGTGAGGAATATAAGATGAGCATTAGCAATGAAAAAACTTGGCTGCAATTAGGCATAAGCGATCCGCTTAATCATGCCCTGCTGCAAGCTGAAATCGTGACGCCGACCAAAGTGCAGGAGCTTACGATACCCGTATTGCTTGCCGGCAAGGATGTTTCAGCCCGCTCGCAAACGGGAACAGGTAAAACAATCGCTTTTCTGCTTCCGCTGCTGCAAGCGATTGACCCTGCTTCAAGCGCGATTCAAGGCGTCATACTAGCGCCGACGCAAGAGCTGGCGATGCAGCTTGTGAGAGTGGCAGAAGCATATGGCGAGCCGCTCGGCATTAAAGTGCAGCAGCTAATCGGCGGAGCTGCGCTTAAGCGCCAAATTGAGAAGCTTAAGCTGCGCCCGCAGCTTATTATCGGTACACCTGGCCGGATTGCCGAGCTGGTCAAAGCCCGTAAGCTTAAGCTCAGCGAGGTGAAAAGCGTAGTTATCGACGAAGCTGACCAGGTCTTTCAGCTGGGATCTACGAAGGATTTAGAGGAAGTACTGTTCAATATGGGGCGCGAGCGTCAAATCGCCTTTTTCTCAGCTACTTATCCGGATCAGATGGCGAGGTTTGAGCAGCGCTGGATGAGAGAGCCGGAGCGTATTATCGTTGCGCCTGAGCATCGGGTTTCAGAAACGATAGACAATATTTATATCGTCAGCGAGCGCCGTGATAAAACAGATACAGCCAGAAGGCTGCTTCGCTTGCTGAAGCCTAAACAGGCACTTTTGTTTTTAAATGATACGGATCAGGTTGCAAATTGGGAATCTAAGCTGCGTTACGAGGGTTTTTTGGTTGAGTCGCTGTACGGAGATGCTGATAAACAAAGGCGTTCTGCTACCTTGGCCAGATTCAGGGAAGGGCGCTGCCATCTCTTGCTGGCGACAGATGTAGCTGCAAGAGGCCTCGATATTGAAAGCTTGCCGCTCGTCTTGCAGCTTGAACCGGCAATCGACGCTGATCACTATGTGCATCGTGCAGGCCGGACAGGCAGAATGGGCCGCCTGGGAACAGTTATTTCGATTGTTATGCCTCAAGAGCTGTTTATTATGAAGAAATTCCGCAATCAGCTCGGAATAGATCTGAAGGAATACGTGATGTATAAAGGCAGGCTGATTACACCGGAGCAAATGCAAGAGGAAATGAGAAAGCCGGCTGCACCTAACAGAACCAGCAAAGCTGCTGCTTCGCAAGCAGCAGAGAAAAGTAGCGGAATTGCCAGAAGCAGGCCGGCTGAGCAAGCCTCCAACCGTGACGGCAGAAGCACTGCAGCAGCGGATTATGAGGCAAGCAGCAAACGGGCAGGCGCTAAAAGTGGAGCCGGGAAAGCCGCGGTTTCATCTAGCAAGAGCAGCAAAGGCGATAAGAGGGCAGACAGCAGCTATAAGACTAGCTCGCAATCGGCTCCCAAGCCGCTGACGAAAGCGCAGCAGAAGGAGAAGAAAAAGAAGGAAGGCAAAAATAAAGGCGCTCCCAAGTGGCTGAAGGAAAAGCGCCAATCCAATACTTAATGTAATGAAGAGCATTGTGCTGGCTGCCAAGATCGAGATGATCTGCGGCTAGCACAATGTTTTTTTTATTGATGAACTTCTAAGGGTTGCCACAAACGCTAATCGTGAAAAAATGGCATTTTAAATTTTCTAACGGTTGCTGTTGCGCTTAATTCTCGAAAAAGCACTGATTTTGCTCGGGAAAGGGTACAATAGCGCTCGTGACAACCGTTAAAATCTCAAATGAGCTGAAATAATCGAAATAGCCTCTCTGGCAACCGTTAGGCAATTATGGCAGTTGATTATAGGGGGTGTTGTGCCATACGAAGCCGTTTATCCTTGTATAAGCTAACTAAGGCACCCTAAAAGTAAACATAGCAGGGTTGTATGAAAACTGAATCATCACTAGGATAATAATGCAGGCTTTTAGAGACCGACACAAAAAACCATCAAATTTTTAACACAGCAGTGTAAGCCATTTAGAACAGCAACGCGTCTTGTAACTTGCAAGCGGTTTCAAGGTCTTCAAAAAGCCTGACTTAATCTTTGACAGGGGAGATCAATTGTGAAAAAAAGTGTAGTGCTTTTGTTAGCTGCAGTCTTGTTTTTATCTCCGTTATTGCTTCAGAGGGGAGAAATATGGGTTGCGGCAAACTCCAATGGTGGCGAGGCTGAGAAGCAGCACTATTATTTGATTCCTAGAAATTTTACGTCTTTTGGCTCTTGGACATTGACTGGCGAGCATTTGACTGGGCGCTCAAGCTCGGCACCTGGCGAGTCTGAAGGAAGCGGCGGAGAACCAGCCGTTGCTGTAGTTAATATACAATCCGCAGGCAACTATAAGCTATGGGTTCGGGATCGTGATTATGCGACGAATCAGCCAGGTACTCGCACGTTTCATGTAGGGGTGGATGGTGATCTTGTTAATAAGACATTCGGCACCCATGGCCAAGAAGGGTTCCGCTGGACAGAAGCCGGAACCTTCAATCTTGGCAGCGGAATGCATGAATTGACGCTGCATGATACATCGGCATATTTTGCCCGCTGCGAAGGCTTTTTCTTGACTAAGGATTTGAATCTGGTTCCGCCGGAAGATCTGGAAGAGCTTAAACAGCTTGCAGAGCCGGAGGATCCGTTTGCCTTTCTGCCAAGCGCTGCTTTTCCTGACTGGGCTAAGGAAGAGGTACAAGCATTAGAATCGGCCTCCATTGAAAATGAAAAGGTTAAAATCGTGTTTTTCCGCGGAGAAGGCGAGCATGGCGATTTGGTGCAAAACGAAATTTACATTAAAGCTGAGGGGCAATGGCAATTAGTAAAAGCTAAAACAGAGGAGCTTGGCTTTTTAATGATGTCGGCCGCTCACAGTGAATTGGCAGGGCAGCTGGGAGAATTTGCACAGTTCAAGCAGTCGCTGAATGTCAATGGAACTACAATTCATTCTGTAGTGAACGATTTCTTCCGCTCGGGCTATCCCGTATGGTTTATTCCTAGCGGATTTGAAAAAGTAAGCGATAATCAAATCAATCTTAGCTTTTCCAATACGGAAGCAGAGCTGTCCGTTCAATTTGCTTTTGACGATCTCAGCTATGAGCCTAAAGTAACCTTGGATGCTCATTTTACGGAAAATGGGGCTTACTCGTTTATGTTCTATAACGGTAACGAGACAGCGTATGAGGATTATGAAACGGTCACAGCTCCTTTGCTGTATGTGAAAAAGACAGTTCCTGACCAGGCTTCTACTATTCCGGAAGCTTATTTGTTGACGCCAATGGCGACGCTGCATTTCGCTGCTGGCAATGAACGTTTTCAAGGAAATGAAATGACGGCAGGCATTGTGATGGACCCGTCTTCCGTTCCCCAGGACTTTGCCTATCCGGATACGTCAACCTTTGGACTGGTGCTGCGCGGACCTAACGGCGAAGTAAGGCCGCAGTTCACAGCGCCTATGTTCGGCACGGAGCACAGCTTGTTTGAAGCGGGGGACGATTATTCAGTTTCTTACCGGATTATTCATGAGCGAGACTCGTGGTATAATACCTTCCGACATATTAGCGAGGACTTGTATCAAGTAAAAGATTTGCGCACCAACTATTTTCATTCCTTAAATGAAGCTATTTATAATGCAACTGATTTGATGATGGATGATGATTACGGCGGTTGGGATTCTGACAGCATGGCCCACTACAATATGGAAGAGCGCGATATGACCACATTGTCCAACAGCATGTCAGCGCTGCAGCGTTATTTGTTGACAGAGGACGAGGAGATATTGGATAAACGTGCTATTCCGACGCTTGCTTTTATGCTGAGCAGACAAAACTATCATTTCAAAAAAACTGATAGCAAAGGAGGGGCGTCCTATTCAGATGTATTGCCTACACCTATAGGCGGTCCAATCGAAAAATATCCGGCGCATGTGTATGGAGGACTATACGAAATGACGCAAGGCCGCATGCCATTTCTGCTTGATTATGCACTGCATCATGCATCGGCCAAAGCTAACTTTTCAGGTATTGCCGATCAGGCTATGATGTACAAGTATACAGCCGATGAACAGTATATGGATAAATTGCTGGTGTTGGCTGATCAATATTTATCGAACAACCCGAATACAGGCAGCAATCGCGAAAAAAGATTTATTAGCAATTTTGTTTACGGCGACTATATACCTATGGTCGCGACCCTGATGGCAGCCTATGAGGCAACGGGAGAAGAAAAGTATTTGGCGGGTGCGCAGCAAAATGCCCAGCTGCTGCTTACCGGGCTTTGGATGACAGGCTATCATAGTAATTATGCAGAAACGGATTATACCGTAACGCAAGAAAAGACAGGACCGCGTCTTTTGCGGGCAGAAAACTCTACATTCTGGTGGCATGGGGATCAGCAATGGCGGCTTGGCAATATTGACGGGGAAGCAAAGTCCCCTCAGGAGCTGGGCGTTCCGCTCGTTACTGAAACAGCGCCAGGCTGGCTGGGCGGCAGGGTTGGCATGGGAACGGAGCATACGGTAACGCCAGGCCATGGCAATGTTGTCACGATGAACAATTGGGCTGGCATGCTGTCGAAGCTTTCTGTGTATGCGGATGATCCTTTCTTCTATACGATGGCTCGAAATGCGATGATTGGCCGTTTCGGCAATTATGCAGGCTACTATCAGGATCGTATTATATTTCATCAGATGAAAGAGAATTATCCTTATACGGGTCCTGATTACACTTCAATTTATTGGCACCATTTGCCTGTTTTTATAAGTATGCTGGAAGATTTCTTAATCAATAGCGCATGGGTGAAATCAGAGCAGCATATTTCTTTTCCATCATTGTATCAATCTGGATATGCTTATTTTACAAGTAATCAGTACGGATTCGCGCCGGGCACCTTCTATAATGAAAATGATATGTGGCTATGGCTGGATCGGGGGATTGTTATGCCTGATTCTCCGGGAATTGACTATATTGCGGCCAGAAAAGACGGTGTGCTGGGTCTTGCGTTTATGAATGAAGGAAACGCAGCAATTAACACGACCATTAAGCTCGGTGAGAAAACTGTCCCTAATTATACCGGTACAGCTGACTTATATGATGCGGATGGCAGCATGAGCACTATAAATATCGTGAATGGTGAATTTACGATAGAAATTCCAGCTAAGGGCATCAAATCGCTTTTGCTGCATCAAATTGCTAATGTGCAGGCGCCGATTTTTGCAAACGGCAGCTATGCTATATCCAATGATTTGGAAGAGACAACCGCCCAGCACGACAGAGGAAAAGGGCATGTTATCCAGGTTGCTCCTGATCATTATTATGCGTATGTGTATGTATCCGATCTGAGCACTTCTACAAGTAAGTTGACGATTCATTACAAGCTTGGCGAGCAGACATTTATACAAGAAAAAACTGAGTATCCTTATGAGTTTCTTATTAAGGTGGATAATCCTGCTACACCATTTGAATATGAACTGACTGCAACTAAAAACGGCAGCCTTGAAGGGCTGGGCGGAGGACAATTAAAGCCGTCCGCTTTTACAAATCCGGGAATTGTAATCGAAAATGGGACTGTACAGCCGGAAGCGACAGTGGAGATGAATTCTTGGGTACAACAGAGCGGTATTAGCAATGGCCTGCTTAAGTTCACGGTTCCAGTAGAGGACTTCTTTCCGATTACTCCACAATCGAGTCAATGGAATGAAGCATTTGAAGGAAAAAAGGTGTCTGGCTCATTAACAAGCGAAATAGACGGGACTGTAAAACAGCTGCGCAGTGAAATTGTTGAGGTTCAAGCAGGTGCGGGAAGCATGGAAGGCCTGTTGACTTTCCACATTAAGCCTACATTAACGGTGCCTTTGGCTGAGTACGCAGATTATTCGATACAATTGTCCGTTTCAGTACCTGCATCGTATGTAATAGAGAATGTGCCTAATCCTGTAGCTGTCAACTTTGCCGGGATGAACGCTTTGAATAATGAAATCCGTCTAGTCGTTCCTCGTTCGGAATTTCCGCGAGCTGTAACGGAGGGGATGTTAAGAGGGATGCGAATTAGCGGCAGCATTATAAATAAAAAGAATCAGTCCGTGCTTCCATTGGACACACTCATTTTAAATAATGAGGATCGAAACAGCGATACGATTACAATCGTAATAGAGCCTATGCAGGACGTTCCTTTAGCGGAATATAAACGGGATACGTATGATTTTGATCTATTTGTCCACTATCCGCGTTATTGGAACGAGCTTTCTTTCAGTTCACCGCTGGATCAAACTGTTTCCTATGGCGGCACAGGATCCGATGGCTTGCGCTTCGTCATTCCTCAAATCAATTCGCCATATACGTTGGATGAAATAAGCAAAGGGGCATTAAATGGTTTTCGAGTTTCGGGAGAAATTAAAAAGAAAAGTGACGGTACGGTACTGCAGCTGGACAGCTTTATTAAAAATGCAGAGCTTCGGCCAAATAATGGCGGCGTGACATTCATTATTCCTGCTACCTCCCAAGTGCCGCGCCAGCCTTTCAGTGCAGCGGATTATAAAATAATGTTAACGATCTTACCGCAACTGGCGGGAGCATGGACTGTTGTTGAATAGACGTCGTAAAGCCATATAGATAAAAGGACAAGTATCTGCAATCAGCAGTGCTTGTCCTTTTGTTTTTAAAAATGACAATCAAAAGTAAAATTTACCGCCCTAAATGTAAAAATAGTTGGATTGTTGCCGTAGGCGTGGCACAATTATAATAAAATGTAATTTGACAACGTTTTCAAACGGCGCCAGCAATTACTGCTTGGGGGGATTAAACATGTATAGGCTGATGATCGTAGATGATGAGGAAGAAATAAGAGAAGGCTTATCTGATTTAGTAGACTGGTCAAGTCTTGGTTTTATGGTAATCGAGAAGCTTCAGGACGGGCAAGATGCGATCCGTTATTTAAAGGACCATCAGGTAGACGTTATTTTAACGGATATTAAGATGACTTATGTCAGCGGCATAGATTTGGCTCAATACGTCTATAACCAAAAGCTGAATACAAAGGTCGTTATTTTAAGCGGTTTTCAAGAATTTGATCTTGCCAGGGCAGCTATTCGCTATAATGTTTCCCACTATTTGCTTAAGCCTACGGATTTGGAAGAGGTAGCGCTTGTATTTAATAAAATTGGTGAGGAATTAGATCAAGAAAAAAGGGAACGCGAACAGCAATACCAACAAAACCAACATGTCAAAACGCTTAGACCACTGCTCATGGAGCAGTTTTTTTCCAATCTGCTGCAAAACGGATCTAAAATAAGAAATACAGAGGAATTGCATAGCAAATTGAAGCAAACTGGCTTGTTAGTCGACTCTGTAAACAGCAGATGCTGCTTGATGCAAGCAGAATGGTCAGATATGTCCAGCGGTCCAGTTAAAATAAAATCAGATATTTATCAATCTATTACACTCGCCATTACGAAAGAGCGCGAGCAAATTTCCTATATTTGCGTACATGCAGCGGAGAGGCAATTTTTTATCATTGGAATTGCGCTGTGCGAAATGACAAATGAACAGTTTCAAAAAAAGGCGGAGCAGTATTTTTTACAAATACAAAACTCTTTGTCCGCATTGCTGAGCTTGTCAGCCCGGCTCGAGCAATTCGAATTATATGCCACTATGCTGGAGCTTATTGAAGCCTGCAATCGTATCTCTGAGCTGAGCGAAGCAGAAAAGGATGCCGAAGAGGAAGGGGTCAAAACCTATACGGATGATCGCATCATTATTCGGCAGGCAAAGCAGTTTATTGATGAGCATTTCGAAACGGATCATTCGTTAGGCGAGGTAGCAAACCATGTAGGACTGAATCCGGTTTATTTCAGCAGGCTGTTTAAACAAGAGACGGGACAAACTTACTCTGATTATTGCACAGATATTCGCATGAGAAAGGCGATGGACTATTTGAAGGATCCCAAATACAAAATTTACGAAATCGGATTTTTGGTAGGGTATAGAAATACAAAGTATTTCCATAAATTATTTAAGCGGCAGACAGGGCTAACTCCTTCTGAATACAGGAATCAGCTATGAAAACGATACCTATTAATGTTTGGCGCTACATTCGTCATTACAAATTCAACAGTATATTGCTGCGCAATTTTATACTTATTATGACGCTGATTAACGTCCCAATGGTGGGAATCAGCGTTTTTGTCTATTCACATAACGATGCCGATATGCGCGCAGAAATCGAGCGCTCCGCGCAAAATGAGCTGGCCGGTATTCGCGCATCTATGGATCTGATTTTGTCTGATGCTGAGCAGCTGTCTGTTCGAATGAAAGCAGACCCTGATGTTCTGCTTTTTTTGAGTAAAAAATTGTCTTCCCCGCTTAGCTACAACGATGCGCAAACGATTTTGCGCATTCAGCAAATGCTGCAAACCGTGAAGCTGACCAGCTCCTATATTGACTCTATATTTATTTATTCAGAGCTGAATGATTATTTGCTAATGGCCAGCTCCGGCACAGCCCAGACCGATGCTTATTATAATTGGCAGCCCAATATGCAAGGCGGAAGCTCTGCTTCTTCCCACTATTGGCTTGCAGCGGCGACGGAGGATGGCCAGAGCTCGCTTCTAAGCTTTATTAACGATGCTTCGGCTTTTCGCAACCGTTCGGAAAATAGCGGCAGTGTATCTATCAATATGAATCTGGATAGCTTAAACGCACTGTTAAGCAGTGCGGAGAAGCGCAGTATTTATTTATTGAACCAGGAGGAGCGTCTCGTTTACAGCCCTGACTCTGGGCTGCTGAACCAATCGCTGCTGGAAGCAGACCCGATGCTTCATGAGCTGCTGCAGCAAGATTTGGAAACTTATATGATCAAGCAGGACGGCTACAGCCAGGTTATCGCCCAGCTGCCATCCCAAACGATTGGCAATTGGAAATATGTTTCGGTAAATTCCTTGGAAAGATACCATTCCGAACAGGCCAGAGTAATAGATTTGACTATTATTTTGCTTATTGTAAGCGTGCTGGCTTCCATTGTACTTGCCTTCATCATAGCTGTAAGAAGCTATAGTCCTATTCGTCAAATCTTATCCTTGATTGAAAACAAAGAAAATCCGTTTATGCTGTTAGGCAAGCTTGAAGATAAGAAAAGGAATGAGACAGAGTTTATACTGCGCAATTTGACGGCCTCCTATCATCAAAAGCAAAATGCCGAGGCGCAGCTGAAGGAGAAATATGAGCTGCTGCGCAAAGCTCAGGCCATTGCCTTGCAAGCGCAAATTAATCCCCATTTTTTATACAATACGCTGGAATCTATCAATTGGAAGGTTATGCGGCTGTCGAGCGGTAAAAATGAAGCGACTCAAATGATTTTATCGCTATCGACATTGCTTCGTCTCACACTGGAGACAAAGGATGATCTTGTTCCGATACGGAAGGAGCTGGAGCATGTCAGTCTCTATGTCGAGCTGCAGAAGCTTCGCTACAAGGATAAATTCAGCTTTGAATATAACGTGGAAGAGCGTCTAATGGATTGCAAAATTGTTAAGCTTGTTCTCCAGCCGCTTGTAGAAAATGCAATTTATTACGGAATTAAGCAGAGCACGCATCATGGCCTTATAACGATACGCGTGTTTTCTCATAAAGATCATATTATTGTGCGTGTTCGGGATAATGGGATCGGCATCCCCCGTTCGGTAGTACAAGCACTAAATGACAGCTTTGATCGCGAGCATTTGCAAGAAAATGAGCATATTGGACTTCGAAACGTCAATCAGCGCATCCGTCTGGCATTTGGCGAGCCGTATGGGCTGACCGTGCGCAGCAAGCTGGAGGTTGGAACAATAGTGGAAATGAAGCTGCCTAAATTGCATGCCGTTTGAGTCAATTTCGTAATTCCGAAAAATTTTGAAATGATAGTATTTTCATAAAACAGATAATGAAGCAGCCTTAAATGTAAATGACGCAGGATTGTTTGTAAGTTTTTTCAAACCTATCATTGAAGTATATCAAAGCCCGCCACAATGGATGAAGCGACATTAACGAGGAAAGGAGGCAGCGATATGCTTCGTGAAGAGGTAATTATAGCGCCCAAGCCATTAAAGCTGAAAAGAGAAATGACTTTGGGCAAGCATCTAATAAAATATAAGTGGCTTTATATCTTTTTAATTCCTGGCTGTTTATATTTATTGATTTTCAAATATATTCCGATGTTTGGCGTGCTCATTGCCTTTAAAGACTTCAGCCTAGTTCGGGGGATATGGGGCAGCAGCTGGATTGGCTTCGATAACTTTCAATATTTATTCCAATCAGCTGATTTTTACAAAGTATTGCGCAACTCTTTAATTTTAAGCTTTTACCATATTGTATTTGGTTTTCCAGCGCCAATACTGCTAGCCCTTATGTTAAATGAGGTACGCAATATGGTTTTCAAACGAATTAGTCAAACTGTGCTGTATTTGCCGCATTTCATTTCGTGGGTAGTGCTTTCTGGCATGATTATTAATTTTTTATCGCCTTCTACAGGCCCGGTCAATTATGTCATACAGTGGCTTGGCTATGAACCGGTTTCGTTTCTTTTAAAGGCAGAATACTTTAGAACGATACTCGTTTCAGCAGAGGTTTGGAAGGGGGCCGGCTGGGGCACGATCATATACCTGGCAGCCATGACAAGCATCAGTCCAGCATTATATGAATCAGCCAAGCTCGATGGCGCATCACGTATTCAACAAATGCGCTATATTACTTTGCCGGGGATCGCTACGACAATTACGGTGCTGCTTGTACTGCAGCTGGGCCATGTACTGGATAACGGATTTGAACAAGTATTTTTATTGTATAATCCGTCAACCTATGACGTCGCGGATGTATTTGAAACTTATACCTATCGAATCGGCTTGCTGGATGGACGGATGTCCTTCGCGGCTGCAGTTGGATTGTTTAAGGCGGCGGTAGGATTAGTCATGGTGCTGGCAGCCAATCGGGTTGCAAAGTTTTTTGGAAATCAACTGTGGTAGGGGAGTGCATATGACCCGTTCAAAAATAAGCTTCTTTGATGCTCTGAATTATACGCTTCTTGTGCTCATTTGTATGATTATGATTTATCCGTTTCTTAATGTAGCCTCGGTGTCGTTAAGCTCGTATAATGCGTATGTCAATAATCCGGTTATGATATGGCCCAAAGAATTTACCTTATCCGCATATAAGCAAATTATTGAGCATGGCATGCTTTGGCGCAGTTATGCGAACACGATCATTGTAACCGTAAGCGGTGTCGCAATTGGCATATTGATTTATATATTGACAGCTTACTCCTTGTCGAAGAAGGTGCTGCGCGGCCGAAGCACACTGATGGTGCTCATTGTTTTTACGATGCTGTTTAACGGAGGCCTTATTCCGAATTACTACCTTATGCGCTCGTTAGGGCTGATTGACTCACTGGCAGCGCTCGTCTTGCCGGCACTGGTTAGCGGATTTAATTTAATACTGATGAAAAACTTTTTTGAATCCTTGCCGGAAGAAATAGAGGAAGCAGCCAAAATCGACGGCGCATCGGACCCATACATTTTGTTCCGCATCGTTGTGCCTTTGTCGAAGCCGATTATTGCAACATTATGCTTGTTTGCAGCTGTTGCCTATTGGAACAATTTTTTTAATGCGATTATCTACATTCGCAGCAGCGAGAATTGGCCTCTCATGCTTTATTTGCGAGAAGTAATAGAAGGCGCCAGCGCGATGGCCCAAAATGCAAATTCAGCAGAGCAAGGCGAGCTGATGACGAGCGAGACGATTAAATATGCGACGCTGATGCTAGTTATGGTACCCATTTTACTCGTCTATCCATTTTTGCAAAAGTACTTCGTTAAGGGCATAATGCTAGGCTCAGTAAAAGGATAAAAAGCTGTTTGCACTTTATGGGCAAGCGCCAAAACATACAGGAGGGTTAATGAATATGAAAGCATTTTCTAAATGGAAGCGTTCTTTTAGTCTAATTGCCATTATAGCAGCAATGCTGACGGCGACTGCTTGCGGGAGCGGATCGGCCACTCCGTCAGCATCGCCGGGGAATGGAGCTGCGCCAACTGCGGCTGCGCCGACCGATAACAAGCCCGAAGAGCCAGTAACGATTAAAGTAATGGCTAACTATAGCACACCAGAACAAACAGAAAGCGATAAAAAGTTTATTGCCGAGATTGAAGCAATGAATAATATTAAGCTTGAGTTTGAAGTGCCGCCTGCGACAGGCTATGCGGAGCGGCTGCAGCTTATGCTTACTTCAGGCCAGTATCCGGATGTCGTCATGTTTAATGATACCGCCGATCAAGGCTTCCAAAATGCGGTTAAGGACGGCATTATTATTCCTGTGAATGAATATATTGCAAGCGCAAAACATTTGCAGGAATATACGTACCAGGCTTCATGGGATCAGCTTCGCATTAATCAAGATGACAAAATTTACGGTATACCCCGTACATCAGTTGTACGTAACGACGGGTATTTTGTCCGCAAAGATTGGCTGGAAAGCATCCAGTTTGACATCCCTGAAAATTTTGAAATTACATTAGAGCAGTTTGAGGAAATTCTTGAGAAATTTACTATTAACGACCCGGATAAAAATAATAAGAAAGATACTTACGGCTATGGCGGCGCTTATGACAACAATAAAGTGCTGAATGTAATCGCGCCAGGAGCCTTCGGATTAACAGGCTGGCAAAAGACAGAAGACGGTAAATATATGAATCCAATGTATGACACAAACAGCGATAGCTACAAAAAAGCGCTTGAATTTACAGCGAAAATGTATACAAAGGGCTATTTTGATCCGGATTCTGCCACTAATGACACTACGAAACAGCGTGAACGCTTCGTTAGAGGCTTGACTGGCGTATTCCCTGGCTTTTCTGGCCACTACGGAGGTATTGTAAATGATCTTAGAAAAAATGTGCCGGATGCGGATCTTGTTTATTTGTTCGTTAAAAATGAGCAGGGAGTAGTCGAGGGCGGTTCTTTGGAGGCTGCTTCAACGGGTCTTTGGGGATTCTGGGCGATTACGTCGAACGCAAAAAATCCTCAAAAAATTGTAGACTTCCTAAACTCCTGGATATCCGACGAAATGTGGGAGAAGACGTCCGATGGCTATGAAGGCATTGATTACCAGTTGAAGGATGGCGCGAAGGTTAAAATGGATGAGCCTGCCCCGCCAGCTCACTTCCGCCGTTCGTCCATGCGCCGTGCCAATGATATAAGCTTCTTCTTGTCTGTAGGCACGCCGAAGGATCAGCTTGACAAAATTGTGCCATGGTTGGAAAAATCGATTGAAACGGTTGTACCGGCCAAGGATAATGCTTTTGTTCCTGAAGCGGCGAAGCAGCCGCGTTATATGGATTATACGAAAGTATGGCAGCAAACGACTATGAAAATCATTATGGGCGAAGAACCGGTATCTAAGTTCGATGAGCTGCTAGAGGGCTGGTATAAAAATGGCGGTGAGCAATACGTATACGAAATGAATGCATACATTTCGCAAATGGAAGGTTCTAATTAAATCAATAAAGGAAAAAGGGAGAACAGCCGAATGGCGTTCTCCCTGTATGTTAATTGGACCTTAAAAAGCTCGGTGGAATGCCCTCAGGAAGAATGGGCTTGATTATAGACAGGGGTGAAAAGGTGATGAATGCAACAAGCATTGTAATAGATGTGCTGGTGGCAGGCGGCGGTACCTCCGGCTGCAATGCTGCGATAGCGGCAGCCCGAGAAGGTGTGTCTGTATGTATGGTAGATATGGATGATGCCGTCGGTGGAGTTGCAACCCGCTCAAATGTAAGCGGCTATCACTTCGGTTCGCGCGGCGGGCTGCAAAATGAAGTAGATAAACGAGTGATGGCGCGTCAGCGGGTGATAGGCGGCAGAGATTCACTTTCGCATCCTGAAGCTAAGCGGTCCGTATACAGCCAATTGCTGCAAGAGTGCGGCGTTCAAGTACTGCTTGGCCATATTTGCTGCGAGGTGCTGATGGAAGGAAATAAAGTGATCGGCATTGCAGCTGCCGGACCTAACGGACGGGTACACATTTATGCCAAGGTTATTGTCGATTGCACATCGGAAGGCGATGTATGTGCCGCTGCCGGCGCTGCTTATACGACAGGCAGGGAATGGGATGGGGTGACGCATAGCTATTCACTAACCCCTCGTATTATGGATGCAAATGAGAAAACAGGCGAGCTGCAAATTAGCCTCCGCAATTTTGATGCCGGCTGGGTGCAGTCGATCAGTGTTCAGGACGTAAGCCGTGCTTACAGGGAGGGACGGGAACGGCTGCTGCATTATTTGACAAAAGGGAATGGGGCCGGCAGACATCTCGCTTCGATTGCTCCTAAATTAGGTGTAAGGGAAGGGCGCCATATCGTTGGCGATTATCAAATGAACATAAGCGATTTTTTGCACGATCGCCATTTTGATGATGTGATTGCACGTTCTTATTCTCATTATGATACGCATGCGAGGGATCTTGGCAATGAATCTGATTTTGCGCAAATGTGGCTGATCGTATTGGATATGTTCAAGAAAAGCGGCTATTGGTGTGACGTCCCTTACCGCTCCCTGCTTCCGCGCGGCATTGAAGGCTTGCTTGTGGCAAGCCGTGCTTTATCCGTCGACCGGGATGTATCGATGGCGGTACGCATGCAGCGTGATATTCAGAAAATCGGCGAAGCGGCAGGAGTTGCAGCTGCAATGAGCGCGCAGCAGTTTATTAAGCCAAGGCAGCTATCTGTCAAGCAGCTGCAAAAGCGACTGGTTGAGCTTGGTGTGCTGAATGAAACGGATATAATGAGATCGCAGACGACAAATTTGCTTTTCCAAAGCGGCTCTCTTGCAGCGATGCCTTTGACCTATGATTATGTAACAGGATTAAATGAAGGGCAGAAGCAGCAGTTAGCCGAGCAGCTTTGCGAATATTTAGGATCAGAAGAAGAGGGGGCAGCGGTTTGGTGGCTTTGGACGATAGGCGAGTCAGCTATTAAGCCCCTTTCACTTGTGCTAGAAATATCGGAACAGTATGCCCGCCGCCGAATAGCTGCATTTGGCTTGGCTTTGCTGGGCTCGGAAGAGGCAATTCCGGTGCTGCTGGAGGTGCTGCAGGCGAAGGATAATAGCAGCAGGGAACATCCGCGTTCGCTTCCGCGCTGGGTAGCTGCAATTGTACTCCTCCGTTTTTTAAATAGCAGCGAAGGGGCAGAGCATGCGATAGCTGCCTTGGAGGAAAACCATAACGCGGGCATTAGCAGCTGCATGCTGCAATATTTGTATCATACCTGCACGCTGCTCGAGACAAGCCAGCAGGCTTTGCTGATGGAACGTTTAAAGCGCTGGGCGGCTAGCCCTGAAGCGGGCAGCTATTATACCCCGCCGGAGTCTAATGCGGTTCTTCATACGAAGTGGCTGGTGGCGCTATGGACGGGTCTTATTGCTGCGAAATGCCGAGACTCGAGCGCTGTACAATATTGCGAGCCTTTTTTGCAGGACAGCAATGAAATTATTAGACAGGCAGCACAGGCATCTCTGAAAAAGATAGAACATTTATTGGCGTCTGAGGAAGCCTGGGAAGGAGGCCAAGCGGATGTTTAACAAACAGTATGACGCTGCAATCGCCGGAGGCGGGACGGCAGCTGTATTGCACGCTTGTGCGCTTGCAGCGCAAGGTCGAAAAGTCATTATACTTGCTGACAGCACCTCATTGATGCACGAATTCGGACTGTCACGTTTGCCGCTGCATGCCGCAGTACAATTAGCTGCACGTTATCCGATCGTTAAGGAATGGATCGAGCTGCTAAAGGCTTATGATGCGATAAAGGATGAACGGATCGAACCGGTCTTTGCTCAGCTGCTTGCAGATGTATTCGTGCAATCCTATGGCGTAGATGTATTGTTTGAAGTTATTCCTATGGAAATTATACGGGGCGATGATGAGGCGGGGGAAATAGAAGGAGTAGTGTTCGCTAGCCGCGAGGGCTTCCAGTTCATTGCTTGCAAATCGATCGTTGACTGTACGGAGCAAGCTATATTGCTGCGAGGGCTGCTGAACGAGAAGCAGCTTGATCTCAGCTCTGTTGCAACGTTGTGGACATTAACCTGTCTGGAGCAAGAACGGCTAGAAAGTGCGGAAGAGCTTACGATAAATGCAGCTAATAACCGTTACGAGATTCGGCTGAGCCCATCCTATTGGGAAGGCGAGCTGAATATTGCTATCGCTGCCTGCTCTGACAATATAGAAAACGGAAAGGAAATCGGATTTATATCTGCTTTGGAGGAACTGATCGTGCAAATAAAAGAGCAAGCCCATTGCGGGGTTGGCTCGCTTATTCATGTCAGTGAGCGGGCCTGGAGCACGCCTTCTTTTTTGCTGGAACAAAAAGCAGATAGCCCGATTACGATAGCAAAAGGAGCTTGGGTCGCTTCGCATGACTATTCGCTTGTTGGAATCGGCTGTTGGACAGAAGCAGGCCATCATTATCTTAATGAAATATGTGTAAGCGATAAAGGAGGGGCCGCTCTTTTTTTCTTGATAAAAGGCGCAATGGAGGCAGCAGAGGTGAGCAAAAGATGACATTACCATTGGAATGGCGCAATCGGGTGGAAATGTGGAAGGAAGAGCTGACACGCCATTATTACTCCGTTTTAGGGCATATCGATCTGGAAGGCTTCACGACGTTTGAGCGGCTGTCGGCTCAAGAGGCTGAGCAGCGGTCGTTTAAGCCATATCCTGAAGGAACAAGCTGGGGAGCAAAATGGGAGTATGGCTGGTTCCGGGGCTCTATTGAACTGCCCGAAGAAGCGGAAGGACAAAGAATTGCCGTTCATTTGGAGCCTGGCGGCGAGAGTGCGGTATTTATAAATAAACAGCCGGCAGGCTGTGTCAGAAGATTTGAGGATTGGCAAAAGATTAATCCTGCGCATCTGAATCGCATTACTTTGGACCGCAGCGGAAGCTGCGGTAAAAAGTATGATCTGCTTATTGAATGCTATTCCGGTCACGGCATTCGGGTTGCGCATGCAGGGCCGACTCCTCTGGGCAGATTGACGATACCCGAGCCGCCGAGCGCCCAGGTGAAAGTAGGAAGCAGCACTTTTGGCATATGGCATGAGGAGGTTTATCAGCTGTGGCTGGATGTAGAGACGCTGTATCAGCTGCGGGAGCAATTGGAGCCATCTTCCTTGCGTGCCCAGCAAATTGATCGAGGCTTGAAGGATTTTACGCTATTGGTTGACTTTGAGCTGCCTTTTGCACAGCTGCTTGAAACGATTCACCAGGCTAGAGAGCGACTTCAGCCGCTTCTTGCGTGCCGCAATGGCTCGACAGCGCCTATGATGTATGCCTTCGGTCATTCCCATTTGGATATTTGCTATCAGTGGCCGCTGGCGGAGGCTAGAAGAAAAACAGCCCGCACCTTCTCGACCCAAATGGCTTTAATGGATGAATATCCTGATTATCGGTTTATTTTAAGCCAGCCTTATTTGTATACGATAGCCAAGCGCGACTATCCGCAAATGTACGAGCGCCTTGCAGACAAAGTAAGCAAGGGGCAGATTATGCCGGAGGGAGCTATGTGGGTAGAGTCTGATACGAATCTGCCCGGCGGTGAAAGTCTGATACGGCAATTTATGTACGGCTTAGCCTTTTTTAAAGAGGAATTTGGCATAAAGAGCGAGCTCCTTTGGCTTCCCGATGTTTTTGGCTTTAGCGGCTCCTTGCCGCAAATAATGCGCGGCTGCGGTGTGTCCTACTTTTCTACCTCCAAGCTTATATCCAACTTTGTAAGGGGAGAGCGATTTCCTTATCACACGTTTAGATGGAGGGGGATTGACGGGACTGAAGTACTCGCAACCCAGCATTTGAATTATTCTGCTCCAGTTGGACCGGAAGCGGTAATGACGGCCTGGAAGGAAAGAACATCGCAGCACGATGTACTGGACTCTCTTATTTATCCATTTGGCCATGGTGACGGCGGAGGCGGGCCAACGCGCGATCATTTAGAGTTTTTCTCCAGATTGAAAGATTTGGAAGGGGCGCCACGAATGCAAATGAGCCATCCAGTGCAATTTTTTGAGCAGTTGCAAGTACAGCAATTACCGGAGGCCGTGTATGCGGGCGAGCTCTATTTAAAGGCTCATCGAGGCACATTAACATCGCAAGCCAAACTGAAAAAGGGCAATCGACGCAGCGAGGCGGCATTGCGGGAAGCTGAGTTTTGGAGCGCCTGGGCTAGCTGGGCCGAGGGGTATGCGTATCCGCAGGAGCAGCTTGAGCAGGTGTGGAAGGAAGTACTGCTGAATCAGTTTCATGATATACTGCCAGGCTCCTGTATTAAGCAAGTAGCAATAGAGGCAGATGAAAGCTACCGGAAGCAGGAGCAGGTTGCGCAGCAAATTAAAGAGGCAGCTATTAATGATTGGATCAAGCCTTCGCCTGACAAGCTGACCGTATTCAACAGCTTGTCATGGGAGAGAAAAGCTTTGATAGAGCTGCCTTCGGATATCGTTTCACTGCCTCGCTGCCAGATTCAGGAGCTGGACGGCGCTAAATATACTGAGGTGGATTTACCGGCTGCCGGCTGGATTACGCTGGACGCTGCTGCTGAAGCTGGCATTTCATACAAAGGTGAAAATGCTTCACAGTACAGCTTAATTGCCTCAGCCGAGCATAGAAAGCTTGAAAATGAATGCATTGCAGTAACATTTAACGAGTTTGGGGAAATTACTAGCTTTATAGAAAAAGCTACAGGACATAATATGGCTGCGGATAGATGCAATGCTTTCCGTATGTTTAAAGATGTCCCGACCATTTGCGATGCTTGGGAAATTGAATCGATGTATGAGCAGCAGCCGGTTGAGCTTCCGGAAACAGCAGTCATAACAGCGGTTGCTGCGGGACCTTTGTTTGCAGCACTTAGAATCAGACGGAAGCTGAACCAATCGTCTATGACTCAGCTGGTTGTATTGAGACGCGGCTGCAATAGCCTGGAGTTTCAAACGGAGATCGATTGGCAGGAGAAGCATAAGCTGCTGAAAGTATGCTTCCCGGTCGATGTGCACAGCAGCGAAGCTATGCATGAAATTCAATTTGGGCATATAAAGCGGCCTACGCATCGCTCAAGGCAGCACGATGAGGATCAATTTGAAGTAAGTCAGCATAAGTGGACAGCTTTGGCGGAACCAAACCGCGGGGCGGCGCTGTTAAATGATTGCAAATATGGGGTAAATGTAACCCGCAACAGCATCAATCTAACTTTATTAAAAGCTGCGTTAGCTCCTGATATGCATGCGGACATTGGGCTTCACCAGTTTACCTACGTTATGATGGGCTGGTCTGGATCGTTTGCTGATAGCGGGGTTATCCGTGCGGGCTATGAGCTCAATCATCCTGCCTTTGCGATGCAAGGCGATGGCGGGATCCGCTCTTTGTTCAAGTTATCGGCTGGTCATATTATAATTGAAACGATTAAGCTGGCGGAAGATCGCAGTGGCGACCTAATCGTCCGGATGTATGAAGCAGAAGGAACGGGCGGAGGATGTGTTGTAAATACTGATTTTTCTTTCAGCAAAGCCTGTTTGGTTAATCTGATCGAAGAGTATGTACATGAGGCAGAAAGCAGCGAGCAGCAGGTCCAGCTTGCATTTCGTCCGTTTGAGATTAAAACGCTTCGCTTTGCGAAATAGAACGCTTTTTAATGAAAGGCTGCTCTTAACGCAGGGCGTGTCGATTCATTGTGAATAGGGGTAACAAGCAATAGAAAGGGAAGTTACTGCGATCAAGTTTGGGATTCCGACCGCTGTTGTAGTCCAATTTTTTTGAACAAATCAACCCTGTAAAGGATAAAATTGGCCTACAAAGGCGGACGCTGCCGCTTCTCCATTCCCAATCTTGCTCTCCGATCCCCTTTTTTATTGCTTACTGAGCCACAATGAATCGACAGCCTTTGATGAATCGTTCAGAGCAACCTTTATACTTAGCACCAATTACTGATCAATTCTGTTATATATTTGTTCTAAGACCGGGGCATCGTCACTTTCTAGCGGTCACAAATGTCCCTTAGCAATCACTAACGCGTAATTCTATTTTCTAACGGACAATTTTGGCCATTAGGGCAGGTTTTCAGTAATAGTATCCCTCTAATAGCCGTATTACGGACATTTATGTCTCTTAGTTGCCAAGAACGCTGCTTTTTCGGCTGTAACGGTCATTTGTGACCGTTACAGCTCAGTCCCTGTTTCCTGATCACTTTGAAACGAAATTCAACTAACCTGAAAGTTTTAAGCGTATGCCCGCACCTCGATGATTTCAGCACAAGGCTCTCCGTTCGTTGCAGTTACTGTAATTCTAATGCGTTCAGTTGTAATCGCCGCTTCCAGCGCATGAATATGCTTACGTTTATGATTGTTTTTAAATTCGCCCACCACTTGCCATTCGCCCGCTGCAAAAGCCTCGATACGATAATCCTTTACAAGGTTTGGAATAACCTCGAAAGGTGTTTTATGATGATGCAGGTTAATCAGGTCTTCGTTGACATCATCATTAAACGTCAAATGAAGCGTGCTTATTTGAACAGGTTTAGCCCAGTTCAGCTCAAGCCATTCCTCTTGACCGTCCTTCATAGGCGCCGAGCTCCACAAATGCGGTCCGCCGTAAGGCCGGACAAAGCCATCGATCGCTTTTTCAGGTGCAAAAGCAGCAGTAGCAGCAAGGCGGAAGCAAGGTATTTTGCGCTCGAAAGGGCGGGTTCCCCATAATACAGCCGGCTGATCATGTGAGCGGTCCTCCAGCTGCTTGTCTACGGCAGGCTTCGTGCCCTTCAAATAGGCAAGGGCGCCTGTTCGGGTGCTTCCGGAGAAGTGAAGCTCCAGCGCATCATTGGCTTTAATAATAATAAAAGCGTTTTGCGCAAATGCCGGCTTCCACTGTAAATCAAGCTTAACCCATTGCTTGCTGCCGCTTGATATGCTGACAGAGGCCGATGTCTGCAAAACGTTTGGCACGTAGTTTTCGGCGCGGCCTGTATCCCATAGCTCTACGGTTAATGTTGTATCTTTGCTGGCATCAACAAGAAGCTCTAGCCCGTTAATTTCTGGATCTGCCGGAACTGTCAATCCGATGTCGCTGGACAGTGCAACTGTTTCGTCACTTCGCTGGACTGCGAGCTGCGATAATGTGCTTGATGCATTTACGTTTGCTGATAAAGCCAAGTCTTTTTCGTCTTTGTTAGATAATCCGATAACAGATGCATCCTGGCGAAGCAGCGTTTGCTGCAATTCCTGCAAATGATGATGATAAAGCTCGCTAGGCGTTACAGCTTTATCAGCGCATAAAGCAGCGCCTGTTCCAGCAGCCTCGCCCAACAATGCGCAGGTTGCCATAACGCGCGTGGAACCGAAGGCAACATGCGTAGCGCTTATATTGCGGCCGGCCATTAGCATGTTTTTCACATTGATCGAGTAGAGAGAACGAAACGGTATCGAATAAATGCCATCCGTGTGCAGATGCTTGGAGCCCGATTCCGTCGCATACATGCCTTGCGGCGGATGCAAATCGATCGACCAGCCGCCGAAAGCGACATTATCCTTGAATGGCAGCTGCGCAAGCACGTCGTTCTGATTTAGCACATATTCGCCTACAAAACGGCGGTACTCACGCTTGCCAGGTATGGAGCCGACCCATTCCAGCGTCATATTGTCCGCATCAAATTTTCCTGAGTTTTTAATATAATCCCAAATGCCGTATATGACAGACCAAAGCTCATCGCGGATTTTTTCGTTATCATGGACGGTGTCATGCTCGCCGCCCCATTCGATCCACCAGTATGCACAGCCATTGTCGCCGCTGCGAATAACCCGGCGTTCAGGTATGGTCGTCTTCGTAATGTCCTTGGCAAAGCTGGGCGCCACATATTTTACGGGATGACCGGCATCCTTTGTGTAAAAAAGCAGTGTGCTGCCAAGCGTAATATCGTCGGCGACCAGCGGTGCCCATTCTTCGTTATATTCTTCCTTGGCCTCGCGCCCAATCCGGTGCTTGGCGCCAGCCAAAAACCCAACCAATCCATCACCTGTACAGTCAATAAACACTTCGCTCTCATAGCGGATTCGTCTTTCTGATCCCATCATCCAGCCGGTAACGGAATGGATTGTACGGTCTGACTCATCTCCGCTTGCATCAACCTCATGAACGTCCGTATTGAGAAACAGCTGGATAAGAGGCTCTGCCAGAACAGTTTCATAAACGACCATATCCCAATAATAAGGATTGCCGTCCATATTGCGGAATTGATTCTCTACAAATAATTCACCCATAATGCCTGTTTCACGTGCATAGCGGTGAACGCCATGGCCCGTTGCTCCGCATACCCATACACGAACCTCACTGCTGGAATTTCCGCCAAGCACAGGCCGGTTATTGATAAGCGCTACGCTCTTGCCAAGCCGTGCTGCAGCTATCGCAGCGCTGACGCCTGCAAGCCCGCCGCCGATAACTGTAATATCTGTTTTTACGATTTCCTCTCTCACCGTGCTTCACTCCTTTAGTTAAAACATATCTATCATTTCAAATATTAATTTATAACATTGTTATTTAACATACATTCAATTATCATTAAGCATATACTTTATTTCACTTTCAATCATTTTGGAGGGGCAGATGCGGAACAACTGGTCGTTACTTCCGAAAGCTTACGTCTATTGGCATCAAAAACAGCAGTTTTTGTTGGATCAGGATAGATATAATAATTGGACAATGTTTGCCGTTGAAGAGGGTGTATTTCAGTTTGAAATCGGTGCGCATAGAGGAGAAGCTTTCTTTGGCGATATCGTCGTATGCCCGCCCGGGCTAGTATTTCATCGCAAAACAGTAGAGCCGCTAACTTTTCATTTTGTGCAATTTACATGGGATGTGGAGCCGACTAAAGAGCAAGCGGAGCAGATGACTGGTAAAATTACATTCATAGATACAGAAAGACTCGCGTCCACCTATCGGTATATACGCAGCCTTAACTTGACGGCCGGACAGGAGCAAAGCGGCAATCGCATCCGGCATTTGCTGGAGGATATCTGGTGGTTATATGGTCAGGAAAGCGGTAAAGCAGATAGGAATAGAGAAGAGGAAGCGGACGATCAGATGCAATATGCCCAACAATGGCTGCTGGCGCACGCCTTTGAACCGCTTTCTATCAGCAAGCTTTCTGATTTGCTAGGCATTAGTGCTGTTCAGCTTACGCGGAAATATAAAAGAAGCTTTCATATGACGCCGTCTGATTATGTAACCGGGCTGCGAATGGACCGGGCCTGCAGTCTGCTTGAAGAAACGACGCTTACGTTGGACCGGATAGCCCAGCAATGCGGTTATGAGAACGGGTTTTATTTGAGCCGCGTGTTTCGCAGCAGAAAGGGGCTTTCTCCGTCCGTTTATCGAAAATTGTATCAAGTATAGACGGCTTGAAAGACTTATTTTGAAATCCGATCCATATTTAGGTATGCTTAAATAAGAAAAGTATTGTGCAAGACTGGAATTGTATTCATGTTCATTGGGGTGAAGAGATGGAAAATATTTTAGAGGTCAGTCATCTTACCGGCGGCTACAGCCCGCGCAGGCCTGTACTGCATGATATCGATTTTTACGTAAAGCCGGGAGAGATGATCGGTTTGATCGGACTCAATGGCGCTGGCAAAAGCACGACCATCAAGCATATTCTCGGGCTTATGGAGCCACATAAGGGCGAAGTGAAGGTAAATGGCGTTACATTAAACGAGGATGCGCAACAATATAGAAGCTCGTTTGCTTATGTGCCGGAATCTCCGGTTTTGTTTGACGAGCTTACTGTCGAGGAGCATTTGCGTCTTACGGGGATGGCTTACGATGTGCAGAATCAGGCAGAAAGCCGGTCAGAGGGATTGCTCGACCAGTTTCAAATGCAGCCGAAACGCAAGGCATTCGCTGCCCATCTCTCCAAAGGGATGAAGCAAAAGGTAATGATTATGAACGCGCTGCTGGCAGCTCCGCAGCTTTATATTATTGATGAGCCGTTTCTAGGGCTGGATCCGCTCGGCATTCGTTCCTTGCTTGATCAATTGGTTGAAGTGAAGCGGCAGGGCGCGGCTATATTGATGAGCTCCCATATTTTATCAACGGTAGAGGCGTATTGCGACAGGCTGCTTATTATGCATAATGGGCGGCTGGCTGCACAGGGCACGCTCTCGGATATACGGCGTGCAGCGGGGGCTGACTTTAAGGAAGCTTCATTAGAGGAGCTGTTTTATTATTTTGTAAAGGAAGGGGCGAGCTAGTGTCCGTTCAAAGCGCATCATTAACTAAGATTTGGACTAGCAGATCGAGAGCCTTCCTGAAGGAGATATTCCCTTACATCAGAATTATGAGCATGAGCGGTCTGCCTGCCGTTTGTTCACTGTTTATTATATATTTCCTAATTAGTTATTTTTCTTTTATTCACAATATACCCGCAGGCTTCCCAATTGAAGCACTGGGTATAGCGTTACTGACGCTTGCACTTTGCTGGAGCCCGCTGCGCACCTGGCTTGTACAAGCCGATATTGTATTTTTGATGCCTAAGGAGCATCAGATGAAGCTCTATATGGAGCGTTCATACCGCCGCTCACTCGTGCAAGGAATGCTTCTGCTCGCTGTCATTTTATTGTTTTATTTGCCCGTTTACAGGCAAGCTGCTGAGCCTAATTCATTATGGCTTATCGCTGTTGCTGCAGCTGCTGTGAAAGCGGGAAACAGCTACTTTGGCTGGCGCGAGCGCCGCGTCGTTTACGACGGTGCCCGCATCTTGCTGCGCTGCCTGCGCTGGCTGCTTACTGCAGCCGCTGTCGCAGCATGGCTGATTGCAGCCTGGTGGCAGGCGCTGCTATTCAGCCTGCTGCTAGCTGGTCTGCTGGCAGCGCTGCACAGGCTGCCAGTCCGCTACAGCTTCGCTTGGGAAAGATTGATTCGTGAAGAAGCAGCGACGCGCAAAAGATATTATTTGTTATTCGGCATGTTTACAGACATTCCGGCGCTTATGACCCGCCCTCATCGCCGCAGCTATCTGGCGTGGCTGCTAAGCAAAATTAAATACGGCCCACAGCACGCCTATATTTATTTGTACGCAGCCGCTATTATTAGGCTAGAGCTTAGCGGCATCATTATGCGTTTGATCGCCCTCGGCAGCTTTGTACTGTATTGGGCAGCCAGCGCGGCAGCCTGGTCAGGCTATGCAGCGAGCCTAATAAGTATATTTTGCTTGCTGCTTATCGGCTTGCAGTTGGGCAGCCTTATGCAGCTTCATAAAGAATCTGTCTGGAAGCATGTATACCCGCTATCCGAGAAGGACAGGGTGAAGCAGTTTATTACAGTTGACCGATTTGTATTATTGATCAGCGCGGTTTGGTTATGTGTGGTGCAGGCCGTTCCGCTTATGCTGCAGGGACTTTATACGCCTGTAATTGTAAGCGCAGTGTTCTCCGTTCTGTATATGGCATGGCGACCTAAGCGTATCGAGAAGAAGCTGACCAAGCTGCTTCAAGATTATTGATTATACCAAGGATAAATGGATTCACCGACCTTTGGAAATAACCGATGAAATAGGGAACAGGTAATAAAAAACGCGAGCTTCGGGCTGATCCAGCCTCGAAGCTCGCGTTTTTTATTATTTTGCCGACAGTTCGCTTACCGCTTTGTAAATAGTATCGAACAATTCTTCCAAATACTCCTCTTCTATACAGGAGAAGGCTACGCGCAGATCGGTTTCGCCAAGCGCAATGGTACCGATGCCGTATTCATTTAGCAAGTGGAGACGAACCGTCTCTGCTGAAATATTAACCAGCTTCAAGCACATGAAATAGCCGGAGTTAAACGGATAATATTGAAGCGTGTCGCTATAACGTCCGCTATCAAGCAATTGCTTAACGCGGTTTGCTCTGCCTTTCATAATGTCGAATTTTTGCTGCTTCTGTTCTTCAAATAGCGGCGATTGCAGAGCGCGCAGCACAAAGGTTTGAGAAGGATGCGGGCCGCTGGAAATCGTGGAGCGGATAATACCGAGCGTTTTTTGCTCCAAAGCAGATAAAATATCGGCAGAGGAGGAAGCGTACGTAATAAAACCGACACGGAAGCCCCATACATATTCCTCTTTGGTTGCGCCGTCTATTTTAACCGGTAGAATGCGCGGATGCAGATCGGCTAGCTGCGAGAACAGCGATTCCTGCAAGGAATCCTCGAAGAAAAGGCCGAAGTAAGCATCGTCTGTAACGGCCACGACATTAATGCCGGCCTCAGCTGCTTCCTTCAGTACAGCTACGATTTCCTGACCCTCCTGCGGACCAGGCGTATAGCCAGTCGGGTTGTTAGGGAAATTCAAAATAACGATTGCTTTTCCTTTATCCTTCTGAGCAAAGAGCGCTTCGCGTAGGCCTGTGCTGTTGAATTTCATAGCATCATTGTAAAGCGGGTATTCAACAATTACAGCGCCGCGGCGAACGCCAAAAGTCAGCTCGTAATTTTCCCAATTTTTATTCGGTATAATAACAGCGTCATCAGCATCTGCGAATAAATCAGCTACGATGCTAAGGCCATGTGTAAGTGCGTTAGTAACAATTGGATTGCCGAAGCTCTTCGTTGCAAGCGATGGATTGTCCTTGATCATTTTGGCTTTCCATGCGGACCGCAGCTCAGGCTTTCCAGCTGGCGGAGCATATTCATAAATATCCTTTGGCTCATAAGCGCTTAAAGTTTCCTGAATCACTTCAAGGTGCATAGGCTTGCCGCCTTCAGTTGCGATTCCAATTGTGGCATTGAATTTGGATGCTTTGGTCTTGGCTTCAGCAGATTGGCTAAGGATGCCTACTTTTGGGAAGTAGATAGCTTTTCCGAGCGAAGAGAGCATCTCGCCAATATGCGGGTTTTCCTTATTAAGCGTGTCATTTAATTGCTTTGCAAGTGAATTCATGAACATCATTCCATCCTTTTAGAAATCAATCATTAGCATACAGAATATTATAGCACTTTTATAGGCGGCAAACTATGGTTTAGCTTATTTTGGAGCAACAAATGTCCCTAATCGCTCGCCCATTTTTACTTTGCTGCCAAGGCTGAGGTCGGCTCTCGGTTCAAAGGTATTGTTTTCAAGCAGCAGCACGACTGTGGAGCCGAATTCAAAGTATGCGAGCTCGCTGCCTTTTTGAGCTTGATCTGAGAGCGGAAGTGCATATTGAATGCTGCTTACATTCATCGCCCCCACCTTTACCACTGCGATTTCGCCGGTGTCATGCTTCATATAAGTAATAAGCCTTTCGTTGCGGCTCAGCACTCGTTTCATGTGGGTAAGTCCAAAGTCGTTGACCGGGTAAACTTTGCCGGCAAGATGCTTGCGCCGCTCGATTAAGCCATCGACAGGAGAGTGGATACGGTGATAGTCGGTAGGGCTCAAATAAAGCACGAAATAAAAGCCGTTATGGTATAGCCTTGCATCCTCACTGCTGTTAAGCAGCTCACTGACGCTGTAATTTTGGCCTTTTACACTCAGCATAAGCCCGTCTTCAATCGAACCAATGCCAGTTATAAGCGCATCGACCGGGCTAACGCAGCTGTCAGGCGCAGGATCGATAGATCTGGCTCCCGGCTTTAGGCGCCTGGAAAAGAAAGCGTTTAAGGTACGATATTGATCAATTGGCTTTTCAGCCTCTTCGATTTTTATATTGTACATTTTCGCAAATCGTGCAATAAAAAGACGGCTGGCAGCTGATTTGGAAAATGCTCCGGTTAGCTTGGAAATCCATTTGCGTGAGCTGAGCTCAGTCATAGATCGAAGCAATAATTTTGACATAGAAAAAGAGGTCACAGCCTTTCTAACAATAGGAATAATTATGCATACTGGTCATAGTGTGACATATGCATTTTGTTTTATCAATACTAATTAACATATTGTTCAAATTGAAATGGTTGCTAGCTCAAAGAGCATCGAGTATGATTTAGGAAAAGATTTGTGAGGGAGATCATTATGACAACTGGAACGACGCTCAAGCTGCCAGAGGCATTAATATTTGATATGGACGGAACACTGCTGGAAACGGAAACCTTGCTGACCGGTGTCAATCAAAGATTGTTCGATACTTTGCGCGAAGAAGGGCTTTATATGGAGGAAGCGCCGCCTGTTTCGGCGCTGCTCAGCTGCCTCGGCATGCTGCTCGAAGATATTTGGAAAACGATTATGCCCGGCAGCTCCGAGGAAGCTCGCGAGCGTGCCGATGAGCTGCTGCTGCAATATGAGATTGAAGGATTGGCTGCAGGGGAAGGCGAGCTTTATCCGGGCGTCGCAGCAACGCTTGCCGCGCTTAAGGAAAAGGGAGTTAAGCTGTTTGTTGCCAGCAACGGGCTGGAGCAGTATGTACGCAAAATTGTCGAGCACAAAGGCCTTGGCCATCTGTTTACAGACTTGTACAGCGCAGGGGAGTATAACACTTCGTCCAAGGTGGATTTGGTCGCTATGCTGATGAAAAAGCATGGGCTAACTTCAGCATGGATGGTAGGGGACCGCTCCTCCGACATAGAGGCTGCGCATGGCAACGGCATTGCCGGCATCGGCTGTGTTTATGCAGGCTACGGCAAGCCGGACGAGCTAGCCAAAGCAGACGCTGTTATTGCTCGCTTTGAGGAGCTGGCGGACATGCTTGATCAAGCCAAAGCCGCAGTTTAATCAAGGATAAAAAAATCACCCTATAATCAACTGCCTTAATTGCCTAACGGTTGCCAGACAGGCTATTTCGATTATTTTAGCTCATTTGAAAATGTAATGGTTGTCATGAGCGCTATTGTACCCTTTCTCGAGCAAAATCAGTGCTTTTTGGTAAATTAAGTGCAATAGCAACCGTTAGAAAATTTAAACCATCATTTTTGCACGAATAGCGATTGTGGCAACCCTTAGAAGTTCATTAGAAGCCATCATTGCTTAGTATATTAAAAAAAGTCCAATCCGCTGCTGATCTTGCCAGCCTGGATTGGACTTTTATTATTTTTTTATGCACCATAATGCGTACTTAAGCGGATTGGTGATCGCTTTCTGGTAAACCTCGGTTTCCCCAGCTTGAATAAAAACCTCTCTTGCAGGCTTAGGATTTACTTCAATCATCCATATATGACCGTTGCGGTCAATCGCAATATCGAAAGCAAGCTCGCATAAGCTGCCGTAAGATTTTTCCAGAAATTGCGCTGCATCTACCCCGAAGCGTTCAGCTTCCTCCTTAATGGAGGAAATGGAGGATTCGTCATTAATCCACTCGCGCAGCAGTTTTTCCATAGGCACTGCTTTTCCGCCGCCGTGCAAATTTGATGTAATGCTGCCTTGAGCGCCTACACGTCCTGCACAACCGGTTATTTGCCATTTTCCTTCGTCGTTTTTCTGTACGAGCATTCGATAATCATGGACGCGGCCGTTATCAAGCTTCAGCTGAATGCCCTGTTGCGCAATGTAGCGCGTGCTTTTTAAATTCCAAGAAGATATGAAGGTGATGAGCGCAGCAAGGGTAACGCGTCTTGGACGAATGATTTTGCGTTGCTGATCCCGGCCCTGCACATAATATAAGCCGCTTTTCAATCTTTCTATGCGCAATATGCCTCTTCCGCCAGTACCGCTTATCGGCTTCATGTATACGATCGAAAATTTGCGCAGCATATTCGTCACATCGGAAGTGCTGGATACATATTTGGTCACCGGCAAATAAGGCTTGAACTGTTCATCCTTGTTTAATGTTGTATGAACCGTCCATTTGTTGCGCAGCGGCTTATTTAAAAATTTCAAGTGACGATAATGGGAACGGAATTTTAGGAGCTGCTGGAATCGATGTGATTTTTGCAGGCGGCAGCGATCGTATATTGCATGTGGAAGGGAGGTCCATTTTCTTTTCCAGGTTTTATTTTTTGGATTAAAAAAAAGGGCATGAATACGATTTTTTGAATAATTTACATCTTGAGGGGTAAAGACAAAAACTTGAAGACCAAGCTGCTGTCCAGCTATTGTCATTTTTTCATAAATGGGTCTTTCCTCAAGAGCTCTACCTTCATTAAGATAAAGCGTTAGAATGCCAAGTACTGGCGGAGCCATCTTGAAAACCCCTTTCGAAACGCAGCGTCGATTTCCCTGTTGGTCCCTTGTGAAGCTGAACAGCCTTGAAGCCAAATTTAAAGCAAAGCGCCATGCTTGCAATATTATCTGCCGCAACATTGCAGGTCAGTTTGCCTTGCGACTGCAGCAGGGCATTCATAATTGCGCTGCCTGCCCCGCGGCCGCCGGCCTCGGAATGGGCGACAATAAAGCAGCCGTCCATTCCGTAATTATCTGCAAAGCCTAATGCAATTGGCTTACCTTGATGTCTTACTGCGGCAATGACAGCTGGGCTTCTGCCGTCACTATTTGTCACTAGTTTATTGGGGTCGAGCTGTTGCAGCGCTCGAAAAGCGCTTTTCGTAATTTTTTTTCTGCCATGACGTACGATAAAGGCCAGCCACATGCCTTTTTCCAGCATCCATTGCTCATTAGTAAGTTTTGTTGCGAGAAACACTCGCCTCAGCTACTTCCTTTGATTTCTTGTTCATTAAATAGTGGCTGTATTGAAAAATTCTTTCTAATGATTTTTGGCGAATTTGCGGCTCATCGAATTTCATAGGTTTAGCATTGGCCTCAAATATCCATATATTCCCTTCTATATCTACACCCAAATCCATAGACATTTCTCCAAGCTTCCGTCCGGAGCCTCTTTCGATTTGACGAGCTACCCGCAAAGCAGTAGATTTTACATCGGCCAATATGTTGACGGAATGTTCATCATCAAAGGAATAACGGAGCAGCTTCTCCGGCTCCTCAATTTGACCGCCGCGCGGCACATGAGTCGTAATGCTGCGTGCTCCTGCAAGCCTGGCTCCGAGCCCGGACAGTTCCCATTTGCCGTATTTGTTTTTTTGAACCAAGGCGCGCAGATCATAGCTGCGGTCCTGGTATGATGCGAGTTTAATGGCTTGCTGTACAATATATGCTTCCCTGTTTCGCTGATTTTGTATTTTTAGCCATAGCTTTCTCATCGTGGAGCAGTAGTAGGTGGAGCTTTTTTTATTTAGTTGAATTTTCAGCCTGTAGGGCAGCGTTTTTTCGGTCCGATAAGCGACGGTCATAATGCCGTTGCCTGCCTTGCCGCTTACTGGCTTCAAATATAGATTGGCATGCTTCTGCAGCATCCGATCCAGCACTTCGATAGATATGAGCCGGCGGGTATTAGGAACTAGCGACATCGTTTTTTCTGATTTATTCAGCCATTTATAAAGGCGCCATTTGTTGAAGTAGTACGGATTGAATAAAAAGAGATTAGGATAATCGCGGCAAGCCTTGAGCTTAGCTCTGACTGCAGGCTCTTTTTCATGCTCCCGCTGCGGAATCCGATTATAAATGACATTAGGAAAAGGCAGGTTTTCCCGCTGCCATTTGTTATTCTCTTCGTCAAAAATAAATCCTTTGAGATGGCTGCGTCCTAAAATCAGATTTTTTACAGTCAGTACATATACAATAAAGCCCATGCTGCGGCCTTTATTAATAATATCGATGAAATTTGCTCGGTTGCCTAAAAATGAACGTTTGTTATTATCGACAGTTAGAATAGCAAGTACCGGGGGATTCACATTGGGCTCTTTATTTCTGAAAGCTCTAACTGTAGCCATTAGCTGCTCCCTCCATTAAAACGGCTTAAATATAAGCAGTGATCAAATATATAAGATAAGGAATCACGACCTTCGGCTTTCAGCGCAGGGTGCTTGAAAATGGATCTTCCTGGCTTGGCATTGGCTTCGAACATCCAAATTTCACCGGTATTGTCGATGCCGATATCAAGCCCCAGCTCGCCAAGGCGGTGCGGATAATTGCGTTCAATCGCCTCAGACAGCTTGATGGAAACCTGCTTGGCGCGTTCCAATACTTCGTCAGCCTTGTCGCCAAATGTTCGATGCAGCGCGTGCATAGGCGTCAGCAAGGACCCGCCGCTCTTTACATGGGTGGTGACACTGCCGCGTCCCGCTTTTTTTGCTCCTATTCCTGCAGGAACCCATTCGTTTCGCCCGTTTTTATGCATATGAAAACGGAAGTCGATCGGGCATTTATCCATTTCTATAAGCCGAATGCCTTGCTGAACGACATAGTTTTCAAGCTTGCTGCCATGTCTGGCCTGCAGCATGCGCATTAAACTGCCAAAGTTTTTAAAACGCATCAGGACATTTTGATTATTGCGTCTGAATCTGGCAAAATAGCCGCGTCCAGGCTGGTAGGTAAGTCTGTAAATGCCGATACCAAGACTGCCGCCTGTTGGTTTGTAATAAATAAATTGATGCTTTTCCAGCATTTCTTTAATCGTTGCCGGTGTCGGATTGTTTATAGACTCCGGCAAATGCACCAGAGCCTCCGGATCATTGTCCAGCAATCGATATACATCCGATTTATTCAAGAAGCTCCAGTTAAAGAACGGGATAGAATGATTGACAAATCTTTCCCGAAAAGCGCGCAGGGAGGTGGAGGCCTCAGCTCTGCGATTAGGCAGGCGGTTGTAAACAACATCAGGCAAAGGAACGACTTTGCGAGTCCAGCCGCCTTGTGGATTTAAGAAAAAGCCATTGACGGTTTGCTGCCGCCAGTTAATATCATTGGGGGTGAAGCCGAATATAAAGGCTCTTTTTTCTCCAACGCGAATGATTTGCTTTACTAAACTTGCCCGAAGGCCGAATGGATAACTCTCTCCTGGCCGCAAAGTATCAGTTAAAATACCGACAAGCGGGCCAATTCTAATCTCGTCTGGACCAACCGTTTGAATAGATATTTGTCCTATCTTTGGAACGCGAAGAGCTTGCCGGACTCCTGAGGAAATATAGATAACTTTGCTGGATCGATTCAGCTTTCTAATCGCAGCTTTGACGGTTGCATTTCCCATTACAATATGAACCGCTCTTTTTCCTTCAAGCTCGAGCTGTTTGAGCAACGGATTGGACAAATAAATAACATTGTCGTATTGAGAAGAGAAGCGTATGTTACAAGTTGTCAAACTCATCGATGAACCTCCTGAACGTTGAGAGGCCGCAGCCTGCTATTGTTAGCTATGAGCTGTTGGCGGCCTTGATTTGCGACACGAAAAACATGATTGGGTTTGGAAATGCCATACAAATATTTGGCGTAGTGCAAGGGCTGCAGGATGGATAGCGATTGAGCGGCAATATCTCCGGTCGCTTTAAAGCTGCTTCTGCCCGGCTTGGAGTTTACTTCGAGGAGCCAGAGCGCCTGCTGCTGATCCAAGCCAAAGTCAAAGGCCAGCTCGGCAAATTTGCCAAGCCGCCGCTCTAGAGTATGAGCTGCCTGCACACAAATGGCTGTTAAAGTGTTGCGCAGCAGCTCAAGCTCTTCTTTGCTGTACCGGGAAGCAAGGAATTGGTCAATCGGGTAGGCGGTGCCGCCTCCATGCAGATTCGAAGTAACTCCGCCTGATGAGCCGCAGCGTATTGCTGCTCCTGTCAACAGCCAAATTCCTTTATGGTCCTTCTGCATTAGAATTCGGATATCGAAGGGGCGGCTCATATGATCGGTTAATGATAATAAAGGCTGCATAATATAGCGTCTGCTTTTAATTATTGTATGGAGCTTTTGGAATAGTGCTGCTGTATTTTCAATATTTTGCATAAAAGGGCGATTGCTCCTCGTGCGGCCTCTAATATGAATGCGCTCGGACGCTGCTTGTTTTTGTATGCTGATAATGCCTCTGCCCTGCATGCCGGAAATAGGCTTAATAATAAGGCCGCCAGGTTTTTTATTTAGCTGCTCTATCATTTGCAAATGCGAAGTGAGCAGCATTGTCTCGGGCAAATAGGGCAGAAGCGCATCGTTTTGCTTGAGTATGCGGTAGACCTTCCATTTTGACGGCAGAAATGCATTGAGCCGCTTGAACGGTTTCTTGCAGTGCATAGCATGCAGAAGCATCCGGTTGCTTAGTGCTGCAGCTGGGCTGGAGGCAAAGCTGCGGTCATAGATCAAGTCTGGAAGCGGAACCTGCTGTTTCCGCCACCCCGTCTCCAAATACCGGTAACCAGTCAATAGGCCACGCTGGTTATAATCGGCAGGCTGAAACAAATAAAGATCAATGGCTAATGTTTTGGCGGCAAGGGCAAGCGCCTTGCACAATTGCGGTTCGCCAATCGTCAGCTCTTCAGTCCCGTGATCATATGCCAGAGAGGAAACCATTACGCCAAGTTTTAAGGTTGATCGCTCAGCCATGCTGCTTTGCCCCTTCCTAAAATTTGGATAAATATTTGGAATAGGCCAGCAGCTTCTTGACAGAGGGGCGAATCTTGCCTTCCTGCCAGGGAGTGTTGTCGTTTTTAGACGGTTTTGAATTGACTTCCAGAAGCCATATTCGCCCAGAGCGGTCAAGGGCAAAATCAATTCCGAGCTCTCCGAAATGCCCCTCAATGCCATCTTCTATTCCCTGCGCAATTAATAGTGCGGCCTGTCTAAGACGGCTGGCGATTTCGTACCCGCTTGAGCGGCCCAGCATATTGGATCGGCTAATCGCTTCCTCCACCTTGCATAACGTTCCGCCGCGCGCTAAGTTGGATACAAAATGCTGATTGCCGGCAATTCTGGCTACTACCGAAGTAACAGACCATTCGCCCAACTTGTTTTTTTGCACTAATGCCCTGAAATCAACCGGCCTTTTTTGAATTTCTATCAGCTGCAGGCCTTGCTGCACTTGATATCTGCTTCTTTTTTTACTGAATAAATTGGCATACAGCTTTTGCAGGCTGTTGAACTGCTGCTTGCGGCTGCCGCTACTCGTTGCATGCTGGGCATGATAGCTTGTTTGCTGATCATGTGAAATGCGTATGATGCCTCTGCCCATGCTGCCTGTAACCGGCTTAATAAACAGCGTGTTATATTTGGAACTCATATTTTTTAAGGTGGCGAGGCTTTTAAGGGGCTTTGATTCCGGCAAGTAGCGATTAACGCTGCGATTGGAGCTCAGGGCACTGAAAACTTCAGTCTTATTCAAAAATTTTTCATTAAAAACAGCCGTATTGTGATGCTGCACGGCATTTTGCAGAAATTGCTGCACACTGGGCAAATTTTCTAATTTTCTAGTCGTTAAGCGATTGTATATGACGTGAGGCAGCGGCATGGGGTGCTTTCTCCAACTGCCGCCGTTATACGTCCAGCCTTGTACGTAGGAGACTTCATGATTTAATTGATTCGGGGTGAAGAAGAAAACCTGCCCGCCTTGCAGGCGGCATGCTTCAGCAGCTTCCATGCAAAACTGTGTGATAGCTCCGAAGGGATTATCAGGCGTATCCGGGTATTCTCTGCTCACAAGGATGCCGATTAACGGGCCAAGTTCTAGCGTCGTATTATGTGCTGTATATTTTAAGTGCATATAATGTTTTGTTTTCGGGCTAAAGCCTAATATTTCGCCTACGAATGGATTTAATTTAATGCCGTTTTGTTTTTCAGCAGGAATAATGCGCATTTGCTTCCTGTAGGAACCAAACTTTAAATTGATCGGCTGTGCCGAAGGGATTTTCCATTGCTTAACCAATGCTTCGCCTAATGTCATTACGTCATTCTGAAGCAGGTTGGAAGGGGCTATCCCGACGGCAACTTTTGTTTTGGACATGATAAAACTCCTTCCAGTCAGGAAACCTGGCTGCTGCCTAAACGAATTGCGACTGAATCGTAATACCCTATCATATGAGGACATAAATCTCTTGGTGAATGCATGGAATAGGATAAATGCAGGGGATTTGGGAGAGGGTCAAGCTCATTTTTTGAATGTTGAGAGGACGTCGGAACCGTTTATCCTTAAAAATAAAAGATCGAGCACAAGGGCTTGCGCTGCCCGAGCTCGATCTTTTACAGGTCTTTGAATTGAACCATTTGTTTAACCAACTTATAAATGACCTCTTGTTCCTTTAAGCTTAGCCCGTTTAATTGGTGAGAAATTTTTTCGGCGTAATCTGAGTCATGCTCTTCTTTAGGTGAGGAGGTTTGCAACGATACGATTTTCTCCAGCGGGGTATTAAGGGCAATGGCGATTTTACCCAATACGTCGATCGTCGGATTTTTTTCGCCACGCTCTACTTGTCCCATATAAGAAGCGTTAATCTCAGCCCTTAACGCAAGCTGTTCCTGGCTAAGCCCTTTAGATTTGCGGATATTTCGAATATTATCGCCAATTTGCCTTACAATATTGCTCATAAAGTCACCTCAGCCTAACGATAGAGCTTTGTATTGACGGCAACAACGTTATATAGGATGTATATTTTTTAGTGACTATAGTCATTGACCGAAAGTGTGAATTTTATTATAATAATTACAAATATTTCAAATATGATAATATTTTCTTTCTTTTGAAATTAAATGAAATTCCCGAAGCTTGAAAAGGAGATATGAGACAATGACAGATGAATCTAATCTTCATCGTAAAGTGCGAGCATATTATTTTAATGCTGCTTTTCAAATGGAATTTTCTTACGAATTTTCTCACCGCTTTATGAAAAAGGCTTCCGCATACGGTTTTTTGAATTGCAATGTGAATGCCCCCATGCAAGTAGTAGAGTATCAAGTAGATTTGGAGACTGACTTGATCATCAGGCCTTATAGCGAGCATAATACATTTCTATTCATGAACGAATACAAAGCAATTCCTCCGCAGCGGGTAGTAATTAAAGATTATGTGATTTACAAAATGAACTATAAGGTGCCGATTACATATGACTGGAAGCAATTTATACAGGAGGGGGCTGATCATGCCGTTAGCCTGCCTATGATGCAGCAGCTGCTGCGCAAGCAGCTAATTTATGATGAGAATAAAGTTCCCATGGATATTTCAATTAAGGTGAACAGCCTATATGTGGAATGGAAGTAGCCGCGCGAAGTTTCCTATTGCATCTGAATCTCCTATAATAAGCAATAAGAGCAGGTTGGGAGGTATTTTAACGATGACATTACAGCATAGCGCCGAGGCTGGGAGCAAGCACGAGCAAGTGCTTCAATATATACAAGGCTTGCAGGTTGGGGAGCGGATATCCGTAAGACCGACTGCAAAGCTGCTGGAAATTAGCGAAGGAACCGTATATAAGGCATTCAAGGAAGCAGAGGCTATCGGTCTGGTTAGCACGCGAGAGCGGATCGGCACTGTCCGAATCGACCGCAAGCGCCGTGATGCTGTAGAACAGCTGACATTTGGCGAGGTTGCAGACATTGTGGAGGGACGATTGTTTGGCGGCGGGCTTGGACTGGATAAGACGCTTCATAAATTTGTTATCGGAGCGATGGAGCTTGATGCAATGCTTCGATATATCGATGAAGGAAGCCTCTTGATCGTAGGTAACCGAGTGAACGTGCATCGCTGCGCGTTGGAGCAGGGCGCCGGTGTATTAATTACAGGAGGCTTTGAGCCAAGCAGCGAGGTAATCGCCTTGGCAGAAGAACGCAGCTTACCGCTGCTGTCCACCAGACATGATACATTTACAGTCGCTTCAATGATCAACAGAGCGATGTATGACCGGCTTATTAAGCGCAAAATTATTTTGATTGAAGATATTGTAACCTTTAGCAGGCCTGCTGATGTTTTGCATACTAGCCATTCAGTTGCCCGTTACCATGAGCTTTCCTTGGAAACCGGCAGCACCAGATTTCCTGTGCTGGACGACCGGGGAAAAGTTGTCGGCATGATGACCGCTAAGGATGCAGTCGGCGCTTCACCTGAGAGCGGCATCGACCGCATCATGACGCGTCATCCAATAACAGCAGCGCCTAATATTACACTTGCCTCGGCAGCTCATACTATGGCTGCTGAAGGAATTGATATGCTGCCGATTGTGGACAGGCATCGCAAGCTGCTTGGTGTCGTGACGAGACAGGAAGTGCTCGATGCAATGCGTTTTGCCGGCAAGGAGCCGCAGTCGGGCGAAACGTTTGAGGATTTAATGTGGAACGGATTTTTACTAGAGGCCACGAACAAAGAAGATGAAGCGGGAATTGCCTATTCCGGCAGAATGTCGCCCCAAATGTCAGGAACGCTGGGCATGGTGTCGGAGGGGTTGCTTTCCACCCTTATGGCGCAAGCAGCCAGAAGAATGATTAAAGAAACGAGTAAGCGGGATTTTCTTATGGAGAGCATGACAACCTACTATGTAAGGCCTATTCAAATTGACAGCGAGATTATGATTAAGCCTTCCTTGCTGGAGATGAGCCGTAAATATACGAAGCTGGAAATTGAAGTACAGGACAAGCAGGGGCTGGCGGCCAAAGCGATGATGACAGCCCAAATTATTGATCCTTACTAAGAGGACCGAGAACAAGATTGGGACTGGAGAAGCGTCAGCGTCTGTTTTGTAAGCTGATTTTTACCTTTAGAGAAAAGTTGTCGATTCATTGTCACAATGAATCGACAGCGGTTGGCAGCATGAATCTGCTACATTTTTTCTTGCTCGATCCGTTTGCGAAAGATGGAATGGTTGCGCAGCCCTGCGAACAGATTGAATATACCAAGCACAAGGAACAAGGCGCCTATTACGATGCGCATTGTTGACTCAGCAGATAGCAGCAGCTGTACGCCTGCGATAAAAATAAGCATAATTCCCATGCTTATATTCATGCGGGCAGTATGCAGACCTCTTATGTTATGTGCTTGTTCCCGGCGTCCTTTAAAGCTGAATACGACGGACAGCACGAGTGTAATCATAATTCCAGGCGCAAAAAACCATTGCAATAATTGATCCATCTAGCAGTGCACTCCTTTGTAGTGGGAAATCATCTAAAACTGATAAGCATTGTAACATAAAAAAGGCCGCAAGTCTCATGAAGACGGCGGCTTTATATATGTACGAACAGTTATCCACACATGCAGTACATTGTCTACAACCAGAACCGTTTTGATTTCTACCACATAATCCTTCTCATACACATCGTTATATACTTTTCGTTCCAGTAATTTTCGGGCGAATTGAGCGTTGGAGTCTATCTCGTAAATGCTCTGTCCGAGGAAGCTGGACAAATCTTCTCTTAATCGTTTAATGATTTCTGCTTCGGTCACTTTGTCGAGATGCGGGCGCTGTGATTGCGAGCCTGCCTCGTTTTCAATGCGGGGAGTAATGCTTTTAATAACAGTATGCTGATTTTTATATTGATTCAATTGCTTTATATCATCCTCGTACTGCCTTATTTTAGCGAGCAGCTCGATCCGATTATTAACCAGATTATCCATCTGCACGACATAGAGTGAATGATAGATAAGCGCGCCGATAATAAATCCGATCAGCAGCACGCCTATGAGCTGCATGGCTCGTGTGAACTTCTCGAAAGGAGGTACACGCACGATTATGCAGCTCCTTTGCATACCAGCTTTATTAATTCTGTTGCCAAATGCGCACCTAGAAAAGCAAATATTATAAAGCAAACCTGCTGAGCAGCCGGGGAAAGATGGCCGCCTGTAATATTGCTTTCAATAACCCGGATAGGGTCTACTGAGCCGCCTATCGCAGCTACGATAGCCCATATTTTCAGTCTCGTGGCAGTGTCGAGCATAACGGCTGCAGGCGGCATAAACATAAATGCAGCGCCAATGCTTGCAAGCAAGGAGCCTCCAAGCACGATTCCAAACGCTATAAAAAAATCGAGTCCGGCTTTAGTTAAAAAATAGCTCACCGCGATCACCTCACTATAATCCCTACACTACCATTGTATGGGCGTGTCCACCCTGAATATGATAAACTGAGAATAACAATATTCGTGATTTTAGCGGAAAGGATTGAATGAGATGAAAGGCATGAACGTTGAAGATGTCATAGACGCTCAATCCTTCGTGCATTTGCACGTTCACAGCGAGTACAGCTTGCTCGATGGCGCTGCAAGAATTCGTGATCTGGTTGATCGTGCCGCTGAGCTGCAAATGGAGGCGCTTGCGCTTACTGATCATGGCGTACTGTACGGCGCAATACCTTTTTACCGAAAGTGCCGCGAGAAGGGGATAAAGCCGATTATCGGCTGCGAGCTATACTTGACTACCGCATCGCGCTTTGAGAAAGGCAGCCGCAAGGAAAATCCGATTTACCATCTTACTGTGCTGGCCAAAAACAAGATCGGCTATCAAAATTTGATGAAGCTTTCATCTATTGGCCATCTGGAAGGCTTTCATTATAGACCGCGTGTAGATCTGGAAAGTCTAGCGGCTTATTCAGAAGGTTTAATCTGTTTAAGCGGCTGCATGGGGGGCGAGCTGTCTCAACTGGTGCTGCAGGATAAACTGGAGGAGGCGGCTGCCGCCGCAGCAAGATATAAGCAAATTTTCGGCGATGACTTTTACTTGGAGCTGCAGGATCATGGAATACTGGAGCAGAAGCGGATAGCCCAGCATCTGATCCAATTGTCTGAGCAGCTTGATATTAAGCTGGCAGCAACGAATGACGTCCATTATTTGCGCAAGGAGGACGCTGCGGTACAGGATGTGCTTATTTGCATTGGAACTGGAAAAACAGTGCAGGATGAGGAAAGAATGCGCATGACGACTAATGAGCTTTATTTGCGCAGCAAGAGCGAAATGGCCGCTTTGTTCCAGCATGTCCCGCAGGCGATTTCCAATACGGTCGAAATTGCCGACAAATGCTGTCTGGTGCTGGAATTTGGTCAAGCGTTACTGCCTGTATTTGAACCTGTGCCGGAAGGCAGCAGCTCTGCGCAATATTTGGCCAAGCTGTGCGAGGATGGGCTGCATCAGCGCTATGCCACCCTGCCGCAATGGCAAGCGGATGAAGCTTTTGTTCGGACGGCGAGGGAAAGGCTTGCTTATGAGCTGTCTGTTATTGAGACGATGGGGTTTAGCGATTATTTTTTAATCGTATGGGATTTTGTTAGATTTGCACACGAGAAAGGCATTCGAACCGGTCCGGGCCGCGGATCATCGGCCGGCAGCATCGTAGCTTACGTGCTCAATATTACAGATGTAGATCCGCTGAAATATAAATTGCTATTTGAACGCTTCCTTAATCCTGCTCGGATTACGATGCCGGATATCGATATTGATTTCAACGATGAGCGCAGAGATGAAGTGATTGCTTATGTCGCAGCCAAGTACGGCGAAGAGCATGTGGCGCAAATCATTACATTTGGTACTATGGCCGCGAAAGCAGCAGTCAGAGACGTGGGACGGGCGATGAATGTTCCGTTTCAGGAAGTGGACCGGACGGCCAAGCTGATACCCAACCAGCTTGGCATTACGCTGCCGGAGGCGCTGCGCGCCAGCTCTGAGCTTAAGGAGGTATATGAGCGGCAGCCTAGAAGCCAGGCGATGCTGCAGATGGCGATGAAGGTCGAAGGCATGCCGCGCCATGCATCTACCCACGCCGCCGGCGTCGTTATTTCGCGAGAGCCGCTTACCCACTATGTTCCTTTGCAGTCTGGCGGCGAGCATAGCCCGTTAACGCAGTATTCCATGGAGCATCTGGAAGCAATCGGACTTTTGAAAATGGACTTTTTAGGTCTTCGCACCTTATCGATTGTGGAGCGGACCATCAATTGGATTCATGAGCTTTACGAGCAAGAAATCGACTTTCGCCAAATCGACGATGCCGATCCGCTTACGTATGCCATGATTGGCAAAGGCGAAACAACAGGCATCTTTCAAATGGAGTCCGCCGGCATGCGAAGGGTGCTGCGCGAGCTTAAGCCTACTCAATTCGAGGACATTATTTCGGTGCTTGCCTTGTACCGGCCTGGCCCGATGGAGTTTATACCGAAATATATTGCGGCCAAGCACGGCAAGGAGCAGATCGTTTATCCGCATCCGACGCTTGAGCCGATATTACAGGACACGTATGGCATTATCGTCTATCAAGAGCAGATTATGCAGATTGCTTCGACGATGGCTGGCTTTTCGCTTGGAGAGGCGGACCTGCTGCGCAGAGCGGTATCCAAAAAAAATCGTGAAATTTTGGATGAGCAGCGCGGCCATTTCGTAAGCGGAAGCTTGGAAACCGGCTATTCAGAGTCTGATGCTAATCTAGTGTACGATATGATTGTACGGTTTGCTGATTATGGCTTTCCGCGCGCGCATGCCGCGGCATATGGCGTGCTTGCCTTTCAGACAGCCTGGCTGAAGGCGCATTACCCTATAGCGTTTATGGCCGCGATGCTGACGTCTGTAACGGGCAATTTCAGAAAAATAGCTGAATACGCCGATGAATGCCGGCGGATGGGCTTTGCTGTATTGCCGCCTGATATTAATACAAGCTTTGTTACGTTTACACCTGCTGAAGAGGGGATACGCTTTGGACTGGCTGCCGTGAAAAACGTTGGTAAGCAGGCAATCGAAGCGCTGCTGCAGGCCAGAAGCGAAAGAGCTTTCGACAATTTGCTCGATTTGTGCAAGCGGGTTGACCTGCGCGTTGTGAATAAGCGGGTGCTTGAGTCGCTAATTCAGGCAGGCGCATGCGACAGCCTGCCCGGTCATCGCTCGCAGCTGCTTGGCGGGCTGGAGGAGACGATAGAAGCAGCTCAGAAATGGCGCAAGGAAAGCGAGGAGCTGCAAATTGAATTGTTTGGCCTGGAGGAAGTGCAGAACTGGGATGTCGAGCTGCCCGACGTAAGGCCGTTTTCTCTAAGCCAAAAGCTGGAACTGGAGCGCGAGCTGCTGGGCATGTATTTATCCGGTCATCCGCTTGACGACGCAGCGGCTCTTCTTGACCCGCTGGAGCTTGACAGACTCATCGATTTGAGCGATGCGGCGGACGGATCAATTGCTGTTATTGGCGCTATGGTGGCGGATCTCAAGCCATTTACGAATAAGAAAGGCAACGCGATGGCTTTTCTCAGCCTGGAGGATCGCGTCATGCGCGTGGAGGGCGTTGTTTTTCCAGCAGTATGGAAAAGAACCGCCGACAAGCTGGCGAAAGGCGAAATCGTCATTGTTCAAGCGACGGTGCAGCATGAAGAAGAGGATTACAAGCTGCTTATTGAGCAAGTGCTTCCGATAAGCCCTCATGATCCGGCGCTTGACCAGAAGGTACGCCAACTGAAACGGCAAGCGGACGCGCGCGGTGCACGCGAGCGCTCAAGCCAGGATGCTGCTGGAAAAGCTCCGATGAAGGAAAGCGCAAGCAGCCAGTTGCGTCAGTCACCACAGCAGGATTTGCAGGCGGGGAAGCTGCAAGAAAGAAGCAGGGAGCCAGACCGCACGCAAGAGCAGGCCAAAACGCGCAAAGATGCAAGAAAGTTATTTATAAAAATTACAGCAGAACATGATTATCCGGAACAAATGCAGCGTCTCAAGCAACTGCTTACGAGCTATGGCGGCGAGCTGGATACGATATTGTTTTATGAGCATAAGCAGCAAATGATCGCCCTTAATGAACAATACCGCGTCAGTCCGTCCCAAAATTTAATAGCAGCCATCGAGCACTTGCTCGGACAAGGCACTGCAGTTATAAAGTGAAAAATAAAGCTTCTTCATGCACAATCCAACATCTCCTAGCATAAGCATAGAGATACAAGCAGCGAAAGAGGGATGATTGGATGAAAGAAATAGAGAAGCTATTGGAAAAACGCGGCGTTGCTTTGCAGGATATGGTTGATATCGTGTTTTCGTTGCAGCATCCTTATAATGCGAATTTGACTAAGGAAGAGTGCTTGAACAGCATACATTCTGTCATTGCCAAGCGTGAGGTGCAGTATGTATTATATACGGGCATAGCACTGGATGAGCTGGCGGAGAAAAAGCTGCTGCCTGAGCCGTTGCAATCGATTATGGAGCGCGATGAATCGCTTTATGGCGTAGACGAAACGCTCGCGATGGGAATTACGAATGTTTATGGCATGATTGGGCTGACGAGCTTTGGTTATTTGGACAAGGTCAAGCCAGGAATTATTCAAAAGCTGAATAATAAAGGCAGCCATATTCATGTGTTTTTGGATGATCTCGTCGCAGGAATCGCAGCGGCAGCTTCAGCTAGAATTGCACATAAGGACCCAAAAGCGCAGTTATATCATTTGCCCGATTCGCTATGACTATGTTATCATTGTGTAATATATGACCATTGACGGGAATGGGTAAGTTTGAATGGTACGCTTTGCTTTAGCAAAGTTTCAGGGGGTACTAAGATGTGGACAGTAATTTACATCGCGCCGACGGCTAAAATGGCAGAGAATATCAATAAGAGGCTTACGGAGGAAGGTTTTTTAGTGAAAATCCGCCCCGTCAATCTGTCTAAACAGCAATATGAGATTCTTGTGCCGTCAGGTGAACTTGAAGAAGTTCAAGAAGTTTTTAATGCAATTATGCGGCCGTAAAAGAACATAACTATTGCTCCTTGAGAGGTGTCAAAGTGCAAATTAAGGACTTATTTTCGAAGAAAAAATATGCAACAATTCCATCGGGAAGATCCAAGCGAGACATACCTGAAGGATTAATGAATAAGTGCGCCAAATGCGGCACCATTCAGTACAGCAAGGAACTGGAAAAAAATCTTAAGGTATGCTCCTCCTGCGGGCATCATTTTCGTTTGAGCGCTTTCGAGCGCATCGCTATGATAATGGACGATGGACATTTTGTAGAGTACGATCCAGACATGGAGTCTTTGGATCCGCTTGAATTTCCGGGCTATGTCAGCAAGCTTGAGCAGCAGAAGAGCAAATCGGGCTTGCGAGACGGGGTTGTTACGGGAGAAGGCGCAATCGGAGGCTTTTCTGTCGTTGTAGCTGTCATGAGCTTTGACTTCTTCAGTGGAAGTATGGGTTCAGTTGTAGGCGAGAAAATTACTAGAGCGATAGAAGCTGCTCATGAGAAGCGTCTGCCGCTTATTATTTTCTCAACCTCGGGCGGCGCGCGCATGCAGGAAAGTATTTTGAGCTTGATGCAGATGGCAAAGACGAGCGCAGCATTATCCAAATTCCAAAGCGACGGCGGTCTCTTTATTTCAGTCTTTACCGACCCGACGATGGGCGGAGTGTCTGCAAGCTTTGCGAGCGTAGGTGATTATATACTTGCTGAGCCTGGCGCTTTGATCGGATTTGCGGGCCGTATCGTGATCGAGCAAACGATTCGCCAGAAGCTTCCTGACAACTTTCAGACGGCGGAATTTAATTTACAGCATGGGCAGATCGACAAGGTCGTTCACCGCAAGGATATGAAACAGATGCTAACGAAGCTGCTTGATATGCACTGTGTAAGGGAGGGAGCGACTCATGGCTAATGAGCTGCCATTTGAGAAGCCAATTAACGATCTGCGTCAAAAAATTGTTGAGCTGAAAAGCTTAAGCGAAGACAAAGGGATCGACTTCACAGAAGAGATTTTACGGCTGGAGGAACGCTGTAAGCAGCTGGAGCACGAGTTGTATAGCGAATTGACCGCTGCACAAAAAATGCATATGGCTCGTCATCATCAGCGCCCTACCTCGCTTGATTTTATTCATAGTATTTTCGAAGATTTTATCGAGCTGCATGGCGACCGTTTGTTTGCGGACGATCTAGCCATTGTAGGCGGACTAGCTAAGCTTAATGGGGTGCCTGTTACCGTTATCGGGCATCAAAGAGGTAAAGATACACGCGACAATATTGCCAGATTTTTTGGCAGTCCCCATCCGGAAGGATTCCGCAAAGCATTGCGACTAATGGAGCAGGCTAACAAATTTAATCGCCCAATTATTACATTCATTGATACTAAAGGCGCATATCCTGGCAATACTGCTGAAGAGCGGGGACAGTCAGGTGCTATTGCTTATAATTTACGTGAGATGGCAGGCTTTGGCGTGCCTATCATTTGTGTCGTTATCGGCGAAGGCGGCAGCGGCGGCGCACTCGCGCTCGGCGTGGGCAATCGTGTACTGATGCTTGAAAATGCGATTTATTCTGTAATATCTCCAAATGGAGCTGCTTCCATTCTGTGGAAGGATGCCTCGAAAGCGGATCAAGCGGCGGAGGCTATGAAAATTACAGCGAAGGACTTGCTCGAGTTTGGCATTATCGAGCAAATTATTGACGAGCCTGAAGGCGGAGCGCATCGCGATTTAGCTTTCCAGGCGGAACAGGTGAAAACTGCGGTATGGGAGCATCTTCAGGAGCTGCTTGCAATGGACAAGGCCCAGCTTATTGAAGACCGTTATGAAAAATTCCGCAAGATTGGCTATTATCAGGTTGTAACTTCTGAGCCGATCCCGCAGCAGCATGAAGAAGCGATCAGCCACGAGGATGAAGCCGAACAGTCGAATGACACAGGTACGGAGACCGTGCACACGACCTTAACATAATCTAAATATGTCGAGTCTTCGAATCTTTGTACTTATCACTGTACAAGCTTTATGAATCGTGTAATGATAGAATTGAAAATGAATCTAAAGGTATGCAACGGAGGAAATAACAAATGCGCAAAACGAAGATTGTTTGTACAATTGGACCTTCCAGCGAGTCGTTGGAAAATACGAAAAAGCTAATTCAAGCAGGAATGAACGTAGCGAGATTGAACTTTTCGCATGGAGATTTCGAAGAGCACGGCAACAGAATTAAAAACATTAAATTTGCTAACGAGGAAATGGGAACTTCTGTAGCTATATTGCTTGATACAAAAGGCCCAGAAATTCGTCTAGGTTCTTTGAAAGAAGAGTATGAGTTAATTCAGGGCGAAGAAGTTACGCTTACAACAGAAGAAATTGTCGGCGATAACAAGCGTATGCCTGTAACTTATAGCAACCTGCCAAATGATTTGACAGTCGGCGCTACAGTTCTCATTGACGATGGCTTGATTGGTCTTTCGGTTGAGCGCATAGAAGGTACGGAAATTTATTGCCGCGTCATTAACAGCGGTCCTGTAAAAAGTAAAAAAGGCGTAAACGTTCCAGGCGTGAAAATTTCATTGCCAGGCATTACTGAAAAAGACGCGAACGATATAATTTTCGGCATCGAGCAAGGCATCGATTTTATTGCGGCATCCTTTGTCCGCAAAGCAAGCGATGTTCTTGAAATTCGAGAATTGCTGGAGCGTCATAACGCAAAGCATATCCAAATTATTTCTAAAATCGAGAACCAAGAGGGCGTAGACAATCTGGATGAAATCATCGAGGTTTCTGACGGACTTATGGTAGCCCGCGGCGACCTTGGTGTAGAAATCCCGCCAGAAGAGGTTCCTCTAGTTCAAAAAAATATGATTAAAAAATGTAACCGCGCAGGCAAGCCGGTTATTACAGCTACGCAAATGCTTGATTCCATGCAGCGCAATCCGCGCCCGACACGTGCAGAGGCTAGTGACGTTGCCAATGCGATCTTTGACGGTACAGATGCGATTATGCTATCCGGTGAAACAGCTGCCGGCAAATATCCGGTCGAGTCCGTACAAATGATGGCTCGCATTGCGGAGCGCGCAGAAACAGCTCTTGAGTATCAGGAAATTTTCTTGAAGCAAGCTAGCGCGCAGCAAATGTCTGTAACAGAATCAATCAGCCAATCTGTAGCGAATTCTGCGCTTGAGCTAGATGCTAAGGCAATTATTACCTCTACTCAAAGCGGATTTACTGCTCGCATGGTTTCCAAATACCGTCCAAAAGCTCCAATCATCGCTGTAACTACTGATGAAAAAGTTATGCGTCATTTGGCGCTTTCATGGGGTGTAATGCCGCTTAAAGGTACAGATGCGGATACGACGGATGAAATGTTCGAAATTGCAGTTAAAAACACGCTTGCAACAGGCCTATTGAGCCTTGGCGATACAGTAGTGATTACAGCTGGTGTTCCGGTTGGACGCGCTGGCACTACTAATCTGATCAAAATTCACCACATTGGCGAATTGCTTGCAAAAGGTCAAGGTATCGGCAGCCAATCTGCAACAGGCAAAATTGTCGTTGCTACTAACCCTCAGGAAGCCATCGAAAAACTATCCAAGGGCGACATTCTTGTAGCGGTTTCTACGGATAAGGATTATATGCCGGCGTTCGAGAAAGCTGGGGCAGTTATTACAGAGCAGGGCGGAATTACAAGCCATGCTGCAGTATGCGGACTGAACCTTGGTATCCCGGTAATTCTAGGCGTTGATAATGCAATAGAAATTTTGAAAGACAATATGGAAGTAACGATTTACGGAGAAACAGGCTTTATCTACTCCGGTCAATCAAAAGTTATGTAATCATATACCCAATCGAAAGTGATTGGATTTGCAAAGCTCTCCTGTTCATCTAAGATGCGGGAGAGCTTTTTTAAATTGCACGAATTTATAACACAACTTTCGGTGCGACCAAGCCTAGGTTGTGAAGGTTAGCAGGTGGAAATCCTGCTTTAATTGTGGGCAACTATTAAAAAGCAATAAGAAAGGGGAAACGGAGAGCAAGAATGGGAATGGAGAAGCGTCAGCGTCCGCCTTTGTAGGCCAATTCTATCCTAAACAGGTTTTATTTATTAAGAAAAATTGGACTACAACAGCGGTCGTAATCCCAATCTTGATCGCAGTGGCACCCCTTTTTATTGCTTGTTGCCATATCTACAATTAACCGATAATCTTTGCTGCCTCTAAATTGCGATTTTGGGCGTAATAACAGAACGACTGACCAGTTAGTTAGATAGACAACCGATATATCGGGGATAAGGCAACACATAATTTTAGTTAATAAATTTGAAATAGCACCGCCAAATTTATTATGATAGAAGAAGATGGCGGAAGGAGGCATCAAACCGGCTATGGCAACGAATTGGCAACTGCACCCGCTGCGGGTGCGCTATCAGGAAACGGATCAAATGAGTGTCGTTTTCCATGGCAATTATGTAACCTGGTTTGAAATTGGACGAACGGAATGGATTAGAAGCAATGGTTTTTCCTATAAAGAGATTGAGCAGCGCGGCTTGCTGCTGCCGGTTATAGATTTACATTGTAAATTTATTATGCCCGCTAAATACGATGATCAAATTATTATTTGCACTCGAGTAACGGAGTGCAGCCCATTGCGCATTCATTTTGAATCGCAGATTAGAAGGATCGGGCAGGCATCTGATTATGAGCAGTGGAGTTTGAGCGGCAAGGAGCAGCTGCCGGGCGAGCTGCTGGTCGAAGGCGGTACGAATCACGTTTGGGTGAATAGCAGCTTTCAGCCAGTAAGGCTGAGCAAGGCTTGGCCTGAGCTCTATCAATTAATGAAGGATATTACAGGATAGGCGGTGGCATTATGAAAAAATGGTGGTTGCTGCTCATCATTATACTTCCAGTTACCGAAGTATGGAGTATTGCGCAAATGAGCAATTGGATAGGCGGATGGCTTACACTTTGGCTGCTGCTTGCGATAGCTGTTATCGGCATTTACAGCATTCGCGTATTTGGCGCCAGATCATGGCAAGCCATGATGCAGCAGTTTGCAAATGGGAGTCCGCCGGGATATGCGATGCTGAACAGCATATGCATAATAGTTGGATCTGTATTGCTGATTATTCCGGGCTTTGTGTCTGATATCATTGCAATATTGCTGCTTATGCCGATTACACGTCCGATATTTAAACGCTTCATGCTTGTATGGATTGAGAAATGGATGCGCAGCGGCAAATTTATGATGATGAGACGTTAAAAGGATTGGAAGAACGTGCTTGGACAGTTTTTCAATGGATAATGAGAGCAAACCTGGGGATAATGAGCGCAGCTGACAAAAGCGATTCAAATAAGTAATGATGCTGATAAAGCATTTTTATAGTGATATTGTTCACTTCATTGTCAAAATCATTTATTATTAAAGAGTTGAGAACAAGCACATTCACCATAATGTATTAATTACAATGAGTATAAAGGAGAGAGTACGATGACAGCAACAAAAGGTCTTGAAGGAATTGTCGCGGCAGCATCATCCATCAGCTCTATTATAGACGGAGTGCTCACCTATCGCGGAATCAATATCGATGATCTAGCAGAAAACGCTTCCTTTGAAGAAGTGGCGTATTTGCTTTGGTATGGCAAATTGCCGAATCGTGCCGAGCTTAATCAGCTGCAGCAGCAGTTGGATGAGTATGCAGCAATCCCGCAACAAGTAATTGATCAAATTAAATTATATCCAAATGGAACAAATTCTATGGCCGCTCTTCGTTCAGCTGTTTCCAGCCTGGCACTTTATGATGAGGAAGCGAACGATATGTCTGCAGAGGCTAATCAGCGCAAAGCGATTAAGCTTCAAGCAAAGCTTCCAACTGTTGTTGCAGCATTTGCTCGTATCCGCGAAGGCAAAGAGCCGGTTGCACCGAAGAAAGGCGTATCCATTGCTTATAATTTCCTTTACATGCTGACTGGCGAGGAACCAGCGGAAGTAGCGGTTAAAGCATTGGATCAAGCGCTAGTGCTTCATGCTGATCATGAGCTGAATGCATCCACCTTTGCTGCTCGCGTAACGGTAGCTACGCTGTCTGATATTTATTCAGGAGTAACTTCAGCTATTGGCGCGCTAAAAGGGCCTCTACACGGCGGTGCGAATGAAGCGGTTATGGTTATGCTGGAAGAGATCGGTTCTTTTGATAACGTTGAGAGTTACATCAACAATGCCCTTGCTAATAAAGTGAAAATTATGGGCTTTGGTCATCGCGTTTACAAAAACGGCGATCCGCGCGCAAAGCATTTGCAGCATATGTCCAAGGAGCTTGGCAAGCTGAAGGGCAATATGGACCTATTCAATATGTCTGTTAAAATCGAAGAGCTTGTAACAGGCCAAAAAGGACTGAAGCCAAACGTAGATTTCTACTCCGCTTCTGTGTACACAAATCTTGGTATTCAGCGCGATTTGTTTACGCCAATTTTTGCAATTAGCCGCGTTTCCGGTTGGACGGCACATATTCTTGAGCAATATCAAGATAATCGATTGATTCGTCCTCGCGCAGATTATGTAGGACCTTCGAATGTGAAGTATGTTCCAATCGAGGATCGCTAAGCGGCGTCTGCCCAAAGGGCGGCGAAGCTTTTATCCTTGAGCAGTATTAACTGCAATAACGTTAAACATGTTATACTAGTATAGTATGTTAGCTTTACCACAATGTTTAGGAGGAATTTATTCATGGCTAAGTTCGAGAAATACGCTTTGCCGACTGAAGGCGAGCAAATCTCTATTGACAACGGTGTACTGCAAGTACCTAATAATCCTATCATTCCTTTTATCGAAGGCGACGGAACAGGCCGCGATATTTGGCGCGCTTCCAAGCGTGTGTTGGATGCAGCTGTAGAGAAAGCTTATAGTGGTTCCAAAAAGATCGCTTGGTACGAAGTATTTGCAGGCGAGAAAGCATTCAATGAATTCGGCGAGTGGCTGCCAGCAGATACGCTTACAGCAATTCGTGAATATATCGTAGCTATCAAAGGTCCTCTTACTACGCCAATCGGCGGCGGTATCCGTTCTTTGAACGTTGCGCTTCGTCAAGAGCTTGACCTATACACTTGCCTTCGCCCAGTACGTTATTTTGACGGTGTACCTTCACCTGTTAAACGTCCTGAGCTTGTTGACATGGTTATTTTCCGTGAAAATACAGAAGATATTTATGCAGGTATCGAGTATGCAGAAGGCTCTGAGCAAGTGAAAAAAGTAATTGCTTTCTTGCAAAATGAAATGGGCGTTAACAAAATCCGTTTCCCTGAAACGTCTGGTATCGGCATTAAGCCAGTATCTGCAGAAGGTTCAAAACGTCTTGCACGTGCAGCGATTGAATATGCAATCAAGCATGGCCGCAAGTCTGTTACTTTGGTTCACAAAGGCAACATCATGAAATTTACAGAAGGCGCGTTCAAAAACTGGGGCTATGAAGTTGCAGAGCAAGAATTCGCTGACAAAACATTTACATGGGGCCAATACGACCGCATTAAAGAAGCTGAAGGCGTTGACGCTGCTAACAAGGCGCAGGCAGAAGCTGAAGCAGCAGGCAAAATCATCGTTAAAGATGCGATTGCTGACATTGCGCTTCAACAAGTACTTACACGTCCAACGGACTTCGATGTTATTGCAACATTGAACCTGAACGGCGACTATCTATCCGATGCGCTTGCAGCACAAGTTGGCGGTATCGGCATCGCTCCTGGAGCAAATATTAACTACTTGACTGGACATGCTATCTTTGAAGCGACTCATGGTACAGCTCCGAAGTATGCGGACAAAGACGTAGTTAACCCAGGTTCAGTTATTTTGTCCGGCGTAATGATGCTTGAGCATCTTGGCTGGCAAGAAGCTGCTGACCTTATCTACAAAGGTATGGAAACATCGATCAACAACAAAACTGTAACTTATGACTTCGCTCGCTTGATGGAAGGCGCAACAGAAGTGAAGTGTTCCGCATTCGCTGACGAAATCATCAAAAATATGTAGTAAAAGCCCGGTAAGCCTGATGATTGGCATCGATTCGCGGCAATAGAAACTTTCGCATCAGAAGCTGCTTGAGCAAAGGCAGCTTCTGATGCATCGTTGTCCACCATCCGCGAACCGGGACATGGCACAGGCAACATTATTGCGGGAGGAACTTACTGATGGCAATTAAACGTAAAAAAATCACAGTAGTCGGCGCAGGCTTTACAGGTGCTACAACAGCGCTTATGCTTGCGCAAAAGGAACTTGGAGATGTTGTGCTTGTAGATATCGCTCCGCTTGAAAATCCTACAAAGGGTAAAGCGCTGGATATGCTGGAAGCGACTCCTGTTTTAGGCGTAGACGCAAATATTACGGGAACAGCAAATTATGAGGATACGAAGGATTCCGACGTCGTTATCATTACTGCTGGTATCGCTCGTAAGCCGGGCATGAGCCGTGACGACCTTGTGAATACGAATGCAGGCATTGTAAAATCTGTTTGTGAGAATGTAAAGGCAACAAGCGCCGACGCTTATGTAATCATTCTTAGCAATCCGGTTGATGCCATGACTTATGTAGCGTTCCAAGCGCTTGGTTTTCCTAAAAACCGCGTAATCGGCCAATCAGGCGTTCTTGATACTGCTCGATATTGTACTTTCATAGCACAAGAGCTGAATATTTCAGTGGAAGATGTGCGCGGCTTCGTGCTTGGCGGCCATGGAGACGATATGGTGCCACTTGTTCGTTACTCCAATGCGGGGGGCATTCCAATCGAGAAGCTAATTCCAGCTGACCGGATTGAAGCGATTGTACAGCGCGCTCGTGTAGGCGGAGGCGAAATCGTAAATCTTCTTGGCAACGGAAGCGCATATTATGCTCCGGCTGCTTCTCTCGTTCAAATGACAGAAGCTATTCTTAAAGACAAGAAGCGCATTATTCCAGTGATCGCTTACCTTGAAGGCGAATATGGCTATGACAACTTGTTCATGGGAGTACCGACGATTATCGGCGGCGACGGTATTGAGAAAGTATTGGAGCTTGATTTGACTGCTGAGGAGAAGGCAGCATTAGATAAATCTGCTCAATCCGTTCGCAATGTTATCGATATTGTTATAGCAGGCCAATAATTTTGTAATTAACAAGGCTTAAGGACCCTGACTGTAAGTAGACAGGGTCCTTTCTTTTTGGAAGCCGACCGAAGTTCATGCAAAGGAGGGTGTCTAATGCTTGAACAGGCTAGAACTGCGCTCAAACAAATATATGGCTATGATTCTTTTCGTAAGGGCCAAGAACAAATTATTGAAAGTGTTTTGCAGTATGAAGATGTGCTTGCGATACTGCCGACCGGAGCAGGAAAGTCTATTTGCTATCAAATACCTTCGGTGCTGCTGCCTGGAACGACGCTGGTTATTTCGCCGCTAATATCGCTGATGAAGGACCAGGTAGACAGTCTAAGGCGAGTAGGGGTCAGCTGCGCTTATTTGAACAGCTCTCTGACAGCCGCGGAATATCGTTCAGTAATTGAACATGCCATTCACGGGGAATACAAGCTGCTTTATATAGCACCCGAGCGTTTGGATGCCCCATTATTTCAACAGCTGCTCGATCAATTGCATATACCGCTTATTGCTATAGACGAAGCCCATTGCGTATCGCAGTGGGGCCATGATTTTCGCCCAAGCTATCGCCAATTGGCTGCTCGCATAGGACAATTGCAGCAGCGGCCAGGCATCGCGGCGTTTACAGCTACGGCGACTCCTGAGGTAGCGCGGGATATAAGCAGTATGCTTCGCCTGACAGAGCCGAAAATTTATGTTACTGGCTTCGCTCGTCCAAACCTGAGCCTGTCAATTGCAAATGCTGATGATAAGGAACGCTATTTGCGCAGCTTTGTGATGGAGCGAAAGAATAGCAGCGGTATAATTTATACGGCTACCCGCAAAGAGACCGAGGCTGTTTATGATAGGCTGATCAGTTGGGGGATTGAAGCCAGCAAATATCATGGCGGCATGAGTGATCGTGACCGCGAGACGTCGCAGGAGCAATTTCGGTTTGGCCAAGTAGCTGTAATGGTTGCAACAAATGCTTTTGGCATGGGTATAGACAAGCCTGATGTGCGATACGTCATCCACTGGCAAATGCCAGGCGATGTGGAATCGTATTACCAGGAAGCAGGCCGGGCAGGGCGTGACGGAGAGGAAAGTGATTGCGTGCTGCTGTTCAGCGCTTCTGATATTCGCATACAGCGCTTCCTTATCGAGCAAGGCACCGGAGAAACTGAGCATAAGGCGATGCAGCAGGCGAAGTTGAATACAATGATTAATTACTGCCGGACAGAAAGATGCCTGCAGCAGTTTATAGCTGATTACTTCGGTGAATCTGCGGTTGAGCCTTGCGGCAAATGCAGCAACTGCCTGGACGAAAGTGAATCTGCCAATCGGACGGAGGAGGCCAGAATGGCTCTTTCCTGCGTAGGCAGAATGCGCGGCCGTTTCGGAGTGACGATGGTAGCCAAAGTTCTTAAAGGATCACGCGATAAAAAGCTGCTGCAGCTAAGACTGGACGAGCTAAGCACTTATGGGCTGATGCGGCATGTATCCGAAAAGGAAATTACAAATTGGATCTATTGGCTAATTGCAGAAGGCTATTTGCGCCTTAGCGAGGGGCAATATCCGACCGTAGCGCTTACAGCCGCTGCGTTGCCGGTGTTGGAGGGCCGAAAGTCCGTCCATCAGCGCACCTCTGCAGTTATAAAGCATGCTGTCAGCACGGCTGCAGCAACGCCTGCGTTTGAAGCGCTTAGAAGCTGGCGTAAAGAACGGGCTGCGGAGGAGCAGGTTCCGCCGTTTATTATTTTTTCAGATGCTACGCTCAGGGAAATTGCCGCAGCGCTTCCCGGTTCGTTGGAAGATCTGCTCGGCATCAAAGGGATTGGAGAAGCAAAGGCGTTTAAATATGGTCCTTCCTTGCTGCCGCTAATAGCACAGCTTGGCTCCGCAGAAGGCAGCAGAACCCAGTCTTTGCCTATTTCGGGTGCTCAGCGAATCGGAGTCACTCCGGCTATGGCTGGACCGGCAAAAGAAAGTATGAGCGACCCAGACAATGCAACTAGCCAAAGTCATGTATTATCTTTGCAAATGTTTAATAACGGAACAGAACTGTCTCAAATTGCAGAAGCCAGAGGCTTGTCTTTGGCCACAGTGGAAAATCATTTGCTGCGCTGTTCAGAAGAAGGCTGCAAGCTCGAATGGGGCAGGCTTTTGACAACTGAACAGGAGATTCTAATTATAAAGGCTGTACATGATCTGCAAACAGACAAGCTGAAACAGCTGAAAGAAAATCTGCCAGAGGATATTACCTATTTTCATATTAAGGCAGCCTTGCAAAAGGCAAGAGAAGAGCAATAATGGCAGGGCAACAGCTTATTGTAACGCTTTATTTGAAAAAAAATATGATTCTGATAAACTACAAGTAGATGTGATTAGAACATAGGAGGAATAAAAATGGGAAATGCAATGCTATTTTTACACGTTTTAGGAGCAGTAGGAATGGGCTTCTATTTAGTTATGCCGTTTTTGATCGGCAGAGCTACCAAGCTTGCAGGCGGCGGACAAGGCGGGCTTGCTGACGGCATGATTACAGCTAACCGTTTTGCTCAATATTTTCTTGTTTTGCAACTGCTTACAGGCGGGTACTTGATTTCCAAGGCAGAGTATTCTGTTTTGTGGATGGTACTGATTGTTGTATTGTTCCTTGCCATTGCAGCAGTTGGCGGAATTATGGCCAAACCGCTTAAAGGCATTAAAGCTGCTATCGAGAGCGGCCAAAGCGCAACAGCTAATATTAACAAGGCTCGTACTATGAGCTATATCGTTTGGGTTTTATTTATTTTAATTCTAGTATTTATGAAATATCCAATGTATAGATAAGACTTAAGAAAGTCCAGTCCAGGCAGTTATGGGAGAAGCTGCTGGATAAGATATCAGCTAGCTTTAGCAAAGGCGTAGCAGAGGATTAGGGGGATCAGACCGTGCAACAATCATCACCGGATATAGTAACATTTGGAGAAACTATGGCGCTGTTTATGCCTGAATCGCACAAAGCCATTGAACGCTCTACTACTCTAGAGCAAGGCTTCGGGGGAGCGGAGAGCAATGTCGCTATCGGGCTTGCCAGACTGGGCGTTTCAGTCGGCTGGTTCGGAGCGCTCGGCAACGACCCATTCGGTACTATCATTGTAAAAACCTTGCGCGGCGAAGGGGTTGACACCTCGCGCGTAATCCGCAGCAGCGAAGCTTCAACTGGCATGATGTTCCGCGAGCATATTGCGGGCAGAATGGCGGTTCATTACTTCCGCAAGCATTCCGCTGCAAGCCGTATGCAGCCAGAGGATTTGGATGAGGATTATATTAAAGGCGCGAAGCTGCTGCACATTACTGGCATCACGGCAGCATTGAGCGAGAATTGCCGCCAAACCGTAACAAGAGCGATACAAATTGCGAAGGAAGCTGGCGTCAAAATCAGCTTCGATCCTAATTTGCGCCTTAAGCTGTGGTCCATTGAAGCTGCACGCGATGCATTGCTCCCGCTAGCTGCAGAGGCGGATTATTTCCTGCCGGGCTGGGATGAGCTGAAGCTGCTGTACAATACGGAAGATTACGAGGCCGTCAAGGAGCAGCTTAGAAAGCTTAAGGCCGTTTCTATTATTAAAGGCAAAGATGACGCGACAATCGTGCTGGACAAGCATTCCGAACAGGCTGTTCCATTTTATAAGGCTGATCAGGTAATCGATACTGTAGGCGCAGGTGACGGATTTTGCGCAGGCTTCCTTGCAGGCATTTCCAAAGGCATGTCTGCTGTGGAAGCGGTTAGACTAGCAAGCATCAATGGCTCCTTAGTCGTTCAAATGCGCGGCGATTGGGAAGCTTTGCCGGAATGGTCCGTTGTAGAGCAATTATTATTAGATAAAGCTTGGGTGGAACGTTAACGATGACAGATCATTCCGCTTCAAAGGGGCAGCGGCGCCGCGAGGCAATTATGCAGCATCTGCGGCAGCATGGACGAATTACAATTCAAGAAATTGTTGAACTGTTTCAATGCTCCGAAGCTACTGCCCGCAGAGATTTGGACCAGCTAGGCAAAAGTCAGCCTATTATTAGAACGATGGGCGGAGCGCTTCATGAAGGGCTTGGAACGCTGAGAGAGCTTCCTTTCTCCGAGAAGGAGCGGCTGTCTATTCTTGAGAAGGAAAGAGTTGCACAGCTGGCTTCTTTGCTGATCAACGAAGGAGACATAGTCGGCTTATCTGGCGGAACGACCAACTTTCTGCTGGCCAAAATTTTAAAGCAGCGCAAAGGAATCACAGTCGTTACCAATGCTGTCAACATTGCCATGGAGCTGGCAGGCAGCAGCATTCAAGTCGTTGTGGCAGGCGGAATCATGCGTCATAACAGCTATGAGCTGTGCGGTCCTCTTGGAGAAGGAATGGTTGCCCAGCTGCATATTGCCAAAATGTTCATAGGTGTCGACGGCATTTCTGCAACGGGCGGCATTTCTAGCTACTCTGAGCAGGAAGCTCATACGGCCAAGGCTCTGATGAAACGCTCACAAGCAACCTTTGCTTTGTTCGACCATACGAAAATTGACCGCACGTCTCTATTTACGATTGCCCATTTGTCTGAGCTGCATGCCGTTTTAACGGATACAGCAGTCAAGGGTGAGCTTGCTGCGGCATTGACCGCTAATAAGGTGCGAATTTATACTACGGATTAAAAGAAGGGGTGTTCCGAAAGCCTGGTTAAGGCTTTTGGGACACCCCTTCTTGATTCATTTGTTTATCCTTGAAATTTTACTTGGTAAAAATCGTGCGGCCCTGCACCCAGGTTTGCTGTACGTTATACTCATTGTCCAGCCATACCAAGTCTGCTCGTTTGCCCGTTTCAATGGACCCGGTTTGATCAAATATGCGCAGCTCGCGCGCCGGATTTCCGCTTGCCATACGGCTGATTTGATTCAAATGAAGGCTCGTATTATTCGCCAAATAGCGAATAGCTCTATTCATAGTCAGGCTGCTGCCAGCCAGTGCATTGCCTTCCGTCAAGCGTGCAGTGCCATTGCTGACTGTAACTGCCAGGCCGCCAAGCTGGTAATTGCCGTCCGGCATACCTGCTGCTTCAATAGCATCTGTTATAATAATAACTTTATCAAGCGGCTTTGCGCGCAGCATCAAATTGATAGCAGCAGGATGGACATGCTCGCCGTCCGCAATTATTTCACAATAAATGCGATCATCAGTCAGCACTGCACCTAGCGTGCCCGGCTCACGGTGATGAAGTCCACGCATTGCGTTGTACGTATGAACAGCGTGAGCAAGACCAGCATCAGCCGCAGCCTTCAGCTCGGCATAAACAGCGTCAGTATGCCCGCAAGCAACAATTATGCCTTGCTCGCTCAGCCATTTGATCGTTTCAATTGCTCCTGGCTTTTCAGGCGCCATCGTAAGCTGTTTGATTTGATCAGGCCAGTTGCTGTTCCATTCCTTCACCCATTCTACGGACGGGGGATGAATGAAGCTGGGATTTTGCGCGCCAGGCCACTTTTCACTAATAAAAGGCCCTTCCAAATGAACGCCGATAAGTTCCGTATAAGGCATCTCTGTACTGCGATATTCAGTTACTGCAGACAATACAGCTTCAATCGCTTCCTTGGAAGCGGTCATCGTCGTAGCAAGCATAGCCGTTGTTCCGTGAGCTGCATGGAAGGATGTAATAGCGTCGAAGCTTTCGCGATTCGCATTCATAAAGTCGCCGCCATTGCCGCCATGAACGTGAATGTCGATAAAGCCAGGCATAAGCAAGCCGCCGTTGCCATCAAGGACAGGCAGGTCCTTCTCATTTGCAAAGGAGGCATATTCCGATTCAGACAAAATGTGCTCAATTTTGCCGTCGGCAACTATGACAGCGCCTTTCGTAACAGCTTCCTCTTGAACGATTTGTACGTTGTTAATAATCCAGCTTGTAGTATTCGTAGTCATTAGACCAACATCCTTCCAGCTTCTCGATCCAAAAGTACAGTAACATTAGCATGCAATTGCAGCAATGAAGCAGGAACCTGAGTCGTGATCGGGCCTTGAAGAGCTTCCTTTACAATAGCAGCCTTGTCTGCTCCTCTGACGATAAGCAATATTTGCTTAGCTTTCATAATTGAACCGATTCCCATTGTCATTGCGTGCTTCGGCACCTCGTCGATTGAACTGAAGAAGCGTGCATTGGCTTGCAGCGTTTTGTCATCAAGCTTAACGACATGCGTTTTATTGGATAAAGAGGTATCAGGCTCATTAAAGGCGATATGACCATTATGTCCAAGTCCCAGTAATTGAATATCAAGCGGCTTCTCATCAAGCTTTCTCTCAAAGCTTGCGCATTCTTCTTCGGCATTTGGAGCCATTCCATCTAGCAAATGAATATGTTCAGCTTGCAAATCTACATGGGAGAATAAGTGCTTATGCATGAAAAAGGAGTAGCTCTGCTCATTGTCAGGAGTAACGCCAACATATTCGTCAAGATTAAACGTATAGGCATCTTTGAAGCTGACTTTACCTTCTTTATAGCTTTCAACAAGATTATTATAAAGTCCGATTGGGGTTGATCCCGTTGCGAGACCTAGAACAGCATCTTTTTTGCGAGCAAGCAATTGTATAAAAATATTTGCTGCATATTCATCCAGCTGCAGCTGTGAATCGAAAATTCTAATTTCCATGTCGTAATACCTCCAGCGAAATGTTGTTAGTTCGAAATGAAGAAGCTTTTTGCCTAAAGGTGAACAATTCTTTCTTCCTCTATGAATAGTTTAATCCAATTAGAGAAAATGCACAATAAAATGATTGAAATAATCATTTTGATGAATGTAAAAATCAAAGACTTTAAAAATACTTCTTTCTACAAACTAATGATAGGGCTTGAAACAAGCATGAAAGGGAATTATATGCTATGCTTAAATAAGAAATCATGAGAATTATGAGAGCATATAAATGTATAATTTGGACAGCTGGAATCGGAGGGATGCGGCTTGAGCGAGCAGCAGATGGCTATAACAGCCAAAAGAAAAGCAGAGCATATTCGAATCTGCTTGCAGGAACAGGTTAACAGCAACGGGATTTTAACAGGCTTTGAACAATATAGATTTAAGCACAACGCATTGCCCGAGCTGGCCTTTGATCAAATATCGCTGGAAACGAGCTGGCTGGGCTATCCATTAAAAGCGCCGTTATTGGTCAGTTCCATGACCGGCGGCACGGATGAAGCAGGAGCCATTAATCGCAGGCTGGCCATTGCGGCCGAGGAGAGAGGCTGGGCAATCGGGCTGGGCTCGATGCGCGCTGCCCTGGAGGATGAAGCGCTGGCCGCATCGTTCTATATTCGCAAGGAGGCGCCTTCCGTACCGATTATTGCCAATGTCGGAGCCGTTCAGTTGAATTACGGTTTTCAGACGGATACATGCCGCAAAGCTGTGGATATATCGCAAGCTGATGCGCTTGTTCTGCATCTAAACAGCATGCAGGAGGTTTTTCAGCCGGAAGGCGATACGGATTTTAGCAGCCTGTTAGTTAAAATTGAAAAGCTTTGCGCTGCGCTGGACATTCCGGTAGGGGTAAAGGAAGTAGGCTGGGGAATAGATGGAGCTGCTGCGAGTAAACTATATGAGGCTGGCGTTTCCTTTATCGATGTTGCCGGCGCAGGCGGGACGTCTTGGAGCCAGGTAGAAAAATATCGCACGAACGACCCGATGCGCAGGCTGGCAGCAGAAGCCTTCGCTGATTGGGGCATTCCAACAACAGCGTGCATTGCTGAAGTAAGGCAAGCATTGCCGGAGGCGACAATTATAGCAAGCGGCGGGCTTCATACAGGCGTTGACGCTGCCAAGGCGATTGCGCTGGGAGCTAATTTGGCCGGCTTTGGCAGAGCGCTTCTGCCGCAGGCTGCACAGGGAGATTCGCAATGGTCTGTTCAGCAATTAATTGCGCAATTTGAGCGGATCGAATTTGAACTGCATGCAGCGATGTTTGGAATAGGAGCAGGGACAATAGTCGAGCTTCAGCAGACGAGCAGGCTGCAACATTATATATAGAAAGATATGAAGGACGATTTAGGACAAGGAGCGGGCTTAGGCAATGATACCATGGTATGAACAAAGCTTTGGCAAAGATTATATGATTGTATATAAGCATAGAGATTGGGAGCAAGCAGATCGCGAGGTGGCCAAGATGGCTGCTTGGCTTGATCTTCCCAATCGTGCCAAAGTGCTTGATATTGGCTGCGGGATGGGCCGGCATGCAGTAGCATTGGCGGCTTGCGGCTATCAAGTAACGGGAGTAGATTTATCTGATATTTTATTGGCGGAAGCAAAAGAAAATGATGATGAGAAAGAAATCGAATGGATGAATGGCGATATGCGAAGCTTACCTTTTGAGGATGGGAGCTTTGATGCGACGTTGAACTTATTTACTTCCTTCGGTTATTTTTCAGCTGAAAGTGATAATATTGCTGTTATGCGGCAAATTCGCCGTGTACTAAAGCCAAACGGTCTCTTTCTTATCGATTTTTTAAATCCTGATTATATTGTACAGCATTTGATTCCTTATTCGGAGCGATTTGAGCCGGAGCATGGGGTACATATAGAAGAAGTCCGTTCGATTCGAGACGGCTGGGTTCAAAAGGAAATAACCGTTTATGAGCCGGGCAAACGCGATAAGGCGCGTCAGTATTTGGAGCGGGTTCGACTCTATTCGCTGGACTGGTTCGAGCAGCAGTTCAAGCATTTGGATTTAAGACTGGAACAGCTGTACGGCGATTATGACGGCTCGGCCTACAAAGCGGGCTCCTCCAAAAGGATGATTATGGTGGGCAAGTCATGCTGAGCGCTGTTACGGAATTACATCATAATTGGAAGCTTGTTAAAGTGCCGCTGCCGTTTTCTTTGAAGTGGGTGAACAGTTATATCATTCCTGACAGCAGCGGCTATACGATCATAGACCCCGGTCTGCGGACAGATGAAGCAATTGGACTGTGGGAGAAAGTGCTTGAATATCTGAACATAGAATGGCATGAAATAAAGAAGATTATCGTTACTCATCAGCATCCCGATCATTATGGTTTAGCCGGATTTATGCAGGAACGATCAGCAGCGCCCGTATTTATGTCCAGCCGTGCGCATCAATATGCCCGCAGACTATGGGGGACTGAAGCGGAAAGCGATTATAACGACGCACTGCTAGCGCTGTTTGCCAAGCATGGCATGCCGCAGCATTTGTTGCAGGCGATTGACGAGAATCTTGGCGAGTTCCGCTCGAGAGTGCTTCCTCATCCGGAAGTAACTTATATTCAAGCTGGCGATACCATTGCGTTTGGAGATCGGCAGTGGCTGCTGATTGATGCGCCCGGCCATGCTTTTGGTCAATTGTGCTTATTTAATGAGAAAGAGCAAATCATGTTCTGCGGCGATCAAGTGTTGGACCGGATCACGCCCAACATAAGTATTGTGCCAGGCGAGGAGCAGGACCCTCTGCATTGCTTTTTAACGAGTCTCGAGCAGCTGAAGCAGTATAAGGTTCGTCTGGCATTGCCCGGACATAGAGATCCTATTGTAAACTTTGCTGAACGCATTGAACAACTGCAGCAGCATCATGCCAGAAGATTGGATAAAATGCTTGAGCAGCTGCAGGCAGGCAGCTATACTGCGTTTGAGTGCTGCGAGCTGTCCTTTGGCAGCCATCTGCGGCAAAATGCTCATAACTTGCGTTTTGCCATGGCGGAAACGCTCGCGCACCTGGTCTACCTGGAGATCAGGAAGGAAATCGTAAGCGAGCTAAGCGATGAGCAAATTATTTATTATACATCTGTCAAATAAAATGTGCTCTGCAAGTGCTTTGTAAGCCCGGCTAAATCTAAATAACCGGGCTTTTTTTAATGTAATGAACATTAGCTCCCGACAGCCTCACTAGTTGGTCGGACGTTCCGTTATTACCCCCATAATCGCTGTTCTGAGGAAGCAAAGTGACAGACGTTCCGTTAAAGGACAAAAAAGTCGGGACGATTAACGGAACGAGTGTCCACGGGGAGACAGAAGGATGGGATAAACTGTTGGCATCTGTTATCAGAAGAGGCGAATGCACTATTTTTACACATAATAATAGAAATATACAAATATATATTGCGTCATATATAAATATATGTTACATATTAAATAACAAGTTTGCTTCATATATAGCATTTAATCAAAGAAAAAGTGTATCGAATTATCATTTTGTTTAATTTTGTTTAAATATGTGGACAAAAAGAACAGGAGTGTTGGTCATGGAGAGAGAGCTGGCATTGGAAATTGTAAGGGTTACTGAGCTTGCTGCGCTAGCATCGGCGCCGTGGATGGGAAGAGGCGATAAGAATAGTGCGGATGGAGCAGCTACCTCGGCTATGCGTTCGATGTTTGATTCTGTCTCAATTCAGGGCACTGTAGTGATTGGGGAAGGGGAAATGGATGAGGCGCCAATGCTTTATATTGGCGAGCAAGTAGGCAATATGATAGGACCGGAGGTAGATGTAGCTGTCGATCCTTTGGAAGGGACAGAGATTGTGGCCAAGGGGCTCAACAATGCAATGTCGGTTATTGCTGTTGCCGGCAGAGGCCAGCTGCTGCATGCTCCTGATATGTATATGGAGAAGCTGGCCTGCGGTCCTGCCCTAGTAGGCAAGTTAAGTATTGCAGACCCTATTGAGAAAACATTGCAAAAGGCTGCTGAGACATTGCATAAAAAGGTGTCGGATTTAACTGTTATGATTTTGGATCGACCAAGGCACGAGACTCTTATTAAGCAGCTGCGTAAAATTGGCGTGCGAATCAAGTTTTTAACGGATGGAGATGTGGCGGGTGCTATGGCTCCGGCATTTCCGGAAGCAGGCATTGATTTATATGTTGGCTCCGGCGGCGCTCCGGAAGGCGTGCTGGCAGCAGCTGCGCTCAAATGTCTGGGGGGCGAGCTGCAAGCAAGACTGATGCCTGCGGATGGGTCGGAATATGAACGCTGCTTGAAGATGGGGATTGAAGAGCCTTACCGTGTGCTTACTATGGATGATATGATCGGCACGGAGGATGTTATTTTTGCAGCGACCGGAGTTACGCCAGGTGAGTTTTTGGGAGGAGTCCAATACTTTTCCGACGAGCGGGCAGAGACCCATTCTATTGTGATGAGAGCGAAAACTAGAACGATTCGGTTCATACGCTCCATTCACTATTTGCCCAATAAATCGTTGTTGCTGCAAAACCAGGAAATTAAAGATGACAGAGAAACTAAACATAATAGAAATGCAATAGATGCAATAGATGCAATAGATGCAATAGATGCCAAAGATGCCAAAGATGCCAAAGATGCCGAAGATGCTGTAATTCAACAAGGATAGCAGCAGTGATCGCAGCAAAGAATCAAGTAAAGAAAACACTTAAGAAATATGCATAAGCTTTTAGATTATGATACACTAGAAGAACAAATGTTCTATTCATGTGAGATCATAATAAGGAGCTATTATGACTGAACTATATACTATTTCACTATCGGTAAGACAATTAGCGGAGCATGTTTATCGCAGCGGCAGTATCGATGTCCGCTCTAATGCGCTGAATGCGCTGCAGGAGGGAACAATCGCACATCAGCGTGTCCAAGGCTCCTATAAGGCGCAGGATGAGAAAGAGCGCTATTTGAAGACGACTGTGGAGATTGAAGATGAGCTGTTGTTTATTATCGATGGGCGCTGCGACGGCTTGCTTGCTACAGAACCGGCTACAATTGATGAGATTAAGTCGACAAATGGGAATTTGGAGCTTATTGAAGAAAATACATATCCTGTTCATTGGGCGCAAGCGATTTGCTATGCCTATATGTTTGCCAAGGAGCAAGATGCGGCCTCTATGCTCGTTCAGCTTACCTACGTCCAGAAGGAAAGCAAGCTGGAGCGCAGATTTGTACGCGAAATGTCATATGAAGAGCTGAAAGCATTTTTTCTGGATCTCATCCAAAGCTATATGCCCTTCGCCAAGCAGCAGCGATCACATAATGAGAAAAGAAATTCAAGTGCTGCAGCATTAACTTTCCCGTTTGATTCTTACCGGGCAGGACAGCGAAAGCTGGCGGGTGCAGTATATAGAACGATCGAAGAAGGCGTGCGTTTGCTTGCAAGAGCGCCAACTGGCACAGGCAAGACGATCTCAACCTTGTTCCCTGCGATAAAAGCGATCAGCAACGGGCTGCTGGAGCGTATTTTTTATTTGACGGCACGCACTACAACGAGAGTGGCAGCTGAGTCTGCGCTATTGCAATTGAAAGCGGGAGGTCTTTATTTGCACGCGGTTACTTTAACCGCCAAGGAAAAAATATGCTTCCAGGACGAGGTACGCTGTGAGAAGGAGCATTGTCCTTTCGCGAACGGCTACTACGATCGCATCAATGGAGCCGTACTTGACATATTGACGAATGAAACGATTATGACCCGTCCTATTATTGAGCAGTATGCTTATAAGCATCAGGTGTGCCCCTTTGAGTATTCATTGGATATTGCTTATGCAGCGGATGCGGTTATTTGCGACTATAATTATATATTCGACCCGCGTATTTCATTAAAGCGGCAGTATGCAGAAATGAAAAAAAAGACAGCGCTGCTTATAGACGAAGCGCATAATCTTGTAGACCGTGCTCGTGAAATGTATTCTGCAGAGCTGACGAAGGCGCCGTTTCTGGCATTGCAGCGCGAACTGAAGGGCGTGCATGCGGAAGGCTATGCAGCTGCAAAAGCCGTTAATCAGTTTTTTATTGCGCTGCGCAAGGAAAGCGAGAATTCCATAACGATTTCATCGCAGCTGCCGAGTGAGCTGGTGGAACTGGCAGAGGCTTTCGTGCATGCTGCGGAAGCAGCCCTGTCCAGCGGGATTGGATCCAATAGAAATGAAGCAGAACAGGGAGGCAGTCAGCTGCTGGATGCATATTTTGCCGCGCAGCAGTTTGTCCGAACGGCAAAGCTGTTTGATGAGCGTTATGTGGCTTATTCAGAGCTAGGCAGAAATGAAGTAACCTTAAAGCTGTTTTGCATGGACCCTTCAGCAATGCTGCGCCAAATGGGTAAAGGCTATCGTTCCCATATCTATTTCTCTGCTACGCTTTCGCCGTTGTCCTATTACATGGACATGCTCGGAGCTGAGGAGAAGGATTATACGTTGTCGCTGCCGTCGCCTTTCTCCAAAGAGCAGCTGGAGGTAGAGATCGTTCCTTTATCGACGCGCTATCATGATAGGGAAGCTTCTTATGAGCCGATTGCTAGGTTGCTTAAACGAACGCTGGCAGCGAGGCTGGGCAACTTTCTTGCCTTTTTCCCTTCATATGCTTATATGAATGCTGTCCATGAGGCATATATGGAACTGACAAATTCAGAGCATAGTGACGAAGTCATAATGCTGCAAACCGCAAGCATGTCTGAGGAGGAGCGGGAGCATTTTCTTGCTTCCTTTCAAGCAGGCAATACGCGCCCTCTAATTGGCTTTGCCGTTATGGGAGGCATATTCTCCGAAGGCATTGACTTAATCGGAGATCGTCTATCCGGTGTAGCTGTCATAGGAGTAGGGCTGCCCCAGTTAGGTACAGAACGCAATTTATTGCGTGATTATTTCAATAGGCAAGGAAAGAACGGCTATGACTATTCCTATGTTATACCCGGCATGAATAAGGTGCAGCAGGCCGGAGGCAGATTGATCCGCTCTGAGACTGACCGTGGCATGCTTTTATTAATAGATGACCGCTATTTGCTTCCAAGCTACCAGCAGCTATTGCCGGAGGAATGGAGACGCTGAACAGCTGTCTATGCTTTGTGTTGGCAAATCCTGATTTGTGGAACGGGCACTAATGATGTGCCAGCAAATAAAAAGATCGCCTCTCTTGACCTGATAGGCAGGCGGAGAGGCGATTTTTATTTGTAGTAGAACTGAACATGTACTCACGCGCTAAAGCTAACTGCATTTCATGTACTTAGATTTAAGTAATTCGGCTTTTTTGCGATTCTAAGGGGAAAAACTACATCTAGTTTGGCGCGTTTCGCACTATATCGGGTAATTCAATGAAACTAGATGCATGAAATACATGTAGAACCGTTTATTCGGTAAAAAAGGAGAAACTAGATACATGAAATGCATTTAGTTCCTTGTTGGGGCCAAAAAGCAAAAACTAGCTACCTGAAATGTATATAGATTCTTTTTTTGACCAAAAGAAGAAAGCAATTATTAGTCAAGCGGCGGTGTTGTTACGCCTTCCAGCTCAGCCTGTCTGCGGTGTGCCATGCGGCTAGCGGCAGAGGCGGCAATAGCGCCTACGATATCATCAAGGAAAGTGTGCACATGCTGGCCGTTTTTCGCATTTAAGTGTACAAGGATGCCAGGCTTCACTTTGTCGATATAGCCAAAATTAGTAAACCCGATGCTGCCGTAAACATTAACAATGGACAACGCCAATATTTCATCGCAGCCATATAAGCTTTCATCATTTTTAATCATAGCTTGTAGCGGTGCCATCAGCTTGCCTTCTTCAGCTAAAATATCAAGCTGAATACCTGTCAAAACAGCATTTTGCACCTCGCGCTTTGATAGGACGGCATCCACATGCACGGTGCACATTTCTGGTGTAAGTCCAGGGAAATAGTCTTTTTGCAGAAAATGGACAAGCTCAGCAATCGCTGTTTTTGTTACTCCTCTTTGTTCAAGCAGCTCATAAGTAGCTGCAGCAACCTCTTTGCTATTCAACATATACTTTGCAGATTCACTCATTGTAAATCCCCCTCATTTTTTAATGGACAAATTGGTCTAAAACAGGGAAGGGCTCGTATACATATTACTACAAATAAGGAATTGTACAAAGCCGACAGGCAAAAATTGATTGGGGAGGATACACGATTATGATGCAGAACAAGTGGATTCGCCGCACAGCGCTTACAGCTGTGCTGGTGTTGCCGGTACTAGTAGCTGGGTGTGGCATTTGGAACAAGGGGAGTAAGGAAATTGACCCGCCGCAGGTGGAACTCGAGGATCAGCAGGAGGATGGAGCAAAATCAACGCTTGGAGCTGTCGACGTGGAAAATATGGAGGGAGCAGAGAATATAACGGTGTACCTGCAGGATCGCAACGGTTATTTGGCGCCTGTTTCCTTGCCTGCAGTACTGGGCGCTGAGGAGGAAGCTGGCCAGAGAGTGCTGGAGATGATGGTTGATAACGGCACATATGCAAACGTATTGCCTGAAGATTTCCGGGCGATGATTCCGCAAGGAACGCAAGTGCTAGAATATGAGCATAATCCGGAAACGCATATTGTAAAGGTTGATTTCTCAGAATCCTTTGCTGATTATAACAGCCAGGATGAGCGTGCTATTGTAGAATCTATCACTTGGGCGCTTACTTCATTACCGGATGTGCAAGGCGTAGAAATTTATCATGAGGGCGAAAGATTAGCTGAGATGCCTGCAAGCGGTATGCCGCTGGATCAAGTATTAACAAGAGAAATGGGCATTAATTTGGAGCTTGCAAATGGTGTTAATTATACAAATTCTTATCCGGTAATGTTATATTTTTCTTCGATGACTTATTATGACGAGCAATATTACGTGCCTGTAACCCGCTTGATTAATCGCTCTGATTCTACCGTGCATGCTGCTATGGAAGAGCTGATAGCAGGTCCTTTAAACAAAAAAGAACTTATTTCGGTTATAATGCCGGGTGTTGAAGTATTGAGCATAGAGGAAAAGGACGGTGTTGTAACGATCGACCTGGAGGACAGCACTTATGCGAGCGACAAGCCTGCTCCGTCTGAAATGCTTGAGGCGGTCGTCTTGTCATTGACGGAAAACACGGACGCCCAGGCTGTTCAAATCAAGCTGAACGGGCAAACAGACGTTGTTGATGACCGCAACCAGATTTATAGCAAACCGGTCAACAAGCCTTTGCATGTAAACAAGATTAAATCCTAACCCCTCTAATGCCAAAGCTGCGTAACTGACGCAGCTTTGGCTCTTTTTTTGCCCGATTGCTTCAGAAAGGTGCATTTCGCATTTTACTTTGTTAAAATAATAAAGATTAAAAAATCAGGAGGCTTTTATACATGCGAAATGACAAGCGGCAGTCCAATCAATTACGGGCCGTTTTAATAACAACAGATGTGAATAAGCACGCAGAGGGCTCAGTGTTGATTGAGGTTGGCGATACGAAAGTAATCTGCACAGCAACCGTTGAGGAACGTGTTCCCCCATTTATGAAAGGACAGGGCAAAGGCTGGGTAACAGCAGAGTATTCCATGCTGCCAAGAGCAACTCATTCTCGCAATCATCGTGAGTCGGCAAAAGGAAAGCTTTCTGGAAGAACAATGGAGATTCAGCGTTTGATCGGCAGAGCGCTTCGTTCTGTAGTAGATTTGCACGCATTGGGCGAGCGTACGATTACGCTGGATTGCGATGTTATACAAGCAGATGGCGGCACAAGAACAACTTCGATAACAGGAGCATTTGTAGCTCTCTCTATAGCAGTCCACAGATTGTCTCAGTCCCATTCCTTCGCGAAATATCCAATTACCGCTTTCCTTGCTTCAAGCAGTGTTGGTATTATTAATGACGAGGCTATTCTTGATTTGAACTATGAGGAAGATTCCAGCGCGAAGGTGGATATGAATGTAGTTATGACTGGCAGCGGCAAATTTGTAGAGGTGCAGGGAACAGGAGAGGAAGCTCCATTTTCTCGCCAGGAGCTCAATGAGCTGCTAGAGCTGGCTGAATCTGGCATTCAACAATTAATTTCAATTCAAAAGGAAGTGCTTGGCGAAAGAGGCACGAGAATTGGGGAGGCTTCACAATGAGTAATGAGCAACTGGACTCGAGCCCAAAAACAATCGTTATTGCTACAAGAAACCCTGGCAAATTGCTAGAATTTCAGCATGCTTTGCAAACAGGCGATACGATTGTAACCAGCCTAGCCGATTATCCTGATATACCGGATATTGTAGAGGACGGCGATACTTTTGTTGCCAATGCGCGCAAAAAAGCAAAAACAATGGCACTTGCACTTGGCATTCCTGTGCTAGCTGATGATTCGGGCCTTTGTGTAGATGCGCTTGACGGTGCACCGGGCGTCTACTCCGCGCGTTATTCCGGCGAAGGCGCAACTGATAAGTCTAATAATGACAAACTGCTGCATGAGCTTAAGGCCGCAGCTGCACATATAGAAGCCAAGGAAATAGAAGCATGGCCAGCGGACAGAAGCTTGCTGAGCAAGGCGCATTTCGTATGCGTGCTGTCCTTGTATGATCCAATCAAAGATGAGTTTATAGAAGCAGAAGGTACCGTTAGCGGTTATATTATGGACAAGCCTCTAGGTGAAGGCGGCTTTGGCTATGATCCGCTGCTATGGCTGCCACAGCTTGGGTGCTCTATAGCTGAGCTTTCAAAAGCGGAAAAGCAGCAGATTAGCCATCGCGGAGAAGCACTGAGGAAATTGCTGGCTAAGCTTGAAGGGCAAATGTAAGCTAATACATAAGTACATAACCCGGTTTGCGGCGTGAAGAAGCAGGAATAAAAAAGGGATATGTTGGGGAAAGCTACCTTATCACCTATTAGAAATGCAGGTTATAAGGAGGCTTTTGCATGGAGCAGCACAATCAGCATGAGCAGCACAAAATACCGTATTATGTATCCGTACAAGCGATGCAAGTTTTGGCCGATCCGAAGGCAGCCAGCTATGAGCTGGAGATTATAGCCAGCGAGCTGGAAGTCATGCAGCTCAAGGAATTGTTTGACGAAATGTATCATATGGATACGGGGCTAACAGGGCATAGCATGCTTCGTCCGCTGGAGGCTACGCCAAACGCAGAGCTTATGGCTGATCATGATTACATTATTAAAAAAATCTATTCCAAGCTTTATGAACTCGGGACGGACGAAACTAGGCAGCATATTGAAACAATGAACATATTGTAAGGAAAAGCCCATCGAGATGATGGGCTTTTTTGTGCAATTATAAGCATTTATAAGTTTTACTATAAACTTGGACGGCGGAGAAGTTTAACCTTGCGAGAAATCGATAATTTTTAACGCCATCATTAATTTGTATCACAATTCGTTGACAATACAAGTAGTTTCTTCCAGCGTCCTGTCGCTATAATGAGTGTCACAAGCCAAGTATGAGAGGAAGGGAGAAAACGTTAATGGCTCAATCAAATAAAGCGATGGGCAAGGAGCTTCCGCTTGAGCAACGATCTTATTGGAATCGGCTGGCTGCTCAATGGGATATACAGCTGATGGTCATCCCTGCGCTGCTCATGATCTTTGTATTCCAATACATTCCTATGTATGGGGTGATGATCGGGTTTCAGGATTACAGCTTATTCAAAGGCTTTTTGGATAGTCCTTGGGTAGGGGTTAAACATTTCAGCGCTTTTTTCAATGATTCAGATTTTTCAAGGGTGATGCGAAATACAATCGTAATCAGTTTTCTAAAGCTGCTAATAGGTTTTCCGGCACCTATCATCTTGGCGCTTATGCTGAATGAAGTAAGAAAGATGTTTTTTAAACGCTTCATCCAAACGATCAGCTATTTGCCGCATTTTATATCCTGGGTTATCGTTGCCCAAATGGTTTCCTCCATGCTGTCCACCGATAACGGCAGTGTGAATATGCTTTTGGTCAATCTTAATTTAATTGAGGAACCGATCAGCTTTCTTTCTTTGCCGCAGTACTTTTGGAGCATTCTCGTTATGGCCGATGTATGGAAAGGAATCGGATTCGGATCGATTATTTATTTGGCAGCGATTGCAGGCGTCAATCCGCAGCTTTACGAAGCGGCATCGATTGATGGCGCCAGCCGTTTTAAGCAAATGTACTTGATTACCATACCGACTATTATGCCGGTCATCATTATTTTTATGATTCTTGCTATCGGCAATTTGCTCAGTGCCGGCTTTGAAGATATTTTGCTGCTGGAATCCCCGGCTATTCGTGAAGTGTCTGATGTTATTGATGTTTATGTTTATCGTATCGGCATTCAAAATCAAAGATATTCCTATGCGACAGCGATTGGGCTGTTCAAAGCGGTTATCAGTATAGCATTGCTGGCTGCTGCCAACTACGCTGCCCGCCGAAGCGGCAATAGCTTGTGGTAGTAGGCTTGCGGCCAAGAAAGGATGATCAGCTATGATGAAGTTAAGCGGCGGGGATAAGGCTATGTATATCGTAATCTATACATTCCTATGCCTGCTCGGGTTTGCTACCTTTTACCCCTTTTGGAATTCAGCTGTTATTTCGGTCAACAATGGCGCGGACACCGCATTGGGCGGGGTAACCTTCTGGCCGAGAAATTTCACTTGGGATAATTACCAAATTGTATTTAAGGACAGCCGCATCGTCGACGGGTTTATCATTTCCGTTTTGCGGACGGTTGTAGGAACGTTCCTGTCCATTATAGCTACAGCAATTTTCGCATATGGCATGTCCAAAAAAAATTTGATGAACAAGAAATTTTATATGGTTATGTGTATTTTTACAATGTACTTTAGCGGCGGTTTAATCCCGTATTTCCTGCTAATTCGTGAGCTTGGCATGATGGATACTTTTTGGGTCATGGTTATACCAGGAATGATTAGTGTATGGAATATGATTATTTTCAGAACTTTTTTTCGAGGGCTTCCCGATGGGCTGGAGGAATCAGCGAAAATTGACGGTTGCACGAACTGGGGAACACTTTTCCGAATTGCTCTGCCGCTGTCAGGCCCGGTAATTGCTACGTTATCTCTATTTACGGCGGTGTATCACTGGAACGATTGGTTTGCACCAAGTATTTTTATTAATAAAGCAGAGCTGCTGCCTATTCAAACGAAGCTTCAGCAAATATTGAATTCCAACATTATGACTGAGCAAATGTCGCAGCTCAATTCAGCTGCAAAGTCTGCGATGTCGCGCATGAGAAGCAATGTGACTACTAAGTCCCTATCGATGGCTACGATGATGGTCGCCTCAATCCCGATCATGCTTGTTTATCCGTTTGTTCAGAAATATTTCGTAAAAGGCGTTTTGATAGGTTCGCTTAAGGAGTAGTTTGAAGCAAATTGCTTTGAACATATAACAAAAAAATGAAAGGGGATATTTACAGATGAACAAAATGAACAAAATGAACAAAAGCTTTAAGTTTTCACTTGCCGTCATCTTTGTTTTTACGATTATTTTAACAGGCTGCAGCAAAGACAGCGGATCAAACGAGAAACCAAATACAAGTCCTGCTGCGACGAACGTGAACAAGGGGAAGGATAATGAAGAGGAAAAAGGCTTTGTACTTGGGGAAACACCAGTTGATTTTACCTTTTATGGCCATTATGACTGGTACACGATGTACCCTTGGGGTGAAGATGCAGCGACTGCCTGGATTAAAGAAAATAAAAAGGTAACGGTAACAAGTATTCCTTCCGGCAACAACGCTGAGCAAAAGCTAAGCACGATGATTGCTTCGAAGTCTTTGCCGGACGTCATATGGCTGGAACGCGGCTCCGATGTGGAGAAGCTGCGCGAAGCCGGCATGCTGGTGCCTTTTGATGATTGGCTGGATAAGTACCCGAATATGAAAAAATGGGTTGGCGAGTCTACGATTGATTTACTTCGCTCTCCAGACGGTAAACTTTATCAGTTTCCGAATTGGTATACAACACAGCCTAACGGAAATTCCGGCTATGTCGTCAATAAGCGTATTTACGAAGAGCTTGGCAGCCCTAAGCTGGAAACCTTCGACGATTTGTACAGCTATTTGAAAATGGTAAAGGAGAAGTATGGTTCAAGCGTTACCCCTTTTGATCCGGGCATAGAACGCCAAGGAATCGAGCTGATGGTATCTGGCTTTGCAAATGATTTCCCTAAAACTTATATTAGTCAGCTTGCGGTGCCAGAAAACGATAAGCTTACTTCATTATTCGTAAACCCTGTTTTCCGCGAAATGATGGTTTTTGCCAACAAGCTGTTTCAAGAGAAGCTGATTACGCATGATGCCTTAACGCAGACAGAAGATCAAGTGAAGGAGAGAATGTATTCCGATCGCGTAGCTGTATTTGCTGCCTCAACCCCTACAGAGATTGCTGCGCTTGCAGATTCGCTCGTAAAGGAATCAAATCCGAATCATCCAGGCTATATGATGATCTGGCCGCTTCATAAGGAAGGCGTCGATAAAAACAAAGTGTGGCCGGGAGACTGGGCGAGTGTTGGCTGGAACGTAAGTGTTATTACAACGAATCATAAAAACCCTGAGCATATTTTTGCATTTTTAGATTGGTACACGGGAGAAGAGGGACAGCGCACGATATTCTGGGGTCCTGAAGGCTTGTACTGGGAAGGCACAAACGAGGAAGGCGGACCGCTATTTAATGATCGTTACTTCTCTGAGAGCGCTAAGGTTGCCGAGCTGATGAATACGACCAACAACTTCCAATGGAATGGAAATACAGTCTTTATCGATACGCGCAAAGCTGCAATTGAGCTTACTTTTCCGGAAGAAAAACGAAATTGGGAAACGAGATGGCAGACAGAAATTACTTGGAAAACGCAATTTAACGCCTCGGCATTTGTTAATTTGCATCCTTTTCCAGATTCCGATGAAGGAATTATTGAGCAAAAAATAGAAGATATTTACACGGAATCCTTCTCCAAAGCGCTATATGCCAAAAACGAAGAAGAAGTGATTAAAATTTTAGATAAAGCCGAGGCAGATGCCCAGAAGGCAGGATATGAAAAATTGCTTGCTTTCCAAACTAAAATTTGGCAGGAAAATTTAAAGCTATTAAGCCAATAGTGCTTGAACTTCAATAGGATTGGGGGGGGCTCCCCCCTAATCTCTTTTAACTTCACATAAATTGCTTATTGAGGTGAGTGCATGGCATATAAAATTGTTATCGTGGACGATGAACTGCTTGATTTGCAAGCGCTGGAAGTGTTTTTTCCTTGGAGTGATTTAGGATTTGAAGTTGTGGGAGCCGTTAACAGCGGCTTTTTGGCGTTGGAGCTCATGAATGAACACACTATTGACCTCCTAATAACAGATATACATATGCCGCTTATGACTGGACTGGAGCTTGCCAGAAAAGCGATCGATAAGCAAAGTGATCTGCGAGTTATGTTTATAAGCGGTCATCAGGAATTCAATTATGTCAAGGCAGCTCTGTCATTGCAGGCCAGCGGCTATTTGCTTAAACCATTTGATGATGATGAAGTGAAACAATCCTTGCTTTCGATTAGAAGCGAGCTTGATAAAGAAAGAATGAGACGTGAAGCCGAGGAAAATTATAAGCAGCTAATTCCCAAGATACAAAAAGACTTCTGGCAAATACTGTTGGAGGACCCTGCCAATCCACAATATATGCATACATTTAATGAAATCGAAGAACAGCTTCAATTATGCTGGCCGATCCAAGTAGCTGTCTTGGAGCCTGACGATTTGGCCTGGAAGCTCAATCACTACTCGGAACATGAAAAGAATGAATGGATTGCTATTTTTCGCAAATACACCTATGAGGCATGTCAAGAAAGAAACATTAATTATGTAAGCAAAATAGGGGAGCATCGCCTCGTGATCCTGTTGGAAAATTGCCTGTCAAGAGGTGTAGATTTGCATGATATGAATGATAGGATACAACAAGAACTGCCATTTTCAATTACAGGCGGCATAGGAGAAGCTGTTTATTGTAAGGAGAAGCTTCGAATGTCCTTTAAACAGGCTGCAGCAGCGCTTGATCACAAAATGTTCGCCGGAAAAGGCAAATGGATTGCCTACTCCGACATACCGTGCTCTGAGAAAATGCATGCAGAGCATTTGGACATTCAATTGGATACTTTGCTTGAATCTGTTGCTAATTACGAGCTCGTTAAGCTGCATGATGAGCTTGCGGTTTTATTTCGAATGACTGCGCAATGGTCATCGCGGTTTACCGTATACAATTTTGTTTTGCATATTGTGATGAAACTGCAGCTGTTTCTGCATCAGGAGAATGAAGACTTGTTTAAAATATTGAATCTTGAGCTGAAGGATTTGGACGTGTTGCTTCGCTTCGAGACGATCAATGATATTCAAAGCTGGCTGAGAAGAAATTTGTATGAAATATCCGAGCTTCTTAACCAAAAACGTCAAAATAAAAACAGCCGTTTAATCCGAGATGTTATGGATCACATCAAAGAGCATTTGCAGGAAAATTTGACTCTGCGGCAAATGGCGGATCGCTTCACTTTCTCTCCTAATTATTTGGGTTTGCTGTTTAAGGAACAGACAGGCAAGCATTATAGTGAATATGTAATCGAGCTGCGGATGGACAAGGCGGCAGAGCTGCTAAAGGATCCTACGATAAAAGTATATGAGGTAGCGGACATAGTCGGGTATCGTTATTTGCCTTATTTCAGCAGACAGTTCAAGAAGAGCTTTGGCATGACCCCCAATGAGTATAGAAAACAGGTATAAGTTCAAGATTTGATTCTAAAGGAGAGCTGATATGGAGCCGCGACAAAAGCTGCGATTTATACCGATAGGCTACAAAATGATGCTTTCTTACTGCTTGCTTATTGTGGTTCCGCTAGTTACTGTCGTTGCTATAGCCAGCACGATCTATGTGACTTCTATTCGCGAACAAACAAAAAACAATATTAATGGCACTTTGCAGCAAATAACGGACAATATTACATATAAGCTGGATGCGGCCATTCATACCTCCAGGCTGCTGTATCATGATTCTAAGCTCATATTCATTTTAAAACAAAAACATGAGGGTTGGGATGAGTATGATAATACAGCTAATTATTTGTTGCCGAAGCTGCAGGATACTATAAAATCGTCCAATTTACCGGCCTTGCTTTCCTTCTACATCCATAACAAAACACTTTATGAAGTGTACAGCCTAAAAAGGATAGCTGTACCCTATGTATTAACCAATGGCAGCTTTGACTTATATTATATTGATCGGATAAAAGACACAGCTTGGTATATGGAATTTCCTGCGGAGGAATACGGGCATACGATGCGTTGGGCTCAAATAGAGGATGATGCAGAGCATGGTTTAATATCGTTGCTGCGGCGTGTAGTTGATGTGCGAGAATTTAGAGACTTCAAAGAGCTGGCTTTTATGAGAATTACATATAATCTGTCGGATTTATTTCATAGCGTGGACAGCGAAAAAATTGGCGAAGGAAGCTCCATCTATATCGTGAATGAGCAGGGAGAGATTGTATATTCCTCTGGGGAACTGCTGCTTGCGGCTCCAAATCAGATTGACAGCGATTATTATAGTGAGCATATTGTGCTTGAAGAAAGTCTGCCTTATTTGAACTGGAATTTGATAACGCTTATTCCGACTACAATTATAGAAAAAGATATTGACCAAGTGCGTACGGTTACGGTAATTGTCGGCATCGCTTGTTTAATTGTGTTTATTATGGTCGGCTATTTTTTAAGCGGTTATTTCTCGAAAAGGGTTGGGAAAATTGTGTCGGTGCTAAGCGCATTCCGCGAAGGGGAATTTCACAAGCGGATGAACTATAAAGGGAATGACGAATTTGGCATGATCGCCAAAGCGCTGAATGATATGGGAAAGGATACCGAAGCGCTCATAGACGAAGTTTATTTGACGAATATTGAAAAAAAGGAAGCAGAGCTGGAATCGCTGCAATCCCAGATTAATCCCCATTTTTTATATAATACGCTGTCTTCCATCAGCTCGTTGGCTAAATTCGGCGAAGTAGAGAAGCTTAACCGCATGGTAATCGATCTTTCCAAATTTTATCGCCTAACGTTGAATGACGGGAAGCACCTAATATTGCTGAGGGATGAATGGGCGCAGGCGCAGGCTTATATTAATATTCAGCGGACGAAGTATGGCGAGCAGCTGCAAGCCTGGTACGACATAGATCCCGATGCGCTGGATTGTGAAACAATCAAGCTGATTCTCCAGCCGATCATTGAAAATGTGTTTGAGCATGCCTGGACGGAAAGCGGCGTTAGAATGCGTGTCATTATTCAAAAAGCAGATAAAAAGGTTGTCATAAAAATAATTGATGACGGTTATGGCATGCATCCGGATACGATCCGGCAAATATTCGATCCTTTGGATCAATTAAACGTAGGCATCGGCATCCGCAATGTCGATCAGCGCATTAAACTTCATTATGGCAAGCCGTATGGCGTTTCTATCTTCAGCAAGCTGGGAATAGGAACAACCGTCTTGATCATCATTCCGGCAAATCCACCCATATCTGCAAAATAATTAATTTATATCAGTAATCGTTGATTATGCAAGTAGTTTAACTTGTTACGCACCTTCTATAATGAACATGCAGATCAAAAAATCATCTGTAATTCCAAGGAGGTGTCTATATGTTAGTCTCTATTTTTACGCGTGTAAAAAGCTTGAGAAAAACGTTGCTGGCCGGTCTAGCAGTGCTGCTGCTAGCCAGCTTGCCACAGCTGCCATTTGTACCGGGCGGCTTGGCAGCAGCGGCCAATGAAGCAAGGCCGTTTCCTCAGCAGCAAACATTTGCCGGCATCATTAAACCTAATCATGTCAGTCAGGCTTCACTCAACGCATCTGTTTCCTCCTATTATGACTACTGGAAAGGCAAGTACCTTAAAAATAATCTATCCTCGCTGCCAGGCGGCTATTATGTGAAAGGAGAAATTACCGGCAGCGCGGGAGGTTATACCCCTCTTGGCACATCCGAGGGTCAAGGCTTCGGCATGATTATTACCGTGCTGATGGCTGGTCACGACTCTCAAGCCCAAACCATATACAACGGATTATTCAAAACTGCGCGAGCGTATAAAAGCTCCATTAACCCTGCATTGATGGGCTGGGTAGTCGCAGATCATGTGAATGCTCAAGGAAATTTCAGCTCGGCTACTGACGGCGATCTAGATATTGCGTATTCGCTCATACTAGCTCATCACCAATGGGGCTCGGGCGGCACGATCAACTATTTGCAAGAAGCTAAAAATATGATAAATGCGATCAAGTCAAGCAATGTTACTACGAATAATCGCTTGAATCTTGGTGATTGGGACTCCAAGAGCGCTTTGAATTCCAGGCCATCTGACTGGATGTTCAGCCATCTGAGAGCTTTCTACGACGTAACAGGCGACAATACGTGGAACAACGTCATTAACACGTTATACACGACTTATAGCCAGGTAAGCAACAGCTACGCTTCCTCTACAGGACTTATTTCAGACTTTATTGTAGACAATCCGGCCAAACCGGCGCCTGAATGGTTTTTGAATGAATTTAAAGAAACCAATCAGTATTACTATAATGCTGCCAGAGTACCGCTGCGCGTAGTAATGGACTATGCCTTTTACGGGGAGACAAGAGCAAAGACGATTGCGGACAAGATTTCCGGCTGGATAAAAGGCAAGACTGGCGGCTCGCCTTCAGCGATAACCGCGGGTTATACACTAAGCGGCAATGCTCTGAACAGCTATAGCTCTGCCGTATTTACATCGCCTTTCATTTCTGCAGCAACCGCTAACTCTAGCCACCAAAGCTGGGTAAATGCCGGCTGGGATTATATGAAAAACGCGAAATCAAGCTATTTTAGCGACACTTACAATTTAATGAATATGCTTTTTGTTTCCGGAAATTGGTGGAAGCCCGCTCCTGCAAGCGCCTCCACAGGCTATACACTGGCAGTTACAGCCGACAGCTATGTACATGGCGGTATGACAAGTAACAACTATGGTACAGATACGACATTGACGGTAAAGAAAAGAGATAATAATTCTGCCTATGTGAGAGAAGCTTACTTGAGATTTAATAAATCCTCTGTTTCTGGAACGATTAATTCTGCTCAAATCAAGCTGTATGTGACTAGCTTGCATAGCAACACGCCGACCTTCCCTCTTAGAGCATATGGCATTCAGAACAACTCTTGGACGGAGACGGGAATTACGTATGCCAATCGGCCAACGGAAGCTGGAACCGCTTTGGGCTCTGCTACTGCCAGTGCAGCGGGACAGTATGTTTATTTGGATGTTACTTCCTATGTTCAGCAGCAATCAGGCAATCAATTGAATTTTAGAATCATAGGCTTGACCGAAGATTATGGGGCGGCATTTGCATCGAAAGAAAATACAACAGCCTCCAGACGTCCAGTTCTTGTTATTAACGGCGGTTAACGTTCGAGAGGAGAAAAATAATGCCCAGATTCAATCAATCAAATAAGCGGGGAATAGCGATACTGCTGGCAGCTATGCTGCTGCTGTCGAACCTGTTTGTAACCAGCAAAAACTATGTCAGTGCCGAATCCGGCACTGGCAGCAATCATACGATTGCAGCCTGGATGTCGCAGGGCGGCATTGTGAATGAAAATCGGCTAGCCGGTGCCACGAGCGGATTATATCGCAATCTTGCCCAAATGACGGTTATCGGTAATGTCAAATATGACTCCGCTTCAGGGAATACGGGGTATGTTGACTGGAGAGAAGGCATTAATACAAAGTATTGGCTCGTTACACTATCTACTAAGAATTTCGACAATATTACATTATCCTCCGAGCAACGCTCCGGTAACTCCGGGCCGAAGGATTTTGCTGTAGAAGTAAGTACAGATCAAATCCATTGGACGAAGGTGAAAGATGTAGTGCTGCCGCCTTCAAGCAGCTGCAATTCCGATGATTGCAGGCTTGTTGATCAGAAACTGCCGGAATGGATGAGCGATCAGGAGCAGGTTTATATTCGCTGGGTCATTCAATCGGCTGCTGCAGCAAACCCGCAAAGGGAGCTTGGCGAATGGGGAGTCAGCACGATCGATAATGTCATTATCAAAGGAAACGCGCTCGGCGAAGTGATCGAGCCGCTGATCGCTGTCAGCACAACGCCAGCTCATCAAGACAAGCAAGTGAACAAAGATACAGAGGTCGCAGTCGTTTTTAATAAGGAAATCACACTCCTTGATAACGGCATTCAAGTCGTAAATGGAAGCGATGAAGCTGTTAGCGGAACATATGCAACTATTGATGAGGCAAATAAGTCGCGTCTGATCATCCATACACCTCAGTTTGACTATGGAGAAACTTATACGATAACGATAATGAAAGAAAATGTGCAGGGTATAGAAGGAGCAGCTCTTATTAGTGATTTTACCTGGTCCTTTACTTTGGCTGAATCGCCTAATAAGCCGAGGCTCGTAAACATGGCTTTCAATGGTGACCCGAGAACGAGTATTGCTTTTGCATGGTATACCGACCAAATGACTCCTACAGTAGCGGAAGTGATCGAGGCTGATAAAGTAACTGGCGATGTATTTCCTGATACCGGTGCCAAAGTATTTCGCGGAACAGAAGAAATTGTAAACACCTATTTGGTCGCCGGTGATCGTCAAACAGATAAGCGAACGGCATTTGTAAGCCACAAGGTCATTGCCGATGGTCTTGAGCCAGGGGTTACATATCGGTATCGCCTAGGTAATGGAGAGAGTGGTTCGTGGAGCAAGGTCGGCTCTTTTACGACAGATACCGCTGAGCATCAGGATTACCGCTTTATTGTAGGGGCTGATTCACAGGCCTCCAGCCTTTCCAATTTCGAAGCATGGGGCGATACGTTTAGAAAGGCTGTTCAATATATGGGGAGCCCAAAATTTTTAATTTCGGCTGGAGATTTAGTGGACAATGGCGATCTGGAGACGCAGTGGCAATGGATGCTTCAGGTAGCAGAGGATTCCTTGCTGCATGTGCCTTTCGTGCCTGTGCTGGGCGGGCATGAGGTCAATGATTATGATGGGGACGTTACGACGGACAACAGCAATTTTTATCATCATTTCAATGTACCGCGGCAAGTAGTAGCAGGCACTCATGAAGGCTCGGTATATTCTTTTGAGTACGGTGACGCTCTTTATATCGTGTTTAATTCACAATATGAAGGCGGATTGGCATCCAATGGCAAGGATATTGATTGGGAAGATCCGGAATTTAGAGCGCAAGTTAATTGGATGAAGCATACAGTGGCGAAATCGGATAAAAAGTGGAAATTTGTTTCGTTTCACAAAAGCCCATACGCCTCTGGCGATAATTCTGCGCTTTACGAGGACGAACGTGTTCAATTTTACCGTCAGCATTTGATTCCTGTTTTTGATGAGCTCGGTATTGATATGGTGTTTGAAGCCCATGACCATATGTATATGCGATCCTTCCAGATGTATGGAAATAAGGTTATCCCTGAGGATGAACTGACATTTGATGGAAATGGCCATGCCGTTAATCCTAAAGGAACGATTTATTTAATGCCGAATGCACTTGGCAATAAATTTTATACGAAGCAAGAATATTTGCATGAATTTGATGAAAACTGGAATCCAGTTATTAAAAAGGACGAGAACGGAAATCCGATTCTCTATGATCATTTCTTTGCCAATATTAACGAGCAGCCATTCAAAAAAATGTTTATCGATGTGTCCGTTACTAGTGATGTTCTGTCCTTTGATTCTTTCACAGCTGCGGTTGCTGATGAAGAAAAGGAGGGTACAGTCGGCAAAGGCCTATTTAAATATGATTCCTATGGTATTAAACGTACTGATTTAAAGCCGAACGCGCCAGCAAATGCGGCAGTAAAAGTAGACGGAACAGCAGCAACGATAACCTGGTCCGCGCCTGAAAGCAGCGATGAACCAATTAGAGGCTACCGCATCTACGAGAAAAACGACAAGCTTGCCGTTCATTGGAGCGAGTATATTGCTGCTGAACAGGATATGGCAGATTACAGCTTGGTTGTCCCACAGCTGAACCCCTCAAAAAAATATGATTTTGTTATAAAAGCTGTTGGCGCCAGAATGAACTCAATTGGCGTGGAAGTAACGACAATTGACGGGCCTGTGGAGCTGGAGCCGCCTTCAGCGCCAACTGATTTGTCCGGAACGGCGGTTTCTCAATTTGAAGTTAATTTGAAGTGGGCAGCTCCATCAGGAAACGTAGAAGTTTCCGGGTATCATCTGTATCGTGACGGCGTAAAAATTGCCAACCTGCCAGCGAGTGCAGCAGCCTATGCGGATTCAGGGCTAAGTCCAGATACGAATTACCTCTATCATGTTACGGCTTACAGTCCTGAGAATGTGGAATCCATGGCCAGCAACAGCATTGATGTAAGGACAAATACAGAGCCATCCAGTACTGGTCTAAACAGGCCGTTTCCGCAGCATACCGATTATGCAGGCAATAGCATCAAGCCGAATCATATCTCGCAAGCGGAGATGGATGCAACGGTTTTACGCTTATTCCAGGAATGGAAAAACAAATATTTAACTGAAAATCCATATGACGCATCGCAAAAGTATGTCTGGTATTCAGACGGAAGCTGGTTTGAGGAAGAAACGGATGAGGAAACCGGCATGACTTATATGCCGATTACGGTATCCGAAGCACATGGCTACGGCATGCTCATATTAGCGCTAATGGCAGGTCTGGAAGAGGATACACGCGATGATTTTGATGCTATGTTCCGTTATTTCAAGGCTCATCCAAGCGAAATCAATCCAAATTTAATGGCTTGGCAGCAAGGGGATACAGGAACTGCGATTATTGATATCAATGGAGTAGATTCAGCTACTGACGGCGATATGGATATTGCCTATGCGCTGCTGCTGGCTCACAGCCAGTGGGGAAGCTCGGGCGATGTTCATTACTTGAATGAAGCGAAAAAGTTAATTAACGCGATTATGGACGCAGAAGTCAATAAGACGGATTGGACACTGCGCATTGCGGATTGGGCTACTTCCGGCAAGTGGGCAAGCGCTACTCGCCCTTCCGATTGGATGACGCAGCATTTGAAGGATTACCGCCTCGTAAGCGGTGATAAGCGCTGGGATCAAGTGATAGACCAGACGTATGCCATATTAAACAGTCTATTTAAGACTCATAGCACAGAAACAGGGCTTATTCCGGACTTTGTTATTAAAGATGGCCAATCCTTTATACCTGCTCCGCCTTGGTTTTTAGAATCCGAAAATGACGGAGATTATTATTACAACTCTGCGAGAACACCATGGAGACTGGGCACAGATTATTTAATATCTGGCGAGAAACGTGCACTAGAACAGCTGACAACTATGAATAATTGGATTCGCGCCAAAACGGATCATACGCCTTCGAATATAAGAAGCGGATATACGCTTGACGGCGACACGGAGCTGGCAGAATGGGAGGATCTTACGTTCTCTGCCCCATTTATGGTAAGTGCAATGATTGATCAATCCAATCAGCAATGGCTCAACAAGTTGTGGGATTACAATGCTGCGCCAAAAACAGAGGATGAGGTTTATTTCAGCAACAATATCCGGCTGCTCAGCATGATCGTTGCATCAGGGAATTGGTGGACACCGGCAATCGTTGACTATGAAGCGCCTGCTAAACCGGTTATTGATTACGCTAATGCAGTTTCTAGCTCGACGATTCAGCTGAAATGGCTGGCTTCGACTGATAATGTAGGGGTAAAAGGGTATAAAGTTTTCCGTGACGGCGTAGAAATTACAACAGTTGCTAGTCATGAATTTAAAGATACAGGCCTACTGCCAGCAAAGCAATATGCTTACACTGTTATTGCCTATGATGCAGCTGGCAACCAATCCGAAGCAAGCAATGTGCGGCTCGTTACGACGTTGAACAATGTGCCAGGCACCTGGCAGCCGGAAAAGCCAGTTAAAGAGGAGCCAGGCGATGGTGACGGAGATGAAGACCTTGAAGAAATAGACGATCAGGAAGTTCCAAAATTTGATGTTAGCGATATTAAGCAGCATTGGGCGGAAGCTATTATTAAAAAGGCTTTACAGAGCGGCCTGTTTAAAGGCTACCCTAATGGCACCTTCCAGCCTGATCGGGCTATTACAAGGGAGCAATTTGCAGTTGTAGCAGCTAGAGCGCTGGATTTGCCTGCCAGCAAGCGCAGCTTGACCTTCTCAGATGAAGCAAGCATTAGCGATTGGGCTAGGCAGGCGGTAGCCCAGTCGCTCGAAGCGGGACTGGTGCAAGGGTACGGCAACGGCACCTTCCAGCCCCAAGCTAATATTTCCCGCGCTGAAATGGGGGTGATCTTGGGCAGAATTATTAGGCTTAAAGGTTTGTCCGAGCAAGCCGGCACAAGCGATCAAGCTTCATACGCGGATGAGTCAAGCATCCCGTTTTGGGCGAAGCAAGAGGTTGCTGAAGTAAGCAGAATTGGAATTATGCAAGGCAAAGGACAGAATCGATTCGCGCCTGCTGACAATGCTACAAGGGCTGAAGCTGTGAAGGTATGGCTTAAATTGATGGAATTTATAGAGTAGGACAATGTAGTCCGTATTAATTGGGCAGGCTGGCATTTGATGAATGCCGGCCTGCTATTAGCAGGAGGGGAGTAACGTGATGTATTTAGGCATCGATGCTGGAGGCAGTAAAACTCATGCTGTATTGACGAACAATAAAGGGGAGTTGATTGGCCAAGGCATGACGGGCAATGGCAATCATCAGGTGAAATATGAAGAGGCAAAAGTTAATATTGTTAAGGCCTGTAATTTAGCACTGCAAGCTGCAGGCGCTGTCAAAGAAGATGTAGCTTTTGCTTATTTCGGACTGGCAGGGGCGGACAGAGAGCCTGACTATAAAATTTTAAGACCATTAATAGAATCGATAGGGTTTCCTGCTTATAGTTTAACATGCGATACGATGATCGCGATGAGGGCAGGCACGAAAAGAGCGTATGGAGCGGTTGTTATAAGCGGAACAGGCTTTAACAGCGCTGCAAGAAACAAACATGGCGAAGAATTGCAATATGGCGGCTTTGGCTATTTGTATGGCGATGGGCAGGGGGCAGGAGCGGACTTGTCTGTTCATGCGTTCCGCAGCGCGGTGCGCGCCTGGGATGGCCGCGAACAGCGTCCAACGCTGCTGAGCAGCTTGGTGCCCGAGCATTTGGGCTACGCAACAGTTGAACAAATGTACCATCATATGCTTGATCATCAAATCTATCCTCCATTAGAGCTTGCCAAGCTCGTGTTTGAGGCGGCGGAGTGCGGGGATGAGGTGGCTATTTCCATATTGAAAGAAGCGGGCGATGAGCATGGCAACGCGGTAAACGCGCTTATACGCCGTTTAAATATGCAGGCTGAAGCTTTTGATGTTGTTCTGGCAGGCAGTGTTTTAACAAAAGGCAAGACGCTTCATATGGTGCGAGCGATAGAAGATGCTGTAACCCGTGTTGCACCGCGGGCATCGATCGTCAAATTGGATGTGGAGCCTGTTATAGGTGCTGTAATGAGCGCAATGGAAGGTGGCGGAGCAGTTATTACTGCAGAGATTGACGCAGCGCTGCGAGCAATTAAATTTGAATAAAGCTATTTTGGAAATAAGGAGCGGACAGGATGCAGAAAAAACACTTGAAAATTGCAGTTATTGGCGGAGGATCTTCTTACACGCCAGAGCTGGTAGAAGGGTTGATAAATAAATATAATGAAATGCCGATTAAGGAGCTATGGCTTGTTGATATTGCCGAAGGAAAAGAAAAGCTTGATATCGTAGGAGCGTTGGCCAAACGAATGATCGCGAAAGCCGGCTTGCCCATTCGGGTGGAGCTTACGCTAGATCGGCGTGCAGCGATAGAGGGCGCTGATTTTGTAACGACACAAATGCGTGTCGGACAGTTGCAGGCAAGACGCAAGGATGAGCATATACCGATTGCTCACGGCGTTATCGGACAGGAAACGACTGGTCCAGGCGGCATGTTTAAAGCGCTGCGCACCATTCCGGTTATATTGGATATTTGCTGTGACATAGAGGAGCTGGCGCCGCAAGCATGGCTGCTTAATTTTACAAACCCTGCTGGGATGGTTACTGAAGCCGTGCACAAATATTCCAACGTCAAATCGATAGGCTTGTGCAATTCTCCTATTAATTTTCTGAAGTTTTTATCGAAAATGTACAAAGTAGAGGAGAACCAGGCTTTAGCGGAGTTTGTCGGCATTAACCATTTGCACTGGGTAACTGCAGCTTACGTTAATGGCGTGGATAAGCTGCCGGAATTGCTGTCAGGCGAGCAGGAGTATGTGGCGGCTAATGTGTCTGCGCTTGATTGGGACCGAGAATTTTTGCAGGCCCTGAGGGCAGTGCCAACGTATTACTTGAAGTATTTTTATATGAAAGATGAAATGTATGCTGATTTATTGGCTCTTCATGAAAAAAATGAAACTAGAGCGGATGTCGTGAGCCGGGTGGAGAAGGAACTGTTCGAGCTGTACAAGGATGTGGAGCTAAGTGAAAAGCCGCAGCAGCTGCAGCAGCGCGGTGGAGCCTACTATTCGGAAGCGGCGGTTAACTTGATGCACTCCTTATATACGGATAAACGGGATATCCAGACATTGAATGTGCAGAATGACGGCACACTGGATTTTTTGCCGCAGGATGCCAGCATTGAAGTGAACTGCGTCGTGACAGCGCAAGGAGCTTTGCCATTGCGTCCGCAGCACATCCCAGAAGCGATTACAGGGCTGATCAAGGCAGTGAAAACCTATGAGTCACTCGCTATTAAAGCTGCAATTACAGGTGAATACGCTGCCGCGCTGCTCGCGATGACGCACCATCCGCTAGTGCCGAGCGCTGCAGTCGCCAAAAAATTGCTTGACGAAATGCTGGAAGCAAACAAAGCTTATCTTCCTCGATTTTTTGCATAATTAACAGCAAATTGCATGAAAAGGGTATCCTTTGGGAAGCGCTGCAGACAGCGTTATTCTATCAAACGGATACCCTGCTTTAGTATACAAAACTATTTATGAGTCAGATTTGGTGTTCGGCGTAACTTTATATAGACAGCGGTTATCCCCTTTAAGAATATGCTCGCCTCTAATAACCTCAGTTCCTTCACCAATGACCGTACGGAACATTTCCAGCTCCATTTTACATAAATTCGTACATGCCTTGGCAGCCTCGCAAATTGGGCAATGCTTCTCGATGAAATAATAGGAGCCGTTTTCATTCTCGACAACTTCGGCCATATAGCCCTCGGCTGTACGGGATTTTGCGAAGTCCTCTAATTTCACTTTCAATGATTTGGCATGCTGAACCATACTTAGATAGCTGTCTGACAGCTTGCGGTTATGAACCTCAAGCAGTCTGTCGAGACCCTCTTCCCCGAACGTTTCCTTCATAGATTCGATCAAGCCGATCGTAAGCTCAGCGTAACCGTCAGGAAATAAGCGGTTCGCTTCAGTTGTAAGCCGCCACATTTTGGCGGGCCGTCCCATTGCACGCGGCTCCTCTGTATAATCAACCATTTCCTGCTCCTGCAAGTCATAGAGATGCTGTCTGACTGCCATCGCTGTAACCTGCAGCTGACCAGCCAGCTGATGGGCGTCCATAGCACCATTATGTTTAAGCAGCTTTATAATCGATCTTCTTGTCCGGTCTGCGCCTTCTTTCCCGCGGGAAGGCTTATTATTCATCACAATCACCCTTAAAATCTAATTCTAAGGAGATTATAAAGAAAAAAGTTGACAAAGTCAAAGCGGCAGTTTATTTTGTTTGTAAAGATCTTTTTTTAGAAAGTATCCGGATGCTGAATAATATTTACATCGGATGGAAGGTGAGAGAGATTGTCTTCATCAAGTATTTTTAGTCCCCGTTATCTGGCTTTATCGATTGGTATTATTTTGGCTGCGATGACGATCGGCTTCGAGGGGCTTGCCGTGACGACGGTTGCTCCGGTTATTGCCGGCGAATTGCAAGGACTTCATTTATTCGGATGGATATTCAGCGCTTATTTGCTTGCACAAATTATCGGAACCTTGGTCGTTGGCCGCCAAGTAGACAGAAAAGGGCCTGCTATTTTATTTTCGATAGCTATTTGCTTGTTTGCCGTCGGTTTAATTGCAGCAGCTGTTGCTGACAACATGTATGTGCTTATTGCCGCACGAGCCCTGCAGGGCTTCGGAGCAGGCGCTATGTATACATGTATATATACGGCTATTTCACTAAGCTATCCTGATGAGCTGCGTGCCAAAATATTAGGAGCGCTCGGTACAGCGTATGTTCTTCCTTCCATGCTTGGCCCTTATGTGGCTGGTTTGATAGCTGAGCAATGGTCCTGGCGTTTTGTATTTTGGGGAGTGCTTCCCTTTCTATTCCTGGCTGTACTGCTCAGCTTGCCGGTTTTTCGCATCTGGATTAGAAAAAGAATGGCAGCAAAAATAAGCTGGCAATTAGCGGGAACGGAATGCGGCGGTGAATAAATCTGCGCCGCGGGAAAAAGCCCGGAGCAAAGCCGAATTGCCTGAAGGTGGCATCATTAGCGGGCATGCCAGACCAGCGATGCATCATTTCATTGGTCGGAATAGCAAGTGTGACATAATCCTGGTCGACATGTGCAATAAATCCGTCATGGGTCGCTCCGTCAGTTGTTTGAATGCCAACATATTTATTCATACAGCTCCAACAGATTTGCTGATAATTTTCCATAGACAGCCTCCTAAATCTTGTTATAAACCTTGATAGCAGTCTATGGATATTTATCCTATAATGCTCCCGGCAAACGCCTATTTCATTTGAAATAATTATTGTAGAGTGATGCTCAATGCAGAAGCTAAGCATTATTCCCCGTTAAACTATTTTCAAACATGTCTATGATGACGAGAAAATGCTCTGCTTCCCTAAATACATGGTCGGCTAATAAAGGATGAATAATACTCTTTATTCGGCAGGCTTCAATCAGGTCGCGTGCTGTTTTCTTAAAATCGCGAAGAGATTTGACAGAAACCCGGTTTTGATCGAGAAATTGATCCAAAAGCGGTACCGTTTGCGATTGTGGGCGCATAGAATCAAGATCCCTCGCTTGATATAGCAGTTGATCGAATTCATGGCTGAAATTATTGGCTTGTTCAATAAGCTTTCTTTCTGAAGGGTCGAGCAGATGGCTGATAAACTTGGCATGATCAGCCATTATTCGTAGGAAAAATACATTCTCATCGATAATGGCATCCGGCAGCGGCTCCAATTTGCCCATATTTAATTCTGCAAGCCGATTTCTAAAATAGTTGGCCTCTCTGCTCGTATGATCAACAAGCAAAGGGAAATTATTTGCTCCCGGAAGCTGACAGGTTACGATTAGCCCCAGAACCTTTCGTTTGAATGCCCAAATAAAAGAGGCCGCATGATAAACCTCTTCATTGAACCTTCTAATGACACTGGGGTCTGTACCTAAAGTAAAGGAATTAGCCCGATTTTCAATCCCTTCAAATACATTGTAAAATTGATTGGCTTCATTAATTAATTGTGTATCCTCGCATCGAAAGCCCAATTTTAAAAATAAAGAATGCTCCTTCATAATCCGCGACCAAAATCTTATTTCCTCAAGCGATCGAGCCACGAACTGATCTGACAATAGCAACAACTCCTTAACCTTCATAATCATTCTGATTATTAAGTACTGTATGACCGCACATACTTGTTCTATGTCAAATACCACGCGGCTTTGTCTCATTATTATTCAATCGTTATCATCAGGAAATTGTAATCAAGATCGGATAATTAACGAACCGTCAGATCATAATATGCGGAGATATATGTTACATTTTTTAAGGAGGGTGTCATTTGAATAAAAAGCGAGCAGTGATTGTAGCTTTATCCATATTAATCGTTGTACTTTTGTCAGGGTTTGAGAGCAGTCCTCAAAGAAAAAATCGCGATTATTACGAAATGCGAGGCGAAGTCATGTGGGAGGTTCATACGGATGAGAAGCTAATTGCATTCACATTTGACGATGGACCTAATGCCAATACGACTCCTTTAATACTGGATGTGCTGCAGCAATATGATGCGAAGGGTACTTTTTTTGTTATAGGCAATCGGATTGAACATAATGAAAATATAATAAAGCGTCAAATTACAGAAGGGCATGAGGTTGCTAATCATGGCTACAGCCATAAATTTTTTGACCGCAACTATCCAATCAGCACAATTAATAAAGAAATTACTGAAACAAAAAATAAAATTTTTGAACTAACTGGAAGCATTTCCCCCTGGTTTAGGCCGCCTGGAGGCCATATAAATGATCAGGTTGTGCAAGCGGCGAAGGAAAACGGATATACCGTAATTCTTTGGTCATGGCACCAGGATACGAAGGATTGGCGCTCTCCAGGAGTGAGATTTATCGTAAAAAAGGTATTAGATAATGCCCGTAACGGCGATATCGTGCTTATGCATGATAATGTTTACGGCTCTAACCAGACGGTTGAAGCGCTCAAAATCATTTTGCCGGAGCTGAAGGCAAGAGGCTTTAAATTTGTTACAGTGTCAGAGCTTGTCAGACATAAAAAATCAAACGAAGTAAACAAATTGCAGCTTGATTTAAAATAGTACAACATAAAAATGCCTCGAAACCTGTTTCAGTATTTCGAGGCATTTTATTATGGCTGAGTTACACCCAGCAAATGTAGTTCATTATTGTTATTTTAGAAGAAACCTCCAAAGCCAAAGCAGCTGCATACAATGATGACTAACAAAATGAAAAGTACCAGGATTTGACCTGTGTTATGACGGAAACTATCGCCAGCAATACCGGACATAGATAAACACCTCCTGTGTTTTTGTACATGATAGATTATGTCGTTTATTTATCATGTGATTGGGTGTTTGTTCCTTATATATTTGAATATGGGCCATTCATTAAGATTGAATTATCATATTCCCCGTTAACTATTGTTTAGCTGCTTCAATACTTTCCTCCAGCAAACGTTTTAATTTCAGGCGCTGCAACTTTTCTTTTTTACGTCGCTCTTCATCTTCTTTTTGCAAAGCTTTTAATAAAGAGAGGCACATTCCAATTAAAACAACCGCAAACGGAAGTGCAGCTACAACGGACGCTGTTTGCAGCCCGGTTAACCCTCCGCTAATGAGCAATACGACCGCAATTGCAGATTGCAGCACTCCCCAAGTAATTTTAATTTTATTACTCGGGTTTAATTTACCATCTGTTGTCAGCATGCCGAGCACAAATGTCGCTGAATCGGCAGAGGTAATAAAAAATATCACAATTAAAATTGTTGCGACAACCGCTAAAATAGTTCCAAGGGGCAGCTGCTCAAGCGTTAAAAATAACGCAAGTGTCGTATCCTGCTGAATAACCTCAGATAATTTGACAGTATCAAAAAGCTCTAAATGCAACCCCGTTCCGCCAAACACAGAAAACCAAATGAAACCGAACAGACTAGGAATAATCGCAACAAAGATGACGAATTCCTTAATCGTTCTTCCTTTAGATACTCTGGCAATAAATGTGCCCACAAATGGAGCCCAGGAAATCCACCATGCCCAATAAAATAGCGTCCAGGTCCCAATCCAGTTTGATTTAGAAAATGGAGTAAGCCGCAAGCTCATGTTAACAATATTTTGCAAGTAATTCCCTAACGTTGTCGTAAACGTATCAAAAATAAACGAGGTCGGTCCCATCATCCATACAAAAATCATCAGCAGCACTGCGATAATTAAGTTGGTATTGCTCAAAAGCTTAATGCCTTTATCCAAGCCTGTGCTTGCTGATAATATGAACAAGACGGTAACAAAAACAATAATTATGATTTGCCATAAAACAGAAATCTCCACTCCAAACAAATGGTTTAAGCCGCCGTTAATTTGCAATGTGCCTAGACCAAGCGAGGTTGCGACACCGAACACTGTGGCGATAACCGCCAAAATATCGATTGATTTTCCAAGCCAGCCAGCCACTGCCTTTTCGCCCAACAACGGGATAAACGTAGAGCTGATCAAACCTTTATAGCCTTTGCGAAATTGGAAATACGCCAGTGCCAGCGCAATGATTGTGTAAATAGCCCACGGATGCAGCCCCCAATGGAAAAAAGAGTATCGCATGGCCAGTCTTGCCGCATCTGTCGTTCCTCCTTCTACTCCTTCGGGAGGAGATATATAATGAGAGAGCGGCTCGGCTACTCCCCAAAACACAAGCCCAATGCCCATTCCGGCGCTGAACAGCATCGACAGCCAAGAAAGTGTCGAATACTCAGGCTCGTCATCCTCATCGCCTAATTTAATACTGCCAAAACGGCTGAAAGCTAGATAAAATGCAAATAAAAGAAAAAACAGTGTCGCCATTAAATAAAACCAGCCGAAGTTTTTAATCGAGAAAGTGTAAGCCGCATTAGCGATGCTTGCCAGTTGTTCTGGCGCAATAGCCCCCCATATAGCAAAAAGAGCTACAATTACAATTGTGATTATAAATACCATCTTATCCCACGCTCCAAATCTTAGCCGCATCACTGCAAACATCTCTAGGGTGTTGAAAATATGTACATTTTGAACACTTTTACAGTATGTGTAGCTTCAAATTTGTTATGCAAAATAACTGGCTTGTTCGGGAGAAGACGTAATTTTTTACATAAGCAGACCAATAGCAAAAAAGCCCTGAACCCCAATTTACCAAAGGATTCAAGGCTTTCTCATATGTACCAATCTTATTGATTCTTAATTAAAATGGCGTCCCAGGAGGGATTCGAACCCCCGACAACTCGCTTAGAAGGCGAGTGCTCTATCCAACTGAGCTACTGGGACATATGTATAATGCGCATGAGTAATACTATATCACGGACATTAATAATTGCGCAAGTACTTTTTTAAAAAAATTCGCAAATTAGCCGATAGTTTTTTATTGAACGCTGGCATGATATAATCTTACGCGAGATTGCAAAATACATATACAACAGAGTTTCGTCATAAGGCGGTGTTAGTATTACAACTCCAGACGATAAGGATAAGACAAACAACAACAAGGATAATATTTATTTATTTCCTAAAATGCTTGATGAATATCAAATTCAATTAACAAGAATGCTGGAAGCCGAACAGTTCGAGGAAGCCAAGCGCCTGCTTCATTTTTTGCTTCAATGCCAAGGCCAGGATGATGTGCACTACTCCGAATGGGAGAGCTTGCTTGAGTGGCTTAATATGGCGTTTCCAGCATATGAGACAGAGGATGCGCTGCAGACGGCGGATCAGGCGGATGACGACCCTTATGGGGAGGAAGAGCGTCTGAGGGCTGAATTGCTGAAGTCAGAGCAGCTGGACGAAGCGTATATGAATCAAATCGTATATATTATTCAAAATCATCCGATGCTGGAGCAGCAGCTGCTGGCGCTGGAACGTGCAGTCTATATGTCCTTGCCGCTTATTGATGACCAGTTGATACAATGGCTGGAGTCTGAGCAAATTCATCCTGTGCTTCAATTCAAAACGCTGCAGTGCTTGAAGCGCAGAGGCGTAGACCGATCGGTTACCCTGGAGCGGATGGGCGAGAAGGTGACGCTTGCTGTTGCGGACACGCCTTTGTCATTGTCCGAGTACCCCGAGCCGATTCTCGCTATTTTGAAAAAAACTGAATCTGTCATCGAGCAGGACGATCCTACGCTGCCTTATTTTGCAATGGAGCTTTGGAAGGACTGCTTGCAATTTCTTTATGGAACGGCTACATACGCTCGAATGGCGGATGAAAAAGTTTTATCCACTCAATGTTTTGCTGCAGCGCTGCATTTGACGTTGTGTTTGACGGTATACGGAAGGGCCAATGATGATGAAATCCGCGATTTGTACGAAATAAATGACAGCTCGAGATTTTGTTATGAACAGGCCTGCAGAGTGCTACGGCAGGTAGCTGTATTGCTTCAAGGCAATGGAGATGAACATCAACCTTGATCTCAATCTTGAAAAGCTAGTACATCTTGATTATAATGGAATGGTTTATAAAACGTGATAACATGCGTAGTATGCGCATTTTTGGAGGGGAAGGCATAAAATGAAAGCAACATGGGAAAAAATAGACAAGAATCTTGTCTCAATCGAGGTTGAGGTAGAAGCAGAGAAAGTTGCTCAAGCACTTGACCAAGCATTTAAAAAAGTAGTTATGAAAGTAAACGTACCTGGATTCCGTAAAGGCAAAGTGCCTCGCGGCATGTTTGAATCGCGTTTTGGTGTAGAAAGCCTGTACCAGGATGCAATTGATATTATGCTTCCTGATGCTTATACACAAGCGATCAAGGAAAACAATCTTGAGCCGGTTGACCGTCCAGAAATCGACGTTAACCAAATTGCAAAAGGCGAGGCTTTCAAATTTACAGCAAAAGTGACTGTAAAGCCTGAAGTTAAACTTGGCGATTACAAAGGTCTTGAAGTTAAAGAAATTACAGCTGAAGTTTCAGACGAGGAAGTAAATGCTGAGCTTAATAATCTGCAGCAGCGTCATGCTGAGCTTACTGTTATTGAAGAAGGACCAGCAGAAAACGGCGACATTACCGTTATTGATTTTGACGGTTATGTTGACGGCGAGCAATTCGAAGGCGGCTATAGCGAGCGCTATTCTCTAGAGCTTGGCTCGAATTCCTTTATTCCAGGCTTTGAGGATCAAGTTGTTGGCATGCAGCTCGGAGACTATAAAGATGTAGAAGTTACATTCCCAGAGAGCTACCATGCTGAGCAGCTAGCTGGCAAGCCTGCTGTATTCAAAGTTAAACTTCACGAAATCAAACGCAAATCACTTCCAGCATTGGACGATGAGTTTGCAAAAGATGTAAGTGAATTCGATACGCTTGAAGAATACAAAGCTGATTTGAAAGCTAAGCTGCAAGAGCGCAAGGAAAAAGAAGTTGAGCAAGCGCGCGAGGTTGGCGTTGTAGATGCAGCTACTGCTGCATGCGAGGTTGACATTCCAGAAGCTATGATCGTAACAGAAACAGACTACATGCTAAAAGACTTTGAAAACCGTCTTCGCATGCAAGGCATGAATATGGATCTATACTATCAATTCTCTGGTCAAAGCGAGGAAGTATTGCGCGCTCAAATGCGCAATGACGCTGAGAAGCGCGTACGCAACAACCTTGTTTTGGATGCAATTGCCAAAGCCGAAGGCTTTGAAGCGACAGAAGAGGATATTGCTGCTGAGCTTGAAACGTTGTCCAAGTCTTACAGCCGTCCGGTTGAAGAGCTTCGTGACATTTTTGAGAAAAACGGCAATATGGCAAATCTTGAAGAAGATGTTCTTCTTCGTAAAACAATTAAGTTTTTACTAGATAACAGCAAAACAGTTGCCTAACAGATGTAAATAAAATAAAATATTGGCAATACTCAAAGTAAGGCGCGTGAATAACGTGCCTTATTTTGACCCTACATAATGGAAGTGCAACTTGAACACTCTTTACTTACGTACATAACATGTAACTGTCGCCGTATACTATACTATTGGAAAATGACATTGATACGCTGGCATGTTACAATAAGGAAGCTACTCAAAGTCGAAAATGAAACGAGGTTGGTCGCATGAATCTGGTACCGATAGTGGTCGAGCAAACAAATCGAGGAGAACGCTCCTATGATATCTACTCACGTTTGCTAAAAGATCGAATTATTTTTCTCGGGAGTGCAATCGACGATGATGTTGCAAACTCAATCATCGCTCAGCTTCTGTTTTTAGCGGCTGACGATCCAGAGAAAGACATTCATCTGTATATTAACTCTCCTGGCGGCTCTGTGACGGCAGGTATGGGCATTTACGATACGATGCAGTTTATTAAGCCAGACGTATCTACGATCTGCATGGGTATGGCAGCAAGTATGGGTTCTTTATTGTTAACGGCAGGCGCCAAAGGTAAGCGATTTGCGCTTCCTAATGCCGAAGTAATGATTCATCAGCCGCTAGGCGGCGTTCGCGGACAAGCGACGGATATTAAGATTCACGCTGATTGGATTTTGAAAACAAAGCAGAAGCTGAATCAAATATATGTTGATCGTACAGGCCAGCCTTATGACAAGATTGACCGCGATACGGATCGCGATTATTTCATGGGAGCCGAGGAAGCTTTGGCTTATGGCTTGATTGACAAAATCATTACATCCTCAGATTTAAAATGAGTGATATAAAGGAGTGAGTACATGTTTAAATTCAACGACGAAAAAGGTCAGTTGAAGTGCTCGTTTTGCGGTAAATCTCAAGATCAGGTTCGCAAGCTGGTTGCTGGCCCTGGTGTCTATATATGCGATGAGTGTATTGAGCTTTGCACGGAAATCGTAGAAGAGGAGCTAGGCAACGAGGAAGAGCTTGATCTGAAGGATATTCCGAAACCAAAGGATATTCGAGCAATTCTTGATTCTTACGTAATCGGACAGGACTTTGCCAAAAAATCTTTGTCTGTTGCGGTGTACAATCATTACAAGCGTATCAATTCCGGCAGCAAAATTGATGATGTAGAGCTGCAGAAAAGTAATATTTTGCTGCTTGGGCCTACAGGCTCAGGTAAAACATTGTTAGCTCAGACGATGGCCAAAATTTTGAATGTGCCTTTTGCTATTGCCGATGCTACTTCTTTGACAGAGGCTGGCTACGTGGGCGAGGACGTTGAAAATATTTTGCTGAAGCTGATCCAAGCTGCGGACTATGATGTGGAAAAGGCTGAGCGCGGCATTATTTATATCGATGAAATTGATAAAGTAGCGCGCAAGTCGGAAAATCCATCTATTACACGAGATGTTTCTGGCGAAGGCGTTCAGCAGGCGCTGCTGAAAATTCTTGAAGGCACGGTTGCTTCAGTTCCTCCGCAAGGCGGACGCAAGCATCCTCATCAGGAGTTTATTCAAATTGACACGACGAATATTTTGTTCATTTGCGGCGGCGCGTTTGACGGGCTGGAGCAGCTGATCAAGCGTCGTATCGGCAAAAAGGTTATCGGCTTCAATTCCAACACAGAGGCACAAAAGGATTTGAAGGCTGGAGAATATTTATCGATGGTTTTACCGGAGGATTTGCTCAAGTTCGGGCTTATTCCAGAGTTTGTTGGCCGCTTGCCGGTTATTTCAACTTTGGAGCCGCTTGATGAGCAGGCGCTCGTTCGTATTTTGACAGAGCCGAAAAATGCGCTGGTGAAGCAGTATCAGAAAATGCTTGAAATGGATAACGTCAAGCTTGAATTCGAGCCTGCTGCGCTGGAGTCGATCGCTGCAGAAGCGATTAAGCGCAATACAGGCGCTCGCGGACTTCGTGCGATAATAGAGGGCATCATGCTTGAGGTAATGTACGAAGCGCCTTCCCGTGAGGAAATGAGCAATTGCGTTATTACGGAGGAAGCTGTTCAGGAGAAGATTAAGCCTGAGTTGACTGCGAAGAAGGATAGCAAAAAGGAAGAAAGCGCCTAATCGACGTTTATTAAGTTAAAGAATTCCACCTGAAGGCAAGCGGTGATCCGCTTGTCTTTATTCTAAAGGCGCATGGCTTATTTGCTTGCATACTCTAGAATTCATGAAGAAATCGTGACGGGTGGACCCTTTGACGTTCATGGGAGAGATTACTTATGTACTTACGTCAAGATACGGTTGCGGTAAAAGTCGGCAATCTAACGATTGGCGGCTGCAATGAAGTCATTATTCAAAGTATGTGCACGACCAAAACAGCTGATGTCGAAGCGACAGTCAGCGAAATTTTGCGTTTGGAGGAAGCTGGCTGCCAAATTGTCCGCGTAACAGTCAATAACAAGGAAGCTGCTGAAGCCATTAAGGAAATTAAAAAACGCATTCATATCCCATTGGTAGCCGATATCCACTTCGACTATCGTTTGGCGCTTGCGGCAATTGAGAACGGCATTGATAAAGTAAGAATCAATCCTGGCAATATCGGCCGACGCGAAAAGGTCGAAGCGGTAGTTAAGGCGTGCAAGGAGAAGAACATTCCTATTCGTATAGGGGTGAATGCCGGCTCGCTAGAAAATCATTTACTAGAAAAATACGGATATCCTACTGCGGATGCCATGGTTGAAAGCGCGTTGTTCCATATCGGTATTTTGGAAGAGCTTGATTTTCACAATATCATTGTTTCGCTGAAAGCTTCAGATGTTCCTATGGCGATTGAGGCTTACACAAAGGCAGCGCAGGTTATCAAATATCCCCTGCATCTTGGCATTACAGAAGCAGGCACGCTTCATTCCGGTACGATTAAAAGCTCAGCGGGCATCGGCGCGCTGCTGTCGCTTGGCATAGGCAATACTTTGCGGATATCGCTAAGTGCTGATCCTGTTGAAGAAGTGAAGGTGGCCCGCGAGCTGCTTAAAACATTTGGACTTATAACGAATGCTGCGACATTAGTTTCCTGTCCGACCTGCGGCAGGCTCGACATTGATTTATTCTCGATTGCCAATGAGGTCGAAGAGTATATCTCTAATATTAAAGTGCCTATAAAAGTATCTGTGCTTGGCTGTGCAGTTAACGGTCCTGGAGAAGCTAGAGAGGCTGATATCGGCATCGCAGGCGCTCGGGGCGAAGGTATGCTGTTCCGCTACGGAGAGATGATCCGCAAGGTTCCTGAGGCTGAACTGTTAAACGAGCTTAAGAAAGAAATTGACGAGATTGTACGCGTATATGAGGCCACCGGTGAAATTCCAGGGCGCAAGCATCATACTACTGCCTAATGTTTGCTGACAGTTCGGTTGTCTGCCCAGCATGCAGCATCCTTAAAATCACCCGAAAGGGTGATTTTTCTATTTTGACGGCACCAAAGACGATTATTACCACTTTTATGAGGGAATACTGACATTATACGTATTGGCTTATACGAATGGAAGGAGTCGGTATTAATGAACTTTGGTGTTGTGTTAATGATTATTCAAGTGTTTTTTGCAGTCGTTATAGGGCTTTATTTTTGGAACTTGCTGCGTACGCAAAAAACGAATCGATCAGCTGTTGATAAGGAATCACGCAAAGAGATGGAAAAACTGCGCAAGCTGCGTTCCATTTCTTTAACAAAGCCTTTAGCTGAGAAAACAAGGCCGCAATCGCTTAGCGATATCGTTGGCCAGCGTGACGGCTTAAAGGCGCTTAAAGCTGCCTTGTGCAGCGCCAATCCGCAGCATATTATTATTTATGGGCCTCCAGGTGTAGGCAAAACGGCCGCTGCCCGCGTAGTATTGGAAGAGGCTAAGCGAAATGCTGCTTCACCTTTTTTGCCTGATGCGAAATTTACGGAGATCGATGCGACGACAGCACGGTTTGATGAACGCGGAATCGCGGACCCTTTAATCGGCTCTGTGCACGATCCGATTTATCAAGGCGCAGGCGCAATGGGTGTTGCAGGCATCCCTCAGCCAAAGCCCGGTGCGGTAACGAAAGCTCACGGGGGCATTTTGTTTATTGACGAAATAGGCGAGCTGCATCCGGTGCAAATGAATAAACTGCTGAAGGTGCTTGAGGACCGGAAAGTATTTTTGGAAAGCGCCTACTATAATTCCGAGGATACACATATTCCTCAGTATATCCATGATATATTTCAAAATGGCTTGCCTGCGGATTTCAGACTAGTTGGAGCGACGACTCGTTCGCCGCAAGAAATTCCGCCAGCTATTCGTTCCAGATGCATGGAAATATTTTTTCGCCCGCTGTTGGCAGAGGAAATTGCTCTGGTAGCAGAAAACGCAGTTAAAAAGATTGGCTTTGCCCCTTGTCCTGAAGCGATAGAGGTTGTCACGAGATATGCGACCAATGGACGCGAGGCTGTCAATGTCATTCAGCTGGCAGCAGGAGTTGCGATGTCTGAGAACCGTGATAAAATATTGGCAGCCGACATTGAATGGGTAGTCAATAGCAGCCAAATACCGCCTCGGCCGGATCGCAAGGTGCCTGAGAAGCCGCAAATTGGCTTTGTAAACGGGCTTGCCGTGTATGGGCCGAATATGGGTACGCTGCTTGAAATTGAGGTAAGCGCCATTGCTGTCGCTCCTGGAAAAGGGCAGTATACGATTACAGGTGTTGTCGATGAGGAAGAGCTAGGCGGCGGCGGTTCGAGAACGCTGCGCCGGAAAAGTATGGCGAAGGGCTCAATTGAGAACGTGCTTACGGTATTACGCAGATTTGGGCTTAGTCCGCAAGATTTTGATCTGCATATTAATTTCCCTGGCGGCACGCCAATCGACGGGCCATCGGCTGGCATCGCTATGGCAACAGCTATTACATCAGCGATTAAAGGCTTGCCGATTGACAATAAGCTTGCAATGACAGGCGAGGTTGGGATCCATGGTAATGTGAAGCCGGTGGGCGGAGTTCTGGCCAAGGTGGAAGCAGCCTTTCAAGCCGGAGCCACTCAAGTTGTCATTCCTAAAGAAAATTGGCAAGAGGTATTTGCTGATTTAGAAGGACTTAAGGTAATCGCTGTAGAACGATTGGAAGAAGTGTTTGAGCAAGCATTTCCGCTTGAAAATCTCGTTTCTGAAGAAATGCTGCTGCCAAAAGGGGCAGAATTATTTTCACGTACGAATGTCCCTTATTTGCAGGCAGATCAAGCGGAATGATAAACTATCAGATATAAGACATCAATGGAGGTGCTGGTATGGGCAATAGTAAGGCGAAAAGCCGCAAGCTGCCCTTGCTTCCTTTGCGGGGGCTGCTCGTATATCCCAGCATGGTGCTCCACTTAGACGTGGGAAGGGATAAGTCGGTACGCGCGCTTGAGAAAGCGATGGTTGATGACCATATGATTTTGCTTTGCTCGCAATCTGAGGTCAATATTGAGGAGCCTGCGGAAGCGGATATTTATAAAGTCGGAACGATTGCGAAAATACGGCAAATGCTGAAGCTTCCGAACGGGACGATACGCGTATTGGTTGAAGGAGTCACTCGTGCTGAAATTACGAGCTATTTAAACAATGATCAGTTTTATGAGGTAATGGCGATGGAGCTTCCAGAGCAGGAATCCGATGATCCGGAAGTGTCAGCCTTAATGCGCTCGGTGCTTAGCCAATTTGAGCATTATATTACCTTGTCCAAGAAGGTTACCCCTGAAACCTATGCGGCGGTAGCGGATATTGATGACCCAGGACGTCTAGCGGATGTAGTAACGAGCCATCTGTCGCTTAAGATTAGAGATAAGCAGGATATTTTGGAGCTTGTTGATGTAGGCAGGCGCTTGGAGCGGCTGCTCGATTTGTTGCATAATGAGCGCGAGGTGCTTGAACTGGAGAGGCAGATTAGCCAGCGCGTGAAGAAGCAGATGGAAAAGACGCAGAAGGAATATTATTTGCGCGAGCAGATGAAGGCGATTCAGAAGGAACTGGGCGAAAAGGAAGGCCGAGCAGGGGAAGTGGATGAGCTTAGAGCGCAGCTTGCTGAAGCAGGCATGCCGGAAGCTATTGAGGAGAAAGTAAAAAAAGAAATCGACAGGCTAGAAAAAATGCCTTCGGCATCCGCAGAGGGTGGAATTATCCGCAACTATATTGACTGGCTTTTAGCGATTCCTTGGAAAGAGACGACCGAGGATGATTTGGACCTGGACAGAGCGGAGCAAATATTGAATGATGATCATTTCGGGCTGGATAAGCCGAAAGAGCGTGTGCTGGAGTATTTGGCCGTTCAGAAGCTTGTCCAAAAGCTTAAGGGGCCTATTCTGTGTCTTGTAGGACCTCCCGGTGTCGGAAAAACCTCGCTGGCTCGTTCCATTGCTAAGTCGCTGGGCCGCAAATTTGTTCGAATTTCGCTTGGCGGCGTGCGCGATGAAGCGGAAATCCGCGGACATCGCCGGACCTATGTAGGTGCAATGCCAGGACGGATTATGCAAGGTATGAAAACGGCAGGCAGCTTGAATCCGGTATTTTTGCTGGATGAAATTGATAAAATGGCAATGGATTTTCGCGGCGACCCTGCTTCCGCCCTGCTTGAGGTGCTCGACCCAGAACAAAATCATACGTTCAGCGATCATTATATTGAGGTTCCCTATGATTTGTCGCATGTGATGTTCGTTACTACAGCTAATGCGCTGCATCAAATTCCTAGACCTCTGCTTGACCGTCTAGAGGTTTTGTATATTCCTGGCTATACAGAGCTGGAAAAGCTGGAGATTGGCCGGAAATACTTGCTTCCGAAGCAAATAAAGGAGCATGGCCTGACAGAGGAGCAGCTTACTGTATCACAGGAAGTACTGTTGCAAATTATTCGTAATTATACGCGTGAATCAGGCGTTCGAAATCTGGAGCAGCAAATTGCTGCCGTATGCCGCAAGGCAGCCAAGCTGCTTGTATCGTCCAAAAATGGCGAGCAGAAGGTTGAGGTCACTGAAGTGCTTCTGAAGGAATGGCTTGGTCCAGCTAAATTCCGATTCGGGCTTGCGGAAAGCGAGCATCAAATCGGAGCCGTTACTGGTTTGGCATGGACGGAGGTAGGCGGCGATACGCTAGTCATTGAAGTAACGGTTATGCCGGGCAGCGGCAAGCTGACACTTACCGGCAAGCTGGGCGACGTGATGAAGGAATCTGCGCAGGCAGCCTTCAGCTATATCCGCTCCAAATCCGCTGAGCTGCAAATTGCTCCAGATTTTCATGAGAAGAACGATATTCATATTCATATCCCTGAAGGAGCTATTCCGAAGGATGGCCCTTCAGCAGGCATCACGATGGCAACTGCGCTCATTTCCGCGCTTACTAATCGTTATGTCAATAAGGAAGTAGCGATGACCGGAGAAATTACGTTGCGAGGCCGCGTGCTGCCGATTGGCGGACTTAAGGAAAAATCGCTGGCCGCACACCGTGCGGGCATTAAAAAGGTGCTTCTGCCAAAAGAAAATGAACGGGATTTGTTGGAAATCCCAGAAAGCATTCGTGCCGAGATGGAATTTGTGCCGGTCAGCCATATGGATGAAGTGCTGCAGCATGCTATGATTGCAGCCGAGTAGTTTCGTCAGAAAGCAGGTAAAAAAATGAAAATTTTAGACGCGCAATTTGTAATAAGCGCTGTAAAGCCAGAGCAATACCCGGCAGATGATCTGCCGGAGATTGCCCTGGCTGGGCGCTCTAATGTCGGCAAGTCCTCTTTAATTAACAAAATGATGCTTCGCAAAAATTTGGCTCGCGCAAGCTCGCAGCCGGGCAAAACGCAGCAGCTCAACTATTACCGCATTAATAATATCGTCTATTTGGTTGACTTTCCGGGCTACGGCTACGCTAAAGTGTCCAAGACGCAGCGTGAGAAGTTTGGGCAGATGGTTGAAACGTATATTCGTGAGCGCAAGGAGCTGAAACTGCAGCTGCTTGTCGTTGATGTCCGCCATGAGCCGACCAAGGATGACCAGCTGATGTACGAATGGCTGAAGTATTACGAGGTGCCAACAGTTGTAATTGCCACAAAAGCAGACAAAGTGCCGCGCTCGCGCTGGGATAAGCATATGAAGGCAATTAGAACGACGCTGCAAATGAATGCGGAGGATAAGGTCGTCCTCTTTTCATCAGAAACTGGCCATGGACGCGATGAGCTTTGGGATATCATTAACGAAATTATCGCAACATAGGGTCGTAATCGCATCATATACATCTTAAAAGACGAGGATTCAGCGTAATTTAGCGGCTTCGTTAAAGATTTTTCCGTTTTTTTGTGAAATTTGACTGAATATCGAGAGCGGTTCGCAGGAAATCATCGTACTAATCACGTATAATATTAGTGAGGCTATTTTTAGAAAACGGTATGTTTGCTGTAAAGGGTAACCAAGTTCTTCTGGAATGGCTGATACTGGACCTGATACAGGTTCCAAGAATTGAGGAGATTTTTATGGCTAAACGGCTAGCCACTGAGTATGTAAACGCCAAACTGCAACTAAGTCATGATGAAATGTCCAAGTTTATCCTGTTTATGGAGGAGCAGCAGCTTCAACTGCAAGTGATGGTGCTTGATAACGGGAATCAAGAGCTTGTTCTTCACGATACGGCAGGGAGGGAGGAAGTTCGCCTTTCATTCGAAAGAATGAAGCATGCGTATGTATGCGAGCTTTCATGCCGTCTTGTTAAGCCAAAGCTGACGAATGTGATGCGCAAAGCAGTATCCACATTCAAAGGCAATGCGACAGTAAATCGAATCTACAGTCATTATACGATGATATACCATTATATAAACGGATCTGTTCGCAAAATTATCGAAAGCTCCAGCACTGGAGAACGTATTATTTTTGAACATAAGGATACGGCGGCTCAATTGGAGCGTATTTTCCAGAGCAGGCTTGTGGAGCGTGAAATCAGGCTCGTTCATGCAGCTATCAATGAGCTGCTTGACCTTCGTAATCAGACGAAGCAAAAGACTGAAATTGTGGAAATCGATAATCGATTGGCAGAACTTACAAAAAAATTGTTTGTTTTGGAAGGCTAGCAGAAAAGGACCGCATATTGCGGTCTTTTTTAATTGGGCTAATGAGTACAGTTCGTGTAGGAGTCAAGGTTCATCCGAGTAAGGTGCGAGCAGGTGTCGTAGTTCATTTAAGTGGAATTTTGTCAGGCCGTTGAAAAACGCTAACGGAACTTAGACACGCTATTGTACGGAAATCAGCTTATTCTAAAAATCTAAAGGAACTGAGAAACCTTATTTACTCAAAGTCACTACCTAGACAGGGAAAAGATCACCTATAGCGCTCCACAGTTCCGTTACAGTTTTAAAACACCGTTTTATTACTAAATAGAGTTTCTCAGTTCCGTTACAAATCTAAACAGATGGCATTACGACTTTTGCTCGGTTATTTAACTACTACAACGAATTTTCTTGAATATATAACTCCTGTAAAGTATAAAATTGGTCTACAAAGGCGGCCGCTGCCGTTTTCATTTCCAAACTTGCTTTCCGTGCCCCGTTCTTATTGCTTAGAGCTCTAAATAGCGGTATGTTCACATATATGGCTAAGCGGGTGGATTCGTTAAAGGTTCAAATCCTAGCTGGTCAGTCGTTCCGTTATTATGCCCAAAATGGCAGTTTCAAGGTAGCAAAGTGACAGACGTTCCGCTATTTATTAAAAAAGCGAAGGAAAACGACTTGATAGAGCTGAATAGCAGAATGTGCGTCCGCGAAAGTGAAAATATGACGGTTTTAAGGCAAATAGCGGAATGTGTGACAATGGCGCTCGCCTCATTATAGGCAACTATATTCGACTAAAGTTCCGAATACTAATTATGTAAATAATTTACGCAATGAACGCTTTTCTGGTGTCAGTTTAAATAATAAAATGCTGTTTTTGGACAAGTATAAAAATTCTTTTTAAAAAACAGTTGCTTTTATTGCGGATAGATGTTATTTTTAATGTCGTTGAAATCTTTACTGTGTGAAACGTATTTCAATAATTAGGAACCAGGATTCACTCAGGACATGGTTAATGTTGCGAGAGATTAATCCCTCGAGAAGTGAATGACGTAGGTCCTAGCGGATGAAATTTTTCAAACATTTTATTCCTAGGAAGGGGGAACCGGAAGATGGAATACTCAACTTTCGGAAGGCACGTTGCTGTTGACGCTTGGGGTGTGGATTTTGATTTGCTGAACAGCGCAGAATTTTTGCAATCTCATATGGTAGAAGCTGCGGAGGCTTGCGGTGCAACCGTATTATCCGTTCAGTCCAAGCAATTTGAACCACAAGGCGCCACAGTGCTAGTGTTGTTGTCGGAAAGTCACCTCTCGATTCATACTTACCCAGAGAGAGGCTTTGCAGCACTTGACTGCTATACCTGCGGTGAAACTGTTGATCCTCAGCTTGCGATCGACTACATGCTATCCGTATTGAAGCCGAAGACGACTCATGCGAAGAAGCTAGTTCGTGGCATGGGCGAGCTGCAAGTAGAAGAACCAAAAATGAAACAAATCGAGCTTGTATAAGTTCTTAAATTAAAATTGCTTGAAGTAACCATGGGTCCAATCCATGGTTATTTCTTTTCTGATAGGGAATAATGAAAATGAATTTTCAAACATTATTCATAAATGAATAAAATGAGAAAGTTAAACTATGCTATACTTATCGTAGCTTGACAACCGTTTGTATAAGGGCAGAAGGGGGCAGGCATTCGCTCATGCACATTATTACTGTAGGACTAAATTATCGCACAGCACCCGTTGAAGTCAGGGAGCAATTTGCTTTTATGGAAAAAGAGCTGCCAACTGCTTTAAAGCAGTTTATGGATACAAAGAGCATCATGGAATGTGTCATTGTGGCGACCTGTAACCGCACTGAATTATACGCAGTTGTGGACAGGCATCATCTATGCGGGCATTATATTCGCAGCTTTATGGAGAACTGGTTTAAACTGCCTAGAGAGCACTTTACTAGCCATTTATATATGTATGAGGATGAGAAAGCAATTGAGCATTTATTCCGGGTGACAAGCGGTCTTGATTCTATGGTTATCGGGGAAACCCAGATTTTGGGCCAGGTCAGGGACGCGTTTTTGCTTGCACAAGCTCAGAAAACTACCGGAACGATATTCAATATGCTGTTTAAGCAAGCTGTGACAATGGCAAAACGTGCTCATTCTGAAACAGCTATAGGAGAAACGGCGGTATCTGTAAGTTATGCCGCAGTTGAGCTGGGCAAACGGATTTTTGGTACTTTTCAGAAAAAGTCCGTTATGATTATTGGAGCTGGCGAGACTGGCGAGCTGACGGCAAAGCATCTATATGCCAATGGCGCTGAGCGGGTTGTTGTCGTAAATCGTACTCGCGAGAGAGCCATATTGCTGGCGGACAAGTTTAATGGAGTTGCCTATTCTATGAGTGAAGCGCTGGACAGGCTTCATGAGGCAGATATTATTATCAGCTCTACTGGAGCGGAAGGTTTTGTTCTTAACCGCGAGCAGGTAACTGCTGCGATGAAGCGCCGCAAATCCAAGCCATTATTTATGATAGATATTGCTGTTCCAAGAGACTTGGATCCGGCAATAGCGGCTGTTGATAATGTATTTTTATATGATATAGATGATTTGGAAGGGATCGTAGAAACAAATCTTGAGCATCGTCGTCAGGAAGCGGTCAAGATTGAAGCGATGATAGAAGAAGAAATTGTATTATTCCATGATTGGTATCGCACGCTTGGCGTTGTTCCGCTTATCCGTGCGCTTCAAACGAAATCCACTGATGTTCATGCCGAAACGATGGGCAGCCTTAGAAATAAATTGCCTGACCTTGATGAGCATGAGTGGAAAGTAATTAGCAAATTAACGAAAAGCATGTTAAATCAAATGATGCAGGATCCGATATTGCGAATTAAAGAGATGGCAGCCGAGAAGCGGGCAGATGAGGCAATGAATACATTTGTGCAATTGTTCGCTCTGGATGATTATTTGGCTAAGGTGCGCGAGGCAGAGCTGCAAGCGGCCGAGCAGGCTGCTGGTGCAAAAACAAAATCCGATACAACTCAATCTGTTGCGGCGCTAGTACGTTCTTAATTAACTCTCATAGCCAGATTCTTTAAACTATAAGAAATGAAGGTTTAACGGAAACGCGCCTCCTTTGTTAAAGAGAAGGACAGCGTAGCCGTTTATCCTTGGGGGCATCTACGGATAAGCATGCTGTAAGGTGGAGGGAGTATGGGATCTGCAAATTGGATGTATGATGCAATGCTTTATGTATATGCCCTGAGCCTTCTGTTCTATTTTTCCGATTTTGTTGATGCTAATCGGAAAGCTAAGCGGATAGGTACAGGGCTCCTTATTTTTGTATGGCTGCTGCAAACCGGCTATTTATTTATTCAGCTGCTGCGGCATGATGAAGCATTACAAATCAATCCATTTGAGTATTCATTAGTTTTTTCATGGTTTCTAGTAACGGTGTCATTAATTATTAATCGGTTTTTTTATATAGATTTAATCGTTTTTTTCGTCAACGCCGTAGGCTTTGCTGTGCTCGCGTTGAACTTTTACAGCAATCCAAGAGGCAGCCAGCGGTTCGAGCTGTGGCAGACAACGAAAGAGATGCTGTATGTACATATCAGTTTAGTGCTTGCCGCATATGCATCTCTGACGATTGGAGCTTTGCTTGCGGGCATGTATATGTTTTTGCATAATCGCTTGAAAAATAAAAAGTGGTCCAAAATGATGCGCCGCTTTCCGAGTCTGGATACGATTGACCGATATATGGAGCGCTCAGTCATTATAGGGGTGCCGCTCCTGACAATGTCGCTGGCCGTTGCGGTTACCTCGCTGCTTGTAGAAGGCCGGGCGATGTATTTGCTTGATTGGAAGGTACTTGCTTCCTTCGCAGGGCTTATCCTTTATGTGCGCTACATTTATTTGCGTGCTGTAAACGCGATGACAGGTCTGCAATTGTCAAAGCTTTTTCTGGTCGGATACGGCTTGCTAATCGTCAATGTAGTAACAGATTCCTTTTCATCGTTCCATTAATTTAAATAGGAGGCAGTTTGTGATGACTAGTGTAGATCATGTACAGCGAGTAATAAAAGTTGGGACTAGACAAAGCTCATTAGCTTTGACGCAAACCGGCCAGGTTATCGATCAGCTGCAGCAAATTTGCGAGCAACACGGCTTAAACTATACGTTCGAAATTCATAAAATTGTAACCAAGGGAGACCGCATCCTCGATGTGACGCTGTCGAAGGTAGGTGGCAAAGGGTTGTTTGTAAAGGAAATTGAACAGGCGCTGCTGGACGGTGTTATTGATTTGGCTGTTCACAGCATGAAGGATATGCCCTATGAGCAGCCTGCAGGCTTAATGAACGGCGCTACTCCCAAACGGCTGTCTGCACAGGATTGCTTGATTATGCGCAAGGGAAGCAGCTTTGAGGACCTGCCGCCAGGAGCAAAAGTCGGAACTAGCAGCTTGAGGCGTTCCTGTCAGCTTAAACATGCAAGACCTGATCTGCAGATCCAATTTATTAGAGGCAATATTGATTCCCGCATACGCAAGCTTGAGACGGAAGGCATGGACGCAATCGTGCTGGCAGCCGCAGGACTGACTCGCATGGGCTGGGAGGATCGTATCTCCGCTTTAATTCCAGAGGATATTTGTGTGCCTGCTGTAGGCCAAGGAGCGCTTGGCATTCAATGCCGTGAAGCCGACGGTGCGATTAGGGACCTTCTGCAGCTTCTCAATGATCCAGACACGGATAGAACGGTTAGAGCTGAGCGCAGCTTCCTGGGAACGATGGAAGGCAGCTGCCAGGTGCCAATCGGCGCTAATGCGGTTTTATTCCCAGACACTTCCGCTGCAAATGCAGCACCGATTATTGAGCTCACAGGTATAGTGGGTTCTGCTGACGGCTCCGTCTTGTTAAAGGAAATTCGTCGCGGGCACGATCCGGAGGCACTTGGCCAAGAGGTCGCGAAATTGTTGCTGGCTAACGGTGCCGACCGCATTCTTGAGCAACTTAAGCACGAATAACCCAGCTATCGTTAGGCAACAGTCAGACAGATTTGGCGGTGAGAGTGTGGAAACGGAGAAAAAGGTGCATAGCAACATAGAAAAACCGCTGTTAGACATGCGGATTGTCGTTACTCGAGCACGCTCTCAGTCGCAGCAGTTTATGGAAAGCATTGCGCAGCTTGGCGGCATTCCTTGCGAGCTGCCAGTGATTGATATAAAGAAACCAGATGATGCGGATGTAATCGCCCAGATTAAACAGGCTTTGCTGGCAGCTCCAACTTACGATTGGATTGTTTTTACTAGTGTGAACGGCGTTGAACACTTTATGTATTGGCTGGATGAGATGCAGCTGGAGCTGAAGCGATTCGTTCAGGCCCGCATTGCGGCAGTGGGGCCGAAAACCGCTGAAGCTTTAAAAAAATACGGCCTGCATGTTGAGCAGCTGCCGGATCATTATCATGCGGAAGGCTTATTGGAGCTGCTGCAAGGCCTGGTTCATACTGGACAAAAGGTGCTTTTGCCTAGAGGCAATCTGGCACGCAAAATTTTACCAGACACGTTAAGAAACATTGGTATAGATGCAGTTGAAATTACCGTATATTACACAGTTGCTGCTCAAGCTCATGAGCTTGAGGCGCTGGAGTGGCTTAAGCGGCGGGAGGTAGATATCATTACGTTTGCCAGCTCTTCTGCCGTAAACTATTTTGTTGAAATGCTGCTGCAGAACGGGATAGGCAACCCGTTGCAATTGCTGGAGCATGTGCCCCTTGCAAGCATCGGGCCGCTGACGAGTCAGACGATTCGATTGATAGGTCTTGAAGCAGCCATAGAGGCGGAGCATTCTACGATGCAGCATATGCTGGAGGCTATAGTAAATTATACGAATAAAGCAGGAGAGGATCGTTAAAATGACATTTCCGATAGTAAGAAACCGCCGTTTACGAGGAACATCAGCACTTCGCAATTTAGTAAGGGAGACAGTGCTTACGCCGAATGATTTTATTTATCCCCTGTTTGTGACGCATGGCAGCAATGTAAAAGAGGAAATTCCTTCGATGCCAGGCGTATATCATTATTCGCTTGATCTGCTGGAAGCAGAAATTAAAGAAATTGCAGAGCTTGGCATTCAAGCGATTTTATTATTCGGGGTGCCTGATTATAAAGATGCGGAGGGCAGCTCTGCATTTGCGCAGGACGGTATCGTCCAGCAGGCAGCAAGAGCTATTAAACAATGGGCGCCAGACTTGCTGATTGTTGCAGATACTTGCTTGTGCCAATTTACAGATCATGGCCACTGTGGAGTGATAATAGCGGATAAAGGTACTGGCACGGCTACGGTAGATAATGACCGATCCTTGGAGCTGCTTGTTCGCACCGCAGTTTCCCAAGCGGAAGCAGGCGCTGATATTATCGCTCCATCGAATATGATGGATGGCTTCGTGCAGGCGATAAGAGCAGGATTGGATGCAGCAGGCTTTGAGCATATTCCGATTATGTCCTATTCTGTGAAATATGCTTCCGCTTATTACGGGCCTTTCCGTGAGGCAGCGCATTCGGCACCGCAATTTGGAGATCGCAAAACGTATCAAATGGATCCTGCCAATGTACGGGAAGCGCTTCGCGAGGCGGAGACCGACACGGCTGAAGGAGCAGATATGCTTATGGTTAAGCCGGCCTTAGCCTATATGGACGTTTTGAAGCTGCTGAAGGAGCAATTTGATTTGCCTGTAGTAGCCTATAATGTGAGTGCGGAGTATTCGATGGTGAAAGCTGCTGCTGCTAATGACTGGATTAATGAGCAGGCGGTTGTTCTGGAAACGCTGCTAAGCATGAAGCGCGCCGGAGCAGATATTATTATTACTTACCATGCGAAGGATGCGGTTCGCTGGCTGAGAGGGGAAGCTTAACATGAACAATGAACAAACGCGGGTAAGAAATGATCAGCGTTCAGCTGAAGCATTTGCAAGAGCGAAAAAAGTCATTCCGGGCGGAGTCAACAGCCCTGTGCGCGCTTTCCGTTCAGTAGGCTTGACTCCTGTCTATATGGAGCGCGGCGAGGGCAGCCGTGTCTTTGATATAGACGGCAACAGCTATATTGATTATGTTGCTTCCTGGGGACCGCTTATTATGGGCCACGCTCATCCAGAGGTTGTAGAGGCCATTAAGAAAACAGCTGAAAAAGGAACAAGCTTCGGCGCACCTACAGAGCTGGAAACATTGATGGCTGAGCTTGTGTGCGAGCGCGTGCCTTCAGTTGATATCGTTAGGATGGTTAATTCAGGAACGGAAGCTACGATGAGTGCGCTTAGATTGGCGCGCGGCTATACAAAACGATCGAAAATTATGAAATTTGAAGGCTCCTATCATGGGCATGCGGACAGCTTGCTGATTAAAGCAGGCTCTGGCGTCGCAACATTGGGGCTGCCTGACAGCCCGGGCGTTCCGGAGCAAATTGCGGCCCATACGATTACTGTACCTTACAATGATTTGGCATCGGTCAAGCTTGCTTTTGAAAAATTCGGCGAGGAAATAGCTTGTATTATAGTTGAACCGATAGCAGGCAATATGGGTGTCGTTCCGCCGCTTCCTGGCTTTTTACAGGGGCTTAGAGACATTACGGTACAATATGGCAGCCTGTTAATTTTTGATGAGGTTATGACAGGGTTCCGGGTAGGCTACAGCTGTGCGCAGGGCTTATTTGACATAAAACCGGATCTTACTTGCTTTGGCAAAGTAATCGGCGGCGGGCTTCCGGTTGGAGCATACGGCGGAAAACGCGAGATTATGGAGATGATTGCGCCTAGCGGACCAATCTATCAGGCTGGCACGCTTTCCGGAAATCCGCTTGCAATGGCTGCAGGTTATACAACCTTGAAGCTGTTAACGCCTGCTGTTTATGAACAGCTGGAGCAGCAATCGATGAGACTGGAGCAAGGCTTTAAAAGCAATGCAGCGAAGCATGGCATTGACGCAACAATCAATCGGGTCGGTTCAATGGTTTGCCCGTTTTTCACCGATCAGAAGGTCGTTGATTATGAGACTGCCAAAACATCGAATCTGGAGCAGTTCAAAGCATATTTCTCTTCCATGCTTGATTTGGGAGTAAGTGTGGCGCCGTCTCAATTTGAGGGCATGTTTGTGTCAGCAGTCCACTCTGATGAAGATATAGAAGCTACAATTGCTGCACATAGCGAGGCGCTAAGCAGACTGTAGCCTGTGCTGCTTATAAAGCATATACAAATTGTAAGCAATAATAACTGGCAAGCCTGCGCTACTGATCGGTAGAGCAGGCTTGTTATGCAGTTGGGGGTAAGACATGGATTGGCATATTGCTATTAATCGATCGGGAGAATGGATGGAGCTGGATTGGGAGCTTATTGCAAGGTGGGAAATCGGGAGAGCTTCTGATGCTGATCGCATAACAAAGCAGCTGCCAGAACCGGGAAGTCACGTTCATCTCGTTAAGCAGTGGCTTATAGAAGCAGAATTTTTTCCTGCCAAGTGGATAAATCGTTTGTTTTCTGTAGGCGGAATGAAATGGCGCGGCCATTTTTTGCAATTGCATGCCTTTCCGAAGGTTGATCTGAAGAAGGAGCCGTTGTTCGTAAAGGCTATGCGCGTGCAAGAAAAGCTGCAGATTGAAGTTTTATATGAGGATGATTATTGCCTTGTATTGCTCAAGCCGGTTGGCATGCCGGTTCATGAAGCCAACGAGCGGCAAACAGCCGTGCTCGATATCGCAGCGGCGCAATATGCAATGTCTGGCTGCGAGGAGCCTTTTCCTGTAAGGCATATTCATCGGCTTGACGCCGATACGTCCGGAGCTGTGCTTTATTCTAAAAATGACCTTGCGCAATATCGGCTGGATGAGGCGATGCGGAGCAATCAGGTTGAACGTTATTACATAGCTGCCGTTCATGGCGTGCTGAAAAAAAATAGTGGCGTCATCAAACTGCCTATTGGCAAGGACAGGCATATAAGCGGCAAGAGAAGGGTTGCGCAGGGCGGTGAGATGGCTGTTACGCATTATCAATGCCTGGCAAGAGGAAGCGACTGCTCGCTTGCAGCCTTACAGCTTGAAACGGGCAGAACACATCAAATCAGAGTTCATATGAGTGATATGGGCCATCCTTTAATAGGGGATTCCTTATATGGGGGCGTTGGAAATCTGGGACATCAGGCGCTGCATGCGGAAAGGCTTATTTTTCCTCATCCGATTACAGGTCGGCGTATAAATGTAGAGGCTCCTTGGCCGGATTGGCTTAAAAAATTTGCAGAGCAAATGAAAGACTAACAATTTGATAGGCATGCTTATGACTATTCTACCATATAGATAAGTAGTGGATGTATCCGTTAATTACAATGCATTCAACCTATGGAGGGAGGACTGTAGCGTGTCAGATCAAACAAATGGTCTTCGATTTGATGTTTATGAGCGTGTTCATTTGCCTGAAGATGTAGCGGCGATAGATGAATTGGAGGAAATAGAGCTCATTCCCCGTATTGCAGTTATAGATGAAGGGGAACAAGCCATATTAAGAGGTCAATTGCTGCTGAACGGCGTTTATCGCGGCCAAGAGGAGCAAGACGGCCTATTAGTACTGGAGCATCGCATTCCTGTTGAAATTTCGCTGCCGATGAGCAGGGTCTCTCGTCTTGATGATATATCGATTGATATTGACAATTTCGATGTTGATATATTGTCTGCGCGTACTTTGAATATTACAGGCGTGCTTTCTTTGAAGGGCTTGCTTGTAGAATCATTGGATGAGGAAGAAAATAACTGGAGCGAAGAGGTGTACACAGCTGTACATGAGCGGGCGGATGAAGTACAGCTTCATGCGCAGCAATTCGAATCTTCCCAATATCAACCCCATTTTTCTTCCTACATAGTGCAGGAGGATGAAGAAGAAATATCATACGACCGGTCAAGCGATGAGGATGAAGAGGCCGAGGCTGAGTATGCCGCTGATCACGCGTATGATAGCGAGGAAGATGCTGAACAAGAGCAGGAAGAAGAGGAAGAAGAGGAGCGTCCGGAAGAGCAGCTTGATGAGCAATGGGATAACATTGCCGCTTCTGATTCAGATGAGGAAGAGTGGGAGCAGGAAACGGTAGAGCTCGCAGCAGATGACCGTGAGGAAGCAGCAGAGAATTGGCAAACTGAGGAGCAGGCTAAGTGGCAGGGGCAATGGCAAGCGGAACAGCTTGCTTATCAAGCTTCTGCTGCTGTACTGCGTGATCCGGAAAATGCAGAGCAAAATGAGGAGATTTATGAGGATTCCGATCTAGCTGAGGAGGAAGAAGAAGAACGTCCACAGTATACAGCGGTTGAGCAGGAGGCGTCATTCGAGCAATTGGAGGATACTGCGGAAGAAACAGAGCTTTCTTTTGCGCATAATGAAGCTGTTGTCCCTCGCGAAGAAGCTGCGCCTGAGAAGCAGAGCTTGCAAATTGCCTTTAATGCGAAGCCTGTGAGCGAGTCAGGCGAGGAGCAAAGCGGTTTAGGAATCAGCTCACTGCTGCAATCGAGCAAGAGAGAAAGCGCTGCGCGCAAGGCGGCTGTACAGAGCGATATAGAAGCAGTCGCTGAAGAACAAGAGCGTACAGAAGAACAGGAAGAAGTGGAATGGAAAAAAATGTTTTTAAATAAAAGCGCTTCTGATCAAAGCTTTAAAAAGATCAGGCTATGCATAGTGCAGCGTGAAGAGACGCTGGAACAAATTGCGCTGCGCTACAGTCTTAATCCGCGAGAGATTTTGCAGCACAATCGTCTTTCTGAGCCATCTGTATCCGAAGGGCAAATTATATATATACCTTCATAAGGCATAATGCAAACAGGCTGCCGCCAAGATCGTTATTGAATCTTGGCAGCAGCCTGTTTGTCTTTTGCAGATCAGACCCAATTTACAACGGGCTATCTATAAAAAACAAACATCTCTTCTTAATTAACTTTATTGTTTGCCTCTCCAATCTAAAGCATAATAGCTTCATAATGATTCGAGGGGGAAGATGTTATGGCAAAGGGAAAAATAAAATGGCTGTCTGCAGTGGTTGCGCTTATTATGGCGTTCAGCTTGACTGCTGCATGCGGAGGCGGTACGTCTGATGGAGGAAATAAAGGAAATCAGGGAAATCAAAGTAACCAAGGCGGCACGAGTAATCAAGGGAATAAAGGTAACACCGAGAAAATAACGATTACGTTCCAAAACATTTATCCCGATCCGACCGACCCTAAGTATCAAATGCTGCGTGATATTGTAAGCGAATACGAAGCAGCGAACCAAAACATTAAAATCGAGCTGGATTCTTTAAATACAGACCAGCAGAAGCTCAAGCTGAAAACACAGGCCGCATCGAAGGAAGTGCCTGATATTACAATTGTGAACCCGGCAGCTCAAATGCAGCCGTTCGTAGATGCAGACCTGTTCGCACCGCTTAATGAAATGGTGGAAAAGAACGGCCTTAAGGGAACTTTCCAGGAAGGCATTCTTGACTACTATACCTTCGACGGCAATTTGTATGCTTTGCCAGACGGCAATAATATAGCGATCGTCTATTACAATAAAGAGCTGTTCCAGCAAGCGGGTGTAACGGTGCCGCAAACCTTTGAAGAAATGGTGGAAGCAGTAAAGAAGCTGAAGGCAGCAGGCATTACGCCAATTGCGATCGGTGAAAAGGATACTTGGACGGGATCATTTTTATTCATGAATATATTGCTGCGCACGAATCAAGGACCTGGCTTCCTGAATGCAGTGCTGGATGGCAGCAAAACTTTTGAGGATCCAGCCTTTACGGAAGCCGTTGATGCCTTCCAGTCTCTAGTGCAGGCAGGTGCTTTCCAGGAAGGAGCGACTTCATTCGATTATAATGCGGGCGAGAATTTGTTTAAAACAGGCAAGTCGGCGATGTACTTTATGGGCAGCTGGGCGACTGGCGGCATTGAAACCTCCGAGGTGAATGCGAATGACAATGTCGGTGTATTCAAGTTCCCTACGGTAGGAGGAAAAGGGGACGTCAATGAGTTCATGCTTGCCCCGGGCAGTGCGTTCGCTGTATCGAAAAACAGCAAGCATTTAGCTGAAACGCTTGATTTCCTCAACTTCTTTATGACCAACTATCCGAAAAAAGCTTTTGACGTGAAGGGTGCCGTCGGTGTTGCTCAAAATATTGACGGAGATTTTAAAGCAGCAGGCTACTCAAATATGGCAATGGACGTACTGGGCTTGTTCAAAGATGTGAAGGGCGGCGATCTGGCCTTCGACAATACAATGAATCCGGGTACGGCTCAAGTGCATCTAACGAGCATTCAAAGTCTTTTTGTATCGAAAAAAGATGCAGCGGCTATCGCTAAGGAACATCAGACAGCCTATGAGGAAAACAATTAAACATGGCTAAAGCTAGTTGGAAAGGGGAAGCCCGGCGCTCCTCCTTTCCAGATTGCAAGCAGCTTTGAAAGAGGTGAGATGCCGTGAATGTGCTGAAAGTGTCCCGCTGGACGATTGTGGCATTTGTGCTGCCCTGCTTGTTTGTATACTACTGCCTGGTATTCGTTCCGATCTTAATATCGATCTATAGCGGCATGCTGGATTGGAATGGCATTGGCGCTTCTAAATTTATAGGTTTGGCAAATTTTAATAGAATGCTGACAGCTGATCCAGTTTTTTGGCCTTCTGTCGGCCGGACGTTTATGCTTGCCGGATTTTCTATGCTTATTCAGCTTCCGATTGCGCTCTTTGTCGCTATGTTAATCAGCAGATTTGTACGCAAGCCAAATTTTTTTGTATCGAGCTATTTTCTTCCTGTTATTTTATCTGTAGTCGTCATTGGCCAGCTATGGAAAACGATATATGATCCTGCCTCTATGGGCGGCATGATTAACCAAATACTCATTAAACTCGGTCTGAATGACTGGACGCATGCCTGGCTTACAGAGCCAAAATATGCTATATTCGCGATCATTCTCGTTGCTTTGTGGCAATATTTGGGCTACCACGTACTCATTCAGTTTACTGGCATACAAAATATTCCGGCAGAATTGTATGAAGCCGCTAAAATCGATGGCGCAGAAGGATTCAAGGCCGACCGTTATATTACACTGCCGATGATTGTGCCTATTTTTAAAATTTCAGTCGTGCTTTCCTTTATCGGCTCGCTGCAATCCTTCGATTTAATCATGGTTATGACGGGCGGCGGACCGGCGAATGCAACCGACGTAATTGCAAGCCATATGTATAAAATGTCTTTTCTTTCGCAGAAATACGGTTATGGCAGCGCTGTAGCTTCGTTTTTAGTCATGGTCTGCTTAATCGCTACAGTCGTGATCAATTATTTGTTTAAACGGTTGGAAAAACGTTATGTTTAGAAGGGGGCGCTTGAAATGAGTCGAAATATAAAGACAGCGCCTGCAACCCATCAGCGCAGCCGCAGCTTTTCTGTTATGAAAATAATTATTTTTTTCCTTTTGTCATTATTGCTCGTGACGCAGCTGTATCCGCTGCTATGGCTTTTTCTTTATTCCTTCAAGACAAATGAAGAAATATTATCAGGCAGCTTCTTTGCTTTGCCGGCCAAGTGGCAGTGGCTGAACTACACTGCCGCGATCGAGGGCGGCAGCTACTGGAAGTATTTGTCCAACAGCTTGTTTGTTACTTCGATTACTATGGCAGGCGTGCTGCTTTTGGCTTCGTTGACCGCTTTCGCAATAACCCGATTCAGATGGAAATATGGCCAGCTCGTCCTGCTGCTCTTTTTGCTAGGGATGATGATTCCGCTGCAGAGCACGCTGCTGCCGCTTATGATTATGTTCAGCAATATAGGCATATTAAACACGCATCTTTCACTTATTTTGCCGTATGTTGCATTCCAGATTCCGCTAGCCGTATTTATTCTGAGCGGCTTTATGAGAACGATTCCGCATGAGATAGAAGAATCCGCTATTATGGACGGAGCAGGAGCATTCCGGATCTTTCGGAGCATCGTACTTCCTGTTTCCATCCCGCCGATCATGACGGTTTTGATTTTAACCTTTATTAACATTTGGAATGAATATATTTTGGCTGCGACTTTTATATCATCGGAGCGGCTTAAAACACTTCCTTTCGGGTTATACAGCTTTGTCAGCCAATACTCCGTCAATTATGGAGCGATAGGCGCTTTTCTAGTGCTTGGAGCTTTGCCGGTAATTATTATTTACTTCTTGCTGTCAGAGAAAATTACGAAAGGCATGGTAGCAGGCGCCGTTAAGGGGTAATATGAAAGCATGAAAAATTTTCAATCGATTCATAATCGCTTGTTTCTTATATTTCTGCTTAGCTCGCTAGGACTGCTGGCTATCGTCAGCTTTGCTTATTACCAGCGCGCAACCGATCAAATAAAAGAGAAGGTCGTCACCATTGCCGAGAAAAATATATCGCAGACGGTCGGCCTTTTCGATCTGCTGCTGAAAGGCTATGACAGCGTTACAAAATCTCTGAACAGCAATTATGATTTAATGAGGCTCCTGCAGAATTACACTATTGCGGATACGGTCGAAGCCGTTAATTTGGAGAGACGAATTACTGATAGCATAGGTGCTATTTTTTATTCCCGCAGCGATATATTAGGTATTCATATTGTTACTAACGAAGATAAAGTGTTCAGCTTTGACCGTTCCAATGGAGCCTCAGTCCGGGACTATTCCGAGATGGCCTGGTTTGCGGAGCTGCAGCAATCGACCGGAGAAATGAGATGGCTCGGTGTATACCCTGAATCGTTAATGAGCGGGGGGATACGTCAGCCAGTTTTTGCATTCGGCAGGCAATTATATGAGCTTACCGCATTGAAATCTATCGGAGTCGTTCTGATCGAAACAGATGTAGGAGCGATATACTCAGCGCTGTCGAATGCGAGCCTAGGTCCAGGCAGTTATGTCATCATACAGGACGCATCAGGTCAGGATATTATTCGGACTAGCGAGGATGATACCGAGCTGCCTGCAAACCTTTCCAACAGCTTGCGCGAGGGAAAAATAATAGTACATGGGACCGATCATGCTTTAGTCACTGCTGCCAAGATCGGGATGGCTGAGTGGACGATGCTCGGCGTCACGCCGAGCCGGGAGCTGCAGCTGGAGCTGAAGGAAACGCAGCAATTTTTGCTTACGGTTATATTAGTGCTGGTAGCTGCAGCTACTATTCTAGCAACGCTTGTGTCCCGTTCCTTCTCCTCGCCTTTCAAGAGGCTAATCCAGCAGATGAAACAGGTGGAGCTTGGCAACTTTAAAGGAAGAGTGCATGTCGAATCTTACGGTGAGCTTAATGTTCTAGTAGGCTCATTTAATCGAATGGTAGAGCAGATGGATGAACTGATCGAGCGCATTAAGATGGCCTCGATCAGCGAGAAGCATGCAGAGCTGCAGGCGCTGCAGGCCCAGGTAAACCCTCATTTTCTTTTTAATACGCTCGATATGATTTATTGGATGCTGGATGAGCGCGAGAATGACCGGCTGGGCGGAGTTATTTTGGCGCTGTCGAAAATTTTTCGCTACAGCAGCGACTGGGAAGAAGCATCACGCGTTTCGCTGCAGCAGGAGCTGGAGCAAATCAAGCATTATTTTACAATTATAGAAACTCGGCTTGGCGGACGGGCAAATCTTTATATTGAGGTAGAGGAGCGTTGGCTTAAAACATTAGTTCCCAAAATGATCTTGCAGCCAATCGTTGAAAATGCGGTCAAATATGGACTGGAGCCGCTTAATCGGTCAGGTGTGCTAAGGGTATACTCTAGGCATGCAGCAGGAAAGCTGGAAATTATTGTAGAAGATGACGGCGTCGGCATGGAGCAAGAGACGCTCGAACGGGTTGTTCATTCGCTCGCAGGCAGAGAGAATGCCGAGAAAGCAGGCAATGAACGGGAGGAACGCCGAAGCATTGGTCTGCTTAATGTACATCGGCGCATCAGCCTTATGTTTGGTGAAAGCTATGGGCTGCAAATACAGAGCACGCTTGACAAGGGAACGATTGTTACGGCATCCTTTCCGGTGCTTGACAGAGAGGAGGATAAGCGATGAATATTCTCGTGGTGGACGATGAAAGTGTCATTCGCAACGGAATCGAGAGAACGATCCGCAATCATTTTCCACAGCATCAGGTTTTTATTGCTGCCGGCCCTGCTGAAGCGGTTGAGCTGCTTCAAAAAGCGGCGATTGATCTTGTCCTTACGGATGTATTAATGCCAGGTATGACGGGACTGGAGCTGATCAGCCTGACACGGGGGCGCCTCGCCCATATCAAATGGATTGTTATTTCGGCATACTCAGAATTTGCGTATGCTCAGGAAGCAGTCCGGCTTGGCGCCAAGGATTATTTACTGAAGCCGATCGGGAAAGATAGCCTCATCGAGAAATTAAAAGAAATGGATGAGGAAATCGCTGCAGAAAATAAACGGTTAAAAGAAGTGAAGCTGCTCACGCAAAATTTAAGATTTTTGCGCGAGGCTGTTACGGCTCGCTGGGCGTCCAATCTCGATTTGGGAGGTATCGATATATCACCTATAATCGGAGATCATCCGTATTTTCATCTCATTATGCTGAGGATGGACGGAGAAGCTGATTTAAGATTGGAGCATTTCATTGTCGATAATGTGTTATCTGAGCTGATGGATTGTGCAGGAAAAGGCTTTGTTGCAAGCATAGACAGCAAAAATCTGCTCGGGCTCGTCACATTGCGTGAAGGGGAAGAGCTTGGCAAGCTGATCGAACAGCTGCGGACCCATTTAAAACGCTATTTGAAAATACCATTTCAAGTACTGCATTCCGGCCATATTAATAATATATCGTGCGTTCCTGAGCAGATAAGACTAATGCGCAAGATGTCAGAATCAAAAGTGTATGATCATTATGCAAGCGGCGGTGAAAAGGCGGTTGAGGTCGCACTGCAGTATATCCATACTAATTTTGCAGCAGAGCTGACGCTTGAGAAGGTTGCTTCATTCGTATTTTTAAACCCCGTATATTTCAGTCAGCTGTTTAAGCAGAAGACGGGGCATGGCTTTAAGGATTATGTAACCCAACAGAGGCTTGACCGGGCGATGACACTGCTGCGGGAGTCTGAGCTGAAAATAAGTGAAATAGCAGAGCGAGTCGGTTATCCTGATGTGCGGCATTTCTCGCAAATATTCCGTAAAAAAACAGGTCTCACACCATCGGAGTGCCGTTTGGGCGGCTTAACTTCTTTATGAAAAAATAGTCTTCCATGCCGTTGAAAGTGCATGGAAGACTATTTTTATTATAGAATTACCTCTTTACCTTTAGGGAAGCTCGAAAGCTCTACTTGTTCATTCTCCATTTCGTAGCTTAGAACAGCAGATGCATAAACAAGACTCCCGTACGCGATATAAGTAAAGCATTCATCGACGCCTATCACATCACCCCAATACCGCTGCGCATATTCGTTAATAAAAGCTTTTTGTACATCTTTTGGCAAGTTATTATATATGTTGAGGTCTTCCTCTGAATTTAGGAAGATATACATGGCCGCTTGCTTCGGAGTCAGTCCAAGATCATTCGAATAGTATCCGTCAATAACGTAATGGCGAGATTTCTTGCTCAGCAGCTTTTTCGCTGCATCTGTACTTTGAGCAGTTGCAGAAGGATCCTCATCAATTTCACCGTCAACAAAGTAACCGGTAAATATAATTGAGCCTTTAGCATCTTTCAATAGGCCAAAACCATCCGGCAAACCGTCAAATACTTCGCCAATATAGCGCTTGCCATCTGCATAATAAATAATGCCTACTCCCATTTTTTGATAAGTGTGTATTTGTCCCCTATAGGTAAGCTTTCCTTGTTCATCATAGAAATTCCCGTAACCATGTGGTCTGTCTTTCCAGAACGTTCCTTCATAGTTTAGCTTGCCTTCGTAAAAGATTTTGCCTTGATCCCTTAAACCATCAACCCATGTTCCATCGTAAATAAGCTGGTCTTGATAGGAAAGCTTTCCTTGGCCGTTAAAGCTTCCGAAAGCATACTCTCCAACATACTTGTAACTATTATAATAACCAGTACCTGCCCCATGAAGGGCATCGAGCTTGAACATGCCTGAGTAGGATAGCTTGCCATCTCCAGAGTACAGCTTCCCGTTGCCTTCTCGCATGCCGTTGTCGTATGAGCCTACATGATAACCGCCATCATCATAAATCAGTTTTCCATCGCCATGGAAACGGTTGTTCTGGAAATTGCCTTCATAGTACGATTTCGGATTATCGATGTCGTACATTTTTCCAATGCCTTCTATTTTTCCATTTTTGAATTGTCCTTCAAAAAATAGCTCGCCATCGTGAATAAGCTTACCTTTGCCATTAGGTATGCCATTTGCCACTTCTCCTTCATAAGCTGTTTTATTGGAGTAAATAATGCCTAAATTGTAGGAAGTAATACTAGAATCAATGTCGATCGTGCGGCTCTCGCCATCCCATAGTACTCTTCTGCCGGTAGCTTCTCCAATAAAGCGCAGTGGAATCATCGTATTGCCATCTTTAAGCATGGGAGCGACTGGCAGATTCAGTTCAGTGCCGCTCACATTTGCAAGCTTACTGCCTATAATGAGCTCAATCAATAGGCGGTCTTGCGCACCTGATACAGTGCGGCTCTCCGCATTCCAGCCAACCTCTAGTCCAAAGCTCTCAAAAATGGGGCGAAATTGAACCATTGTGGTGCCATTGATAATAACTGGGTCTTTGGTAAAATGGACTAGCTCGCCATCAATAAATACTTCAATTGGCTGCGTCTCATCAGGCTCTTTACTTGTAATGGTAACGTCAACACCTTCACCTTCTAGCGACTTAATTATTTCTATTGCAGTTGAATCCAATACCTCCTCGTCAATAGTAAGCAATTGAAGACTGCGGAGACCTCGTAATACCGAAATATCAATGGGTTTATTTCCCTCTATATCCAAAACCGCAAGAAAGAGAGCATCCTTTAATCCGTTTAATGATTTTACATTATGCTCCGATTCGATTACTAATGAAGTCAATAGGGTTATTTCATCTGTTGTTAAAAGCACTTTTTCATTTAGTGCAAGCTGCTCTCTTATGGCAGCTTCGAGCCCGCTGTCGAGCCCAGCTGAATTAGCTGCAAATGAAGTTGATGGCGCCCAAGCAAGCATTCCCGCAATCCATGCAACTGCAAGCGTTAAAATACTTATTTTTATCCGCAAACTAATACTCCACCTTCCGAAATGTGTTTGATTTTGAACACTGTTTATATACGCCTAAAGACATGGGAAATCCTTCTTATACTGGAAAAATGTATTTATAGGCTAAAACCTAATAATTCAATGTGAAAACTGTCTGGACAATGTAGGCAAAAATGAAACAAAGGTTGACTATAGTCAACAAGAAATGTATGATTAATTATATATGTTTTGAAAGACGTTGAAGGGGAATAGTGCACAGTCAGCCTTCAGAGAGCGGAGCCGTTGCGCTGTGAGGTTCCGCAGGTTATTGCTGTACACGAGTCGCCCTGGAGTTGCCCGATTGAATCGATATTGATCGTCGACTAAGTCAGGCCGGTTACAGCCGTTATCGTGTTTGAGTGTCATGCTGCGATCGCCGCATGGAACAAAGGTGGTACCACGGAAGCAGAACCTTTCGTCCTTTATTGTGAGGATGGAAGGTTTTTTATTTTTAAATATAAGACATGTATAAGTTGTGTTCCCTTATGATGTTCTTATATTTCACCGGTAAACGCGCCTAGTTCGTTTAAGCGAAAGACGGCGGAGCCGTTTATCCTTAGCCAAGTTGATTTGTGGAGGATGGAAGTTATGTCAGATAAGCAAGCGAATATTTCAATGGCAACGACGTATGATCCAAAAGCTGCCGAGCAGAAATGGTATAAATATTGGCAGGAAGGAAATTACTTTGAAGCAGGAAAACGGCCGGAGGCTGAAACCTTTACGATCGTAATACCTCCGCCCAATGTAACAGGCATGCTTCATATCGGGCATGCGCTTGATTTTACATTGCAGGATATTTTAATCCGTACAAAAAGAATGCAGGGCTTCGATACGTTGTGGCTGCCAGGGACAGACCATGCCGGCATCGCGACACAAACGAAGGTGGAGCAAAAGCTGCGCGAGCAGGGCTTGTCGCGCCATGATCTAGGCCGCGAGGCTTTCCTAGAGCAGGTATGGGAATGGAAGGATCAATACGCAGGCACGATTCGCGATCAATGGGCGAAGATGGGCCTTTCGCTTGATTATTCGCGCGAGCGGTTTACTTTGGATGAAGGGCTTTCCAAGGCTGTTCGTGAGGTGTTTGTTTCCTTATATAACAAAGGGCTTATTTATCGCGGCAAAAAAATTATTAACTGGGATCCGGCTGCAAGAACGGCGCTTTCTGATATTGAAGTAGAGTACAAAGAGGTTAACGGCCGCTTGTATCATTTGCAATATCCATTAGCTGACGGAACAGGACATCTTACTGTTGCGACAACTCGCCCTGAGACGATGCTCGGCGATACAGCTGTTGCGGTTCATCCTGAGGATGAGCGTTACAAGCATTTGATCGGAAAAACCTTGCTGCTTCCAGTTGTGAACAGAGAAATTCCGATTATCGGCGATGAGTATGTGGAGAAAGAATTTGGATCGGGAGCAGTTAAGATAACACCTGCTCATGATCCGAATGACTTTGAAGTGGGCGAGCGCCATCAGCTGCCGCAAATCATCGTAATGGATGAGTCCGGCGTTATGAATGATGAAGCTGGCCCGTATAAAGGAATGGACCGTTTTGAATGCCGTCAGAAGCTTGTTGCTGATCTGCAGGAAAGCGGCGTATGCGTGCTGATTGAGGAGCATGTGCATCAGGTTGGGCACAGCGAGCGCAGCGGAGCAGTAGTTGAGCCGTATTTGTCCACGCAATGGTTTGTAGCGATGAAGCCTTTGGCTGAAGCAGCAATTAAAGCGCAGAAGGAAGGAAAAGGCGTTACCTTCCTGCCTGACCGCTTCGAAAAAATATATATGAACTGGATCGAGAATGTTCGCGACTGGTGTATTTCCAGACAATTGTGGTGGGGCCACCGCATACCTGCCTGGTATGACGAGGCAACTGGCGAGATGCATGTGTCGCGCGAGGATCTTGCAGGCGATCATTTGATTCAAGACAACGATGTGCTTGATACATGGTTCAGCTCCGCTTTATGGCCGTTCTCAACACTGGGCTGGCCGGAGCAAACTGAGGATTTGAAACGCTTCTACCCAGTTGATGTCATGGTAACGGGTTATGATATCATTTACTTCTGGGTTGCTAGAATGATATTTACAGCTCTTGAGTTTACGGATCAAATGCCGTTTAAAGATGTGCTGCTGCACGGGCTTGTTCGTGACCGCGACGGCCAAAAAATGTCTAAATCGCTCGGCAATGGTGTAGATCCGCTTGAAGTTATTGAGCAGTATGGCGCTGATGCTATGCGCTTTATGCTCTCTACAAGCAGCACACCTGGCCAGGATTTACGCTACCGTACCGAGAAGGTAGAGCAGGCGCGTAATTTTGCAAACAAAATATGGAACGCTTCCCGCTTTGCGATGATGAATCTGGAAGGCTTTGAAGCGAAGGATATCGACTTGACAGGCAAGCTAGGCACAGCTGACCGTTGGATTTTGCATCGCTTGAATGAGACGGTCAAAGACGTTACCCGCTTAATTGACAGCTATGAATTTGGTGAAACAGGCCGGCTGCTGTACAACTTCATTTGGGATGATCTATGTGATTGGTATATTGAATTTTCCAAGCTCAGCTTGAACGGGACTGATGAAGAAGCAAAGCGGGCAACGCAATCGGTGCTCGTGTATGTATTGGATCGCACGCAGCGTCTTATTCATCCGTTCATGCCATTTATAAGTGAGGAAATTTGGCAGCATCTTCCTCATGAAGGTGAATCGATCACTCTTGCGCAATGGCCGCGTTACGAAGCAGATTTGGAAGCTCCGGATGCTGTAAAAGAAATGGAACTTCTTATGGAAATGATTCGTGCTGTCCGCAACATTCGCGCTGAAGTCAATGTGCCGATGAGCAAAAAGGTAGAGCTGCTGGTAAAGCCGACGAGCGAGGCGGCAGCAGGGATATTGAGCCGTAACGAGGAGTTTGTTAAACGGTTCTGCGGTACTTCTTTGCTTGAGATCAACGTAGCGCTTCATGCGCCGGACAAAGCGATGACTGCTATCGTAACGGGAGCAGAGCTTTACTTGCCGCTTGCTGGCTTGATTGATATTTCGCAGGAGATTGCTCGTTTGGAAAAAGAAATGCAGCATTTGAATGCCGAGGTTGAGCGCGTGGAGAAAAAGCTGAGCAATGAAGGCTTTGTTGCCAAAGCACCAGCTAAAGTCATCGAGGAAGAACGCAGAAAAATGGAAGATTACGCAGAGAAACGCGATAAGGTAGTAGCCCGAATCGCGGAACTACGCGGTTAAAAGAGGGTTGTAAATATGAACAATACGCAAATGGAGCAGCGGCAATTTGAGCCGCTGCAATCCTATCAGGAAGCTGTAGACTGGATTACAGGCCTCATTCCATTCGGAATTCGGCCGGGACTGGATCGTATCGAGCAAATGATGGAGCTGCTTGGCAATCCTCAGCGCCGATTGAAATTTATTCATGTGGCTGGTACTAATGGCAAAGGCTCAACCTGCTCCTTTCTTGCTAATATATTGCAAAAAAGCGGCTATGATGTAGGCATGTTCACCTCACCTTATATAACGAAATTTACGAATCGCTTTCAATATAATGGCGCAGATATTGAAGAGGATACTCTGCTTCAGCTCGCCAACCAATTGAAGCCGATTGTGGAGGTGATGGCTCAGACTGAGCTGGGCTCGCCAACTATGTTCGAGGTGTCAACAGCACTTGCCATATTGTTCTTCGCCAAAGTCACCTATCCGGATTATGTTGTTTGGGAGACAGGGCTTGGCGGCAGAATGGATGTAACCAATATTGTTCGGCCCGTCATTTCGGTGATTACAAATGTTGGCCATGATCATATGGATCGTCTGGGCAATTCAATTGTCGAGATTGCGGCTGAGAAGGCTGGCATTATCAAATCAGGCACTCCGATAGTGAGTGCGGTGGAACAGCCGGAAGTAATTGAAGTAATTAGGGAGACCGCAATACGAAATAAGAGCACGCTGTATTTGCTCGGAGAGAAGTTTTCGGAAACGATGCTTTCTGAAGAGCAGGATAAGCAAACTTTTCGTTTTGAAGGGCCATTCCGCACGATGGAGCCGCTTAGCATTACGCTGAATGGCGCTCATCAGCGCAAAAATGCTGCGGTAGCTATTATGGTAATAGAAGTGCTGCGCCAATATGACGCTCTAGTCGTTGAGGATGAAGCGTTGATGGAGGGACTGAGCCAAGCTGCATGGCCGGGACGTCTTGAAATGATCTCGCAAAATCCGCGTCTGCTGATCGATGGGGCGCATAACCCGGAAGGGGCAGAATCACTTGCAGCAGCATTGAAAAATACGTATCGCTATGACCGTCTTCATATGATGATAGCAATGCTCGATAATAAGAATCATCGCGATACGTTGAAGCATATACTACCATTAGTGGATACGCTGATCGTTACTGAGCCGGATTATCGCATGAAAAAAAGTGCAGAGCAGTTAGCGCAGCTTATTGAGGAAATGCGCAATGAGCTTCCCGTGTCTGCTGACTTCAAGCTTGAAGTGGAACCGGATTGGCAAGCAGCGCTAAGTAAATTAAAACAGTTGACGGAGGAAACGGATCTTGGGGTAGTAACGGGCACTCTTTATTTGATTGCTGATGTTCGCTCTCTGGTTTTGTTCAATTCGAATGCTGAAAAGGGTTGGTGAACCGTCTTTGAATACAGCTGAACATATTCATTTCATCGGGATTGGCGGTTATGGCATGAGTGCAATTGCACGCGTCATGCTGGAGATGGGCTATAAAGTAACAGGATCTGATGTAGCCAGCCAAGAGCTTACACAGAAGCTGGCAGCAAAAGGCGCTGACATTTATTTGGGCCATCAAGCCGAGCATGTTACAGGAGCGGATCTAGTCGTATATTCTACAGCTTGTCCTAAGGATAATGTAGAAAGAGTAGCAGCGGAGGCGCTTCATATTCCTGTACTGCACCGCTCGCAAATGCTGGCTCAAATTATGAATGCCGGCAAAGGGATAGCGGTAGCAGGCGCGCATGGAAAAACATCAACATCTTCTATGATTGCACTTGTAATGGAAACATGCGGTGCAGACCCGACCTATGTTATAGGCGGGGAAATTGTTAACGTAGGAACGAATGCGAAAGCGGGAAAGGGCGAATATGTTGTAGCGGAAGCGGACGAAAGCGACGGTTCCTTTCTGCACTATTATCCATCCATAGCGATCGTAACGAATATCGAGCCTGATCATCTTGAAAATTATGATGGGGATTTCGGAAAGCTAAAGGCGGCATACGTGCAATTCCTTCAGCAGGTAAAGGAAGGCGGCCATGCCATCGTTTGTACAGATGATGATACGATTGTGGAGCTGCTTCCGCAAATATACGAAGGCAAACATGCAAGCCTATCGGAGCAGCTTATTACGTATGGCATAGATTCGCCTGCGGATTACAAAGCAGAAAAGATTGAGTTCGGCCATTTGCAGGTAGCTTTTGATATGAGCTATAAGGGCAAGCTGCTAGGCAATATTCGCTTGTCTGTTCCAGGCAAGCACAATGTTTATAACGCAATGGCAACGGTTATTACTTGCTTGCAGGCAGGCATAGCCTTTGACAAGATTGCAGAAGCGATCACATTGTTCAGAGGGGCAAAAAGAAGGTTTCAAGTCGTGGGTGAAGTGAATGATGTTTTAGTTATAGATGATTATGCGCATCATCCAACTGAAATTCAAGCTACTTTAAGCGCGGCGAGAGCGACTGGGAGGCGCATTGTCGCTGTGTTCCAGCCGCAGCGGTATACGAGAACGTACTTTTTGTTTGAGCAGTTTAGCCGTGCATTTTCTGAGGCCGACGAGGTGATCATTGCTGATATTTACTCTCCTGCGGGAGAAAAGCAAATTGAGGGTGTCAGCTCAGGCAAGCTTGTTGAGCTGATTCGTCAAAACAGCAACAGTAATGCGAGGCATATTCCAACGAAGGATGAGATTCATCAATATTTAGCTTCTCATTCTGCACCTGGCGATCTTATTATTACAATGGGTGCAGGCGATATTTGGAAGGTAGCCAGCTCGGTTGTAGATAGTTTACAAAGCAAGCAAGGCTGACAAACAAGCGAATCTTAAGGCGAATAGCCTGTAAGATTCGCTTTTTATATTACAAGAAACTATGACCGTCATAAATCTCTCTTTCTATTCATAGAATTATACTAGAATCAGGTTGGGAGGGAGAAGCTGTATGTACACTGGCGTTAATAGAAATCATCGCATTACGTTTCGTTTTGACAATAAGGGAAAATCGATTCCTACAAATGAAGATGATCATAAAGAAGAGCAATGTCCGCCTCAGGATGGTGGACAAGCAGATATAGACAATAACTATTCGGAGCATAATAAAGAGGAAAATATGCAATCGGATCCCGAAATTACATCTTTTTACGAAGAAATAACAGAAGATGCATGGAAATATGAAGAAACTCAAAAAGCTGGAGATATAAAAGCTAGCCGCTCTGATCAGCTGAAGGAGCGGGAGGAGACTATGCCGCATGCGCTGCAGCAGCATTCGGTTATGGACAGCCTAAAAGATATTAACCCTTGGAACAGTCCGTATCAGGATGATATAACAGCGCTGGAGCAATTGATTCGGGACTCAAATGATAACCCGCAGCAAGAAGGGCAAGTCAGCAGGAAAGATACAAATGAGCTGAAAACAACGGCTGCTGCCAATAAACGCTTCGAGCTTCAGCTGAAGGACGATGAGCTGGGTCCAACTTTCGAAGAGGGAGCAGAGGATGAATTAGCTTCTGATCGCTCATATTATAGCAGAAAAACAAAAAGCCCTTCCTGGCTTAACGTGCTGCTTTATGTAGCCGGAGCTCTTACAACTGGCGCATTGTTCGGCTATTTCATTTTAACGCTATTTATGGGCAATTCCATTTGGTCTAGCATTGGCGATCAGCCGGCGGCGAATATCCCTTCGGGCGAAAGCAAGCCGGCCATGTCAGAGCAAATAGACACCAATCCTGTACCCGGTAACAATCAAGCCCAGCAAAAACCGCTTGATGGTGCTGTCAAAGCAGTTTCCTTAGCCGGTGGATCGCAATCCTACTACATGCTGCAATTCGGTTTGTTTAATCAAAAGGAAAGCAGAGATGCTGCACTGCAGCAGCTGACCTCAAAAGGAATAGCTGCATCTACAGCGCAGACCGAGGATGGCTACCGCGTATATGCTGGAATAACGACGAAGAAATCCGACGCCAATCTGCTTGTCAGCCACTACCCGCAATTGGAGCTTTATTTGAAAGAGGTAGTTATCAAACAGCCGCAAGCTTTGCCTTTTGATGGAACCGCGGATACAGCAAATCGCTTCTTCGAGCAAACTGCCCAATTGCTTGCATCCTGGAGTGAAATGATCGCAGCCCAGCTAGAGCAGCCGACGCTATCTTCCTTTGGCGAGGCAGCCGCTGCCGCATTGCAGGAGCAATTTGACGCCTGGAATGAAACCAGCAAGCAAATGAAAGCCGGTATGAGCGATGAGCAGGGCGGCAAATTCGTGAACACGATAGCTACTGCTATTACAGATGCAGCAGCAGCCATGAAATCATATAATGACCAGGTGGCTATGCCTTATTTGCAAACGACACAGCAAGCAATGATGAAGGCGGTTCTTGCTCAAAAGGATTGGTTCGATCATCTAAATGCGTTGTAATGAGCTAAGAAGCTCCGTATAATAGAAGCTAATGTCACTTTGTAACGAAAGGCGCTGGCTTATGAAAAAAAATGGCTGGGTTCTATTGTTATTTATTGTATTAGGTCTATTTGCGGGTGCATTAATAGCCCGGTGGCTGCAGCCGCTTAAGGGAATATCTTTTTTGACAGAGCCGCTTACGGCTAAATTTTCGCCTGATATCGATTTGTATGTGCTAAGCTTCAGCTTTGATTTGACGCTTTCTATCAGCTTGCTTAGCATTGTCGGAGCGCTGCTCGCGATATGGCTTTATCGTAAAATGTAGGTTAAGGAGTAGAAAGATGCTTGAAGGAACAACAACTATCTATCACAACCCGTTGCTGCCCCGATTCAGCAGCATAGTGCTCGCATCATCTTCGCCGCGCAGGCAGGAGCTGATTCAATCTTTGGGATTGAAGCTCCCAATCAAGCTTGCGCCAACTTACGTAGATGAAACCTATGAGAAGGAATGGCAGCCTCATCAAATTGTAGAGCAGTTAAGCCTGCGCAAAGCGCATGCGGCTGCTGCGAAGCTGCAGCAGCAGTTAAGCGAAGAGGGGGCTTTGCTCGTAATAGGCTCGGATACGATCGTGGTCAAAGACAGCGAAGTACTTGGAAAGCCTGAGGATGAGCAGGAGGCCAGACGGATGCTGAGCCGGCTGCAAGGCAGCAGACATCAGGTGTTTACCGGTCTTGCCTGTACATGGGTCAGCAGCAAGAGCCAAACGCTCAGTGAGGCAGACTGCTCATTCGAAACGTACCAAATGGGGCGTACCGGCAGCTTTCAGATGCGCAGCTCGGCAGCGGAGCGCCTGCCATATGAAGCGATAGGGCACACGGTCAGCGAGGTTACCTTCCGGGAAATGAGCGGGCAGGAAATTGCCGACTATACAGCAAGCGGATATCCGCTTGATAAAGCCGGCGCATATGGTATTCAAGGCATAGGGGCAATTTTTATCGAGAGAATTGAAGGGGATTTCTATAGCGTAATGGGATTGCCAATCAATTTGCTGTATATGATGCTGAGGCGCTTTGGCATTAGTCCGCTTGAATAAGCAGAGTTATTGCTTTTTATAAACAACAAGAATTGTGCTTCGTTGGTGTTCGTTCCCGCCTGGGGTTGATTTAATGACTGAACCGTAACAAACGTTGACAACCTGCTCCTCGCTTAATGTAGCGAGAAACTCATTAGCTTTGTTTACAGCATAGGAATTGTCTGTGTCGATAAATTCTTTTACCTGAATCATGTGCTACAGCTCCTTTCAAGTTTGCAAGGCTAGCTTAGCACCTTCAAATCCTTTATGTCAAACGGATTTAGCGGTAATGCTGTCAAAAAAACAATTAACTGTTATAATGGTTGTAGCGTTGTTAGTTTAATGCGAATGAATAAATTCTCATTATTGAGCAATAAGAAAAAAACTTGCCAATTATTAGTTATTTCGAAAGCCGAAATTTACTGCAAAAGTGCAGGAAATACGAGCATTTACAAGCATTCCTATCATGCAGGTTGAATGAACAGCCGTCTCCCCAGGAGACGGCTGTTTGCGTATCTTCAGCTTAGGACAGTCAGTTGTGAAATCAACTGGTCCTTGCTGCACTATACTCTCAAAAAAAACATGGTATAATGAAAGGCGTGTAATTCATTCATGCCTTTTTATAGCTTTATTTACTGAAAAGAGAGGATGAATGAACGATGTTGCCACAAATAATTAAGGATGTGCCATTAGAGGAGCGTCCAAGGGAAAGAATGCTTCATTATGGAGCAGCTGCACTTAGTCATGCCGAGTTGATAGCAATATTGCTGAGAACCGGAACGAATAATCAATCAGCTATACATGTTGCGACGAATTTACTCGGTAAATGCGGCGGCTTGCATAGCCTGATCGATATGACTAGGGAAGAAATGATGTCGGTGAAAGGGATTGGCGAAGCGAAGGCCATACAGCTGCAAGCAGGAATTGAGCTGGGACGACGATTGTCAAGAAGCAGACTGGGACAGTCTATAGCTATAAGAAGTCCCAAGGATGCGGCAGAACATGTCATGGATGAACTCAGATATTTGAAGAAGGAGCATTTTTTATGCTTGTTTTTAAATACGAAAAATCATGTAATTGCCCGGGAAACGATGTCAATTGGTACGCTTAATGCAGCGCTGGTGCATCCGCGGGAAGTTTTCCGCGCTGCGATTAAACATAATAGTGCTTCGATTATATGCGTACATAATCATCCAAGCGGAGATCCGACGCCGAGTCCTGAAGATATCTCTTTAACTAAGCGATTGACGGAAGCAGGGCAGCTCATTGGCATTGAAGTGCTTGATCATGTCATTGTTGGCGACGGTCGGTATATAAGTTTGAAGGAGCATGGTCATCTGTAATATAATAATAAGGATTGTCGGAATGAGAAGGGAGTAACAACATGCTAGGTGGTTTTTCGAAAGATTTGGGAATTGATTTGGGTACAGCAAATACACTTGTATTCGTTAAAGGCAAAGGTGTTGTCGTAAGGGAGCCATCTGTTGTTGCCCTGCGCACAGACACGAAAACAATAGAGGCGGTAGGGGAGCAGGCAAAAAAAATGATCGGCAGAACGCCGGGCAATATTCGTGCTGTTCGTCCAATGAAGGATGGCGTAATTGCCGACTTTGAAACTACTGCAACGATGATTAAATATTTTATTCGCTCTGCTCAAAAGCAGCGCTCGTTATTCCCTCGCCATCCGAACGTTATGATCTGTGTGCCGTCCGGTATTACAGCCGTTGAAAAACGCGCGGTTGAAGATGCAGCAAAGCAGGCGGGCGCAAGAGAAGCCTATACGATTGAAGAGCCGTTTGCAGCTGCAATAGGCGCTGATTTGCCTGTATGGGAGCCGACCGGCAGCATGGTTGTTGATATCGGCGGCGGAACGACTGAGGTAGCTGTCATTTCCCTTGGCGGCATCGTGACGAGCCGTTCTGTTCGCGTCGGCGGTGATGAAATGGACGATGCGATCATCCAATACATTAAAAGAATGTATAATCTGATGATTGGGGAGCGTACCTCTGAACAGCTCAAAATGGACCTTGGCTCTGCGCTTAAGCTGGATAAATCGGAGTCGATTGAAATTCGCGGCCGAGATTTGGTGACAGGTCTGCCAAAAACGTTAAAGATTACGTCCGAGGAAGTAACGGATGCGCTTAGCGATACTATCACTGCGATTGTAGATGCAGTCAAAATTACTTTGGAGAAATGTCCTCCGGAGCTTGCGGCGGATATTATGGATCGCGGTATCGTGCTGACAGGCGGCGGAGCGCTTCTGCGCAACCTGGATAAGCTTCTTCAGAAGGAAACAGGCATGCCGGTTATTGTTGCTGAAAATCCGCTGGACTGCGTAGCAATCGGCACAGGACGTTCGCTTGATCATATTCACTTGTTCAAAAAACGCGGCTCAGGGCCGCGGCATAAACGATCCTAATCGAATAATTGTATAAAGATAAAGATGGCAGGTGATCGGGCTGTTTAATCTAATGCGTAATAAGCGAGTTTTTATGCTTATGATCGGTATGATCCTTTTCATCGCGGTTATTGGTTATTCCTTAAGCGACCGCGGTGAACTGTCATTGCCGGAAAAAATAACGAAGGACACCTCGGCATTTGTGCAGCAATGGTTCTATAAGCCCGCTGGCCATATAGCGGGCTTCTTTGAGGACATAAGACAGCTCAGAAGCGTATATGAGGAAAATGAAAGGCTAAATTTGCTGGCAGCTGCCTATGCCCGAGAAAAAGTGAATTATAATTTTATTCAGCTGGAAAATGAACGTTATAAAGAAATGCTGCATTTTACTGAGCGCCAGAAGCAAATCCATAACTACAATTATTTAATAGCCCAAGTCATATCTGTCAGCAATGATGCTAACAACCGGTCCCTCAACATCGATCTTGGCTCCAAGCATGGCATTAAGCGCAATATGGCTGTTACAACCGTCGATGGCTTAATTGGGATTGTAAGTGCGGTTTCCCCCTATTCAGCAACTGTTACTCCTATCACCGAGCTTGACGAGAATTCGCCTACCTTTAATTCGATATCAGCAACGGTTTTTGGACGAGAAGACGAGTCGTTCGGCATATTGAGCGGCTACAATAAAAGCACGGGCAAATTGATTATGACCAAAATCGCTGAAAATGATAAAATGGAAATAGGCGATACTGTTATTACATCCGGTCTCGGCAATGTTTATCCACGCGGACTGATCGTAGGAACGATTGAAGCGAAGCAGGTAGGCGATTTTGGCCTAACGTATACAGCCGATATTAAAATGTCGGCGAGCTTTGATCATTTAACTGAGGTATTCGTCGTTCAGGTTCCGGACATGGAGGAAGAATAATGAGCATGAATCGAATCGTGGTGCTCATGTTCTTTGTTTTTATACTGGAAGGAGCACTGATGCCCTGGCTGATTCCGGCAGGATTTGGCGACCGTATAATTCCTCATTTTGTATTTGTATTCGTATTGTATGCAGCTCTTTATGGAAACCGGCATCAAGCCTTGCTGCTTGGCGCCGGCTTTGGCTTGCTGCAAGACATCGTCTATTTTGGACATTTAATAGGGGCGCACACGTTCCTGATGGGCTTAATCGGATACTTTACCGGCGTACTGTTTGCTGCCCGCAAAGCGACCTTGATGATGGCCGTAGCGGTAGTGGGGCTCGCGTGCTTGTTATATGATTCAACTCTATTATTTATTTATAAGGTATTTAAAATTTCCAACGCAGATTATGCGTGGGCGTTGCTTAATCATATATTGCCCAGCTTATTTTTACAGCTTGTATTTATGCTGCTTTGTTACATACCTCTTCGCAAAATGTTCCAGTCTACGCAAAAGATTCAAACGGAGGATGATGAGGAGTAATCCAAATGCGGTCTAAAGAGAAGGAATTCGAGCAGCAGAGCAAGAATTAACTGTATAGGGCTGAGGAGGGACGAAATTGACCGAAAAGCAGTATATCGTTATTAAGGGAGTCAAGGAAGGTCTATTGTTCCTTCTCGACGACCAATGCACATTTGATGCTTTGCTGGAGGAATTGAAATATAAGCTTGAAAAGACGCATCAGCAGCTGCTGACGGGACCTTTGGTTCATGTACATGTTAAGCTTGGCAATCGTCTGCTGGCTGAAACCGATAAGGAATTAATTCGCAATATTATTCGTACACAAGGAAACTTGATCGTTCAATCTATTGAATCCGACCATGCTGAGGAAATGAAGTACGGCCCGAAGCTTCAGGTTTTAACCTCCATTGTCCGGTCAGGACAAACCGTGGAACATGACGGCGATTTATTGCTGATGGGGGATGTTAATCCGGGCGGCAGCATATTATGTACAGGTGATATTTACGTGCTCGGCGCGCTGAAGGGCTTGGCCCATGCCGGTACGGCAGGGCGTACCGACGTTATTATCGCAGCCTCGCTTATGCGGCCAACTCAGCTTCGCATCGCAGATATTGTAAGCAAGCCGCCAGAAGAATGGATGAGCGGCGATGCTTCAATGGAATTCGCCTATCTAAACGAAGGTCAGATGCAAATGGATAAGTTGACGCAGTTGTTCCGTATACGGCAGCATTCGATCATGTTTAAAGGGGTGTAGATTATGGGAGAAGCAATCGTAGTCACTTCTGGAAAGGGCGGCGTTGGAAAAACAACGACTTCCGCCAATGTCGCGACAGCGTTAGCTCTATTAGGAAAAAAGGTTTGTATGGTCGATACGGATATCGGGCTCCGCAATTTGGATGTTATTATGGGCCTTGAGAATCGTATTATTTATGATTTAATCGACGTTGCGGACGGAAGATGCCGTTTGAACCAGGCATTAGTCAAAGACAAGCGCTTTGATGAGCTGTATATGCTGCCGGCGGCGCAAACGAAGGATAAGGATGCAATCAAGCCGGAGCAGGTGCGAGAAATTGTTCTGGAGCTGAAGAAGGATCATGATTATGTGATCATCGATTGTCCTGCAGGCATTGAGCAAGGATTCCGCAACGCAATAGCTGGGGCTGACAGAGCGATCGTGGTGACGACACCGGAAAATGCGGCTGTGCGCGATGCCGATCGAGTTATCGGCATTTTGGAGCAGGAGAAAATTCCTTCACGCTTAATTATTAACAGAGTGCGCTCCAATATGGTGAAAAGCGGCGAGATGCTCGATATTGATGAGATTTGCCAAGTGCTTGCTATTGATCTGGTAGGAATAGTTCCCGATGATGAAAAAGTAATTGTCGCCTCGAATACAGGCGAGCCGACTGTTATGAACCCGGCATCACGAGCAGCTATTGCTTATCGTAATATAGCAAGGCGTATTCTGGGCGATATGGTTCCGTTGATGCAATTGGATGAAAAAGTAGGAGCCTTCAAGCGTTTCCGCAAGTTTCTAGGGATAGGATGAGTACTGCGTGCTAAACAAAATAAAAAAGCTGGATATAAGCATTTTGCTCATTCTTTGTTGTTTAATGGCTATTAGCGCTATTGTTATTCACAGCGCTACAGCCAATAACCCGATGTATGCACAAACTCCCGTTAAGCAAATCATTTTTTTTGTACTCGGTTTTATAATAGCGATATGTTCTGTATTTTTTGACTATCGCATTGTACTTAAAAGCTGGTATATTTTATATGGACTCGGAATAATAATGCTTGCCCTTGTATTTTTCGTCGGTGCAGAGATCAACGGTGCAAAGGGCTGGTTTAAAATAACCGAATCGCTTTATTTTCAGCCTGCCGAAATCGTGAAGATTATTCTCATTATAGGTATTGCATATTTAATGGGCAGGAGACAAGGCGAGAAGCTGGGCTTTATGCGGGACTTGGTGCCGATCGGACTTTTTGCTTTTGTGCCATTCATGCTCGTTATGCTGCAGCCGGATTTGGGCAATGCGATCATTTATATCGTTATCGTTCTGGGCATGCTTTGGATTGGCAATGTGAAGTATGTGCATGTCATGATCGGTGCTACCGTCGTTGTTGCAGGAATTTTTCTGTTTATGTTTTTATTCAATACATTCAATGATGAAATCTATGATTATTTGAATAAAGAGAATAAACGGCATTGGTATGAGCGCATCAATACGTTCATTAATCCTGACGAAGCGACTGCTGATGCGAAGCATCAATCCGAAAATGCACAGATTGCTATCGGCTCCGGCGGCCTTAGCGGCGACGGCTATCTCAATGGCGATATGAAAAATGGCGGATTTGTGCCGTATGCCTATTCAGATTCGATATTCGTAGTAATAGGTGAGGAATTCGGATTTCAAGGAGCGGCAGTATTGCTATTGCTCTATTTTTTATTAATTTACCGGATGATAGTTATCTCTTACCGATGTTATGACATACGTGCTTCCTATATTATTATAGGCATCGTATCGATGTATGTTTTTCAGGTTTTTCAAAATATCGGCATGATGATCGGGCTGATGCCTATTACAGGAATTACGCTCCCTTTCGTCAGCTACGGCGGAACATCGCTAATTCTTAATATGCTTTCAATCGGATTAGTGTTTAGCATCAATGCGCACCAGCAGCTATATGAGCTGGAGTAGCTGAATACGATACGAACATGATAAGTTGTCCTGCAGCTGAAGCGGGGACAGCTTTTTTTGTTAAATTATAAGACTTTATAAGTTTTCACAATAAACTTGTTCTTATCATTCATCGGTAAACGCGCCTTTCCAAAGAACGGCGGAGCCGTTTATCCTTGTGTATCAATTTATGAGCTATTTAAGTTGTATATAAAACGGACATATATTTTTTCAGATTACAGAGGTTGTCCGCATACTTGACTTGCTGCCCTCATACAATGGATAGCAGTACAAGCCTTTTAAAATCGGTAAACATGCTTTCTTCGTTCAAGTGAAGAATGCGGGGCTCCGTTTATTCCAGATAGGCTTGAAGCGGGAGGGAGTCGAAATGTCTCGTAAATGGAAGCAAAGCACTAATCAAAGCACTAATCAAAATCAAGCTGATAATTATAGTATGAAGCCGGCTGATCGAGATCCTGAACGTGATTGGAAGAGCAAGCCAGACCGATGGGCTGCATGGGAGGAGGCTTCGAGCCGGTTTACGAAGCAAACCTATGTGAACGAGCCGGATTGGAGCAGGTTCAGCGATCCGCGCAAAAGATCTGTTTGGTTGAAGGAGCTTGGCTGGAAAACCTTATGTGCCGCATTGCTTTTTGCTGCGATTTGGGGACTGTTTCAATACGATAACAGCTGGACAAAACGAGGACAGGCTTTCGTGAAACAAGCATTGACTGATGAAATTGATTTCGTGGCTGCGGCCGCTTGGTATAAACAGACCTTTGCAGGCTCACCGACATTGCTGCCTATATTTGGTCAGAAGCCGCAAAATGCTGTCGGCGTTGATGCCGAAGTCAAAACAGCTGTCGTCGCCCCACTAGAGCAGGGCGACCTTGTGCGCACCTTTGCAGAGCTGCTTAATGGAATCGAGCTGGCAGCGCCATCGGCCTCTCCGGTAATGGCGATTGAAACCGGACGTGTTATTTTGGTATCGGAGGATCAGGCAAGTATTATGATTCAGCATGCAAATCGAAGGGTGTCAATCTATACCGGACTCGGAGCGGATGTCAAAGTAAACGACTGGGTGGAGGCCGGAGATCAAATCGGAACCTTGCTCAAGTCAAATACCGGCTCACATAGCCTTCTGTATTTTGCAATTAAAGATAATGATCGGTATGTTGACCCGTTGGACGTGATCCCATTTGATTAAATGGCGCGGAATAATTTGGTCCGTACATCCTTTATTCGTCATTCTGATGATTGGCGCCGTAATAACCGGTTACTTTCTGGAATTATTTACGTTATTTATTATAGTGCTTGTTCATGAGCTGGGCCATGTTGCAGCCGCCAGATACTTTGGCTGGACAGTAAGGGAAGTGAAGCTGCTGCCGTTCGGCGGCGTGGCGGAGGTAGAGGAGGCGGGCGGAGTTCCGGCCAAGGAGGAGGCGCTCGTTGCGCTGGCAGGCCCTCTTCAAAATCTGTGGCTGGGATTGCTCGCATGGGGGCTTGGCGCGCTTGGCTTGTGGGATGAGCAGTGGTCAGAGTATGTGTGGCGCGCCAATGCGATGATCGGTCTGTTCAATCTGCTGCCTGTCTATCCTTTGGATGGGGGAAAGCTGATGCAAGCCGCATTAAGTTATATGGTTACCTATTATAGAGCAATGCTTTGGACGATGCGGGTAAGCATGCTCCTTAGCTTGCTCATTGTTATGGCGGCAGTCATTCCGGCTGTCTTGTACAGTACTGGCATTCAGCTTAATTTTTTAATTATCGGTTGCTTTTTACTGGCCTCCAACTGGTCTTACTATCGTAATATCCCCTATTTATTTTTTCGTTTTCTCATATACAGGGAGCGTGTGGCGGAGAAAGCGATAAAAAGCGGTGAAAGCGCTCGAGCGATCATAGTCGGCAGCAAGCAGACCATTATGTCGGTAGCCCGTTTGCTGAAGCGTGAAAAATATCATCTTATCTATTTGATGGAGCCTGGCGGTGCCGGCATGAAGATGATTCCAGAACAGGAAATTGTGAGGGATTGCTTATCTGGCCGAAATCCTTATCGTGCAGTGGAAGAGCTTTTCAGTTAAAATAAAAGAAAAGCTGATGGCAGGTGATTTCGGGAATGCGACAAATGCTAATGCACGCTAATGGGCAAATGCTGCAAACAGTCGTGCTCAAGGATGGGCAGTTGCAGGAATTTTATATGGAACGATCAGGAGAAAGCGGACTGGCCGGCAATGTGTACTTAGGGCGGGTCGTCAATGTGTTGCCAGGAATGCAGGCCGCTTTTGTAGATATTGGACTTTCTAAAAATGCTTTTTTATATATCGATGATTTGCTTCATCCTCATCTGGACAAGCAGCCTGAGCAGAAGCCGTCTATCCAGTCAGTCGTCCATGCCGGGCAGCTTCTAATTGTACAGCTGATTAAGGAGCCGTTAGGCACAAAGGGAGCTCGCGTAACGACACATATTAATCTTCCTGGCCGATCTCTCGTATATATGCCTAGAGCAGATTACATAGGGGTTTCCAAAAAAATAGTTGATGATCAGGCACGGGAATGGCTTCGTCAAATAGGAGAACAGCTGCGGGAAGGCGATGAAGGCATTATTTTGCGAACAGCGGCTGCCAGCGAAAGCGAATCTGCTTTGGCTGCTGATTTTTTTCAGCTGCGAGAGCTTTGGAGAAAAATCGAGGTATATGCCAAGGAGTACAGCTCTCCGATGATTCTGCACAGTGAGGCAGATTTGATGCAGCGGGTTGTCAGAGACCGCCTTACTGCTGATATTGATGAGATATGGATCGATGATCAGGCACGCTATGCCGACGCTTCAGCTCTAGTCGCGCTGATGACACCGTCGCTTACAGACAGGCTGCGGCTGTACAAGAATAAAGGGCAACAGTCGATATTTGAATATTTTCAAGTTGACGAGCAGATGAATTTGGCATTCGGGCGGCGGATACCGTTGGCAAGCGGTGGATACATGATATGGGATGAAACGGAAGCATTGACTGTAATTGATGTCAATACGGGCAAGTTTATTGGCTCGCATGCGCTTGAAGATACTGTTTTTCAAACAAATATGGAGGCAGCGGAGCTGATATCCAGATTGCTGCGCATTAGAGATGTAGGCGGAATCGTTATTATCGATTTTATCGATATGGAGCTGGAAGCAAACAAGCAGCTTATTCTGTCCCGCATGACAGAGGCAGCAAAGGAGGATGGCACGAAATGCTCGATCGTGGGCTGGACGAAGCTGGGCTTGATGGAGCTGACACGAAAAAAATCCCGCGAGAGCAACCTTCACAGAATAAAAGAGGCATGCCATGTTTGCGGGAAATGAATGGCAACTTATAGTTGTATGCCTGTATAATATGTGATATATTATTTAAGTGTATATTTCGTAGCGAATTTGCGAGTATGCAGGTACCGCTCCGATCGGGTTCAAAGCTACCGGATTTATGCTGGTCACCTTGATCAGGCGAGTCTTCAAATTAACAAGGAGGTGCAACCACAATGTTCGCAATTATTGAAACAGGCGGCAAACAGTACAAAGTTCAGGAAGGCGATGTAATCTACATCGAGAAACTGGACAACAACGAAGGTGACAACGTAACTTTCGATCGTGTTCTTGTTGTATCTGGCAAGGATGGTCTAGTAACTGGCTCTCCAGTAGTAGCAGGCGCTACTGTAACTGGCAAGGTTGAAAAACAAGGCAGAGCTAAAAAAATCATCGTATACAAATACAAAGCGAAAAAGAACTACCGTCGCAAGCAAGGTCATCGTCAGCCTTACACGAAAGTAACAATCGACAAAATTCAAGCTTAAGGCGAGTTTTTAGATGATTACTATACTCGTGGAACGAAGCGCTGCTAACAATCGGATTAATCGCTTCACCATAAGCGGACACGCAGATTATGGCGAGCATGGGGAAGATATCGTATGCGCTGCAGTGTCAGCCGTGTCGATCGGAACCGTTAATGCGATTGAGAAGCTGGCCGGAGTTGAGCTGCCGGCACAGATGAAGGACGGATGGCTGAAGTCGAGTATACCGTTATTGAATGATCAAGAAGCGGAAGGCAAAACGCAGCTGTTGCTGGAATCTATGCTTACTATGCTCACATCCATATCAGAATCGTACAGCAAGCATGTTTCTGTAAAGGAACGTAGGAGCTGATTAATTTGAAACGTTTTTTGCAAAGGGAGGGAATTTCTATGTTGCAAATGAATCTTCAACTTTTCGCATCCAAGAAAGGTGTTGGTTCCACAAAGAACGGTCGTGACTCGCACTCCAAGCGTCTTGGCGCTAAGCGTGCTGACGGTCAAATCGTTTCTGGCGGAAGCATCCTGTACCGTCAACGCGGAACAAAAATTCATCCTGGTACTAACGTAGGTATCGGTAAAGATGACACTTTGTTTGCTAAAGTAGACGGTGTTGTGAAATTCGAGCGTTGGGGACGCGATCGTAAAAAAGTCAGCGTATATCCTGTAGCTCAAGCAGTAGAAGCTTAATAACCAAAAGCCCCGCTCAATGCTGAGTTCGGGGCTTTCGCTTTTTTTAATGACCATGCGACTGACGCATGGTATACTGGATAAGCTAGGAAATTAAACAAAGGCAGGTTCTATCCATGCTATCCCAATTTTCTACGCGGCATTATGCTGCATTATCTATATTACTGCCATTGACTGCTGTAATGGTTTGGTCTAGTTATTTTTGGATACATATCGTTTTTATATTGTGGACAGCAGCGGTGTCAGCTTATTGGATATATTCAGAACGAAAGCAGTATGGCGAGAGACAAAAGCGCATCATTCAAACGCTGCAATTGTCGGCAGTTCGCACACTCAATCATCATCGTCATGACTGGATGAATGATTTACAGGTGCTCTATGGCTACGCTCGTCTTCAAAAGCAGGATCGCTGGATGGAATATATGGAGAAGGTTAAGGATAAAATGACTGCTGAGAGCGACATTGCCAAGCTCGGCAATACAGCGCTGATCAGTTATATTCAATCGTTTCGCACACTGACTAATCAATTAACGCTGGACGTTGAAATTGAAGGCAGAATTGTATTGGATGAGATTGTATTAGACAGCGAAAAGATCGCGCAATCTCTTATTGATACGCTGAACGCATATCGTATGCAGGCTATTGCTGGAAGCTTGCAAACCGCTTCATTGAAGCTGCGTTTGTTTACGGATCAAGCCAATCTTTATGCGCAGTTTGTGTATGAAGGCGAAATGGCGGATGAGCGGCGCTGGAAGCAAAGAATAGATGAGCAGTTAAAAGACACACCTGTGAAGCCGGCAGATTCAAAGCTTGACTATACGAGCTTGCTGCTTAAAGCTGAATTGCACGTTTGAACGGAGGTTCGTCATGTTTGTCGATAAAGCGAAAATTTTTGTAAAAGGCGGAGACGGAGGAGATGGGCTAGTATCCTTCCGCCGTGAGAAATATGTAGAGAATGGCGGGCCTGCTGGCGGAGACGGCGGCCGCGGCGGCGATTTGATTTTTGAGGTGGACGAAGGCCTGCGCACATTAATGGACTTTCGTTATCAGAAGCATTTCAAAGCAGAGCGCGGAGAACGAGGAAAAGTAAAAAGCATGATCGGCGCCAGCGCGGACGATACAATTGTCAAGATTCCGCCTGGTACAGTAATTATCGATGATGATACAGGCGCCATTATTGGCGATATGACTCGACATGGACAACAGGTTGTTGTAGCTAAGGGCGGCCGCGGCGGCAGAGGTAATATCCGTTTTGCAACACCTAGCAATCCGGCTCCGTACATTTCAGAAAATGGCGAGCCGGGAGAAGAACGCTGGATTGTGCTTGAGCTTAAAGTAATGGCTGATGTTGGCCTTGTCGGATTTCCAAGCGTAGGCAAATCGACGCTGCTTTCAGTTGTATCGGGCGCAAAGCCTAAAATCGGCGCTTATCATTTTACGACGCTGACGCCTAATCTTGGCGTCGTTGATGTGGGGGACGGCCGCAGCTTTGTAATGGCTGATCTGCCCGGTCTAATTGAAGGAGCACATGAGGGCGTTGGCCTCGGTCATGAATTTTTACGCCATGTAGAGCGGACTAGAGTCATTATTCATGTTGTGGATATGGCAGCTTCTGAAGGGCGCGATCCATTTGATGACTGGCTCAAAATTAATGCCGAGCTCGTTCTCTATAATGATAAGCTAGCGGATCGGCCGCAAATTATTGCAGCTAACAAAATGGACATGCCTGAGGCTGTGGAGCAGCTGGAGCTGTTCAAGCAGCAGCTTGCTGAATACGAGAATGGCCACAAATATCACATCGTTCCAATTTCTTCCTTGACCAAGCAGGGCATACAAGAGCTGCTGTATAAAGCTGCGGATGTGCTCGATGAGTCGCCAGTGGAAACAGCCGTCGAAGAGGTTAAGGAAAATGAGGAGCGCAAAGTATTTACGTTCAAGAAGAAGGAAGAGATGACCTTTACTGTACACAAGGAGGATGACGTTTACGTCGTTGTGAGTGAGGGCATCGAGCGCTTTATGCAGCGTGTTAATTTGAACTCTTACGATGCTGTAATGCGGTTTGCCCGCGTAATGCGCAAGATGGGTGTAGATACTGCGCTTCGCAAAATTGGTGCCAGAGATGGCGATTATGTGCGGATTGGCGATTTTGAATTCGAATTTTTTGAAGGCTCGGACTATAATCCATACGATTAGATGATTGCCTTAAAACTTGCTATTATTGATTTATTGTAATAGCAAGTTTTTTATTTTATCCATTAAACAATTAAAAACCTATTGCCGGATGCGGCTTAATTCGCTATAATGTCCACTATAGGTGTACAAATGTCTTTCTGGGGGATACAAACAATGGCGGATCGCTATTTTGTCGTTCGTGAGGATTTGCTGCCCGAAGGAATCGTAAAGACGATTCAAGTGAAGGAAATGCTGAATCGCGGCGAAGCAGTTACTGTACATGAAGCAGTAGAGCGTATCGGCATTAGTCGCAGTGCTTTTTATAAGTATAAAGACGGTGTGTACCCGCTTAGCGAGCTGGCGCGAGATCGTATTGTTACGATTTCGATGGATCTTGAGCATCGGTCCGGCATTTTATCTACTGTGCTTGCTTTAGTTGCAGGACAGAGCGGTAATGTGCTCACGATAAATCAATCCATACCGCTGCAGGGCTTTGCCAATGTTGTTATTTCAGTCGATATTTCAGAAATGTCCGGCGAGCTGACGACGCTTGTTGAACTGCTCCGCAAGCAGCAGGGCGTTCGCAAGGCAGCGGTAATCGGTCAAGGATAATATAAAAAATTGGGGGAATGGAAATGAAGCCAGTTAAGGTAGGATTGTTAGGGCTTGGAACTGTAGGAACTGGAGTCGTACGAATCGTAGAAGGCCATCAGGAGGATTTGCTGAATCAGTCGGGTTCTCCGATACAGATCGAGAAAGTAGCCGTTAGAACGATTAATAAAAGCCGCAGCGTTGCAATCGATGAAAGTAAATTGACGGAAGATCCTTGGGATGTTGTGCGTAATCCGGATATTGACGTAGTGATTGAAGTGATGGGCGGAATTGAACAGACAAAGGAGTATATTATAGAAGCGCTTGAGCGGGGCAAGCATGTCGTAACCGCGAACAAGGATTTAATGGCTCTTTACGGGCCGGAGCTGCTCGAAAAAGCAAAGCAAAGCGGCAGCGATCTTTTCTATGAAGCAAGCGTAGCGGGCGGTATTCCAATCATTCGTACGCTGATCGAAGGGTTCTCCTCTGATCGTCTGACAAAAATTATGGGGATAGTCAACGGAACAACGAACTATATTTTAACTAAAATGAGCCAGGAGGGCGCTACCTATCTCGATGTCCTTAAAGAAGCTCAAGAGCTGGGATATGCGGAGGCTGATCCTACTGCCGATGTCGAAGGCCTTGATGCAGCGCGCAAGATGACAATATTGGCTTCATTAGGTTTCAGATCAACGGTTTCACTGGATCAGGTTTCAGTAAAGGGCATTTCCTCTGTTACGAAGGAAGATATATTGTATGCCAAGCGTCTAGGCTACGAATTGAAGCTGCTTGGCATTGCTGATCGCGACGATGATCTTATCAGCGTAAGCGTACAGCCAACTATGGTGAAGCAGTCTCATCCAATCGCATCTGTCAACGGCGTTTTCAACGCGGTATATGTGTATGGCGAAGCTGTAGGCGAGACAATGTTCTATGGACCAGGCGCAGGCGAGCTTCCGACTGCAACTTCAATCGTTGCTGACCTGGTTGCTGTAGTCAAAAACATAAAACTTGGCGTAAGCGGCAAGCAAGCAAGCTTATCCTACAAACAAAATAAGCTGAAAACGGATGATCAGATCCATTCCAAATACTTTTTGCTTCTGCAGGTAGCTGACCGTGCAGGTGTGCTCGCGCGCATTACTCAAGTATTCGGAGATTACAATGTCAGCCTTGAATCTGTTTTGCAGCATCCAAATGCTGAAAATCCTGAAGCAGAAATCATTATCATCACTCATGATGCTACTAAAGCTTCAGTCAATAAAGTGTTAGATGTGTTTACTACTATGGATGTTGTTCATAAAGTGAAAAGCGTCTATCGAGTGGAAGGTTAATCGAATGGATAAACAACGTGTTATAGTAAAGGTGCCCGCAAGCACTGCCAATTTAGGCCCTGGCTTTGATTCGCTGGGCATGGCGCTTTCCTTGTACGCTTGGATAGAGCTTGGCTATGCTGAGCAAACCAGCTTCGAGCTGCATGGGGAAGGCATGAACGGACTTGCGCAGGACAAAACAAATTTAGTGTATAAAGTAGCGCAGCTTGTATTCAAGGAAGCTGGAGTGAGCATTCCCGAGCTCAGTATTCGCATGTACAGTGAAATTCCATTGACGCGCGGACTGGGCAGCAGTGCGACGGCAATCGTAGGCGCGCTGGCAGCCGCCAATGCGCTGATCGGTTCTCCGCTTTCACAAGATAAGCTGTTTCAAATGGCGACAGCGCTGGAGGGACATCCGGATAATGTAGGAGCCTCCTTGTTTGGCGGTATTGTAGTATCTGCCTGGGATGGAAAGGCTGCACAGCATGTGCGGCTGGAGCCGCCCAAGCAGCTGGAAACGCTCGTAGCTATACCCAATTTTCACCTGGCTACTGAAAAGGCACGCCATGCTTTGCCTGCGCAATTGAATATGTCAGATGCTGTATTCAATATTGGCAGAAGCTCCTTGCTCGTTGCAGCTCTTGCAAGCGGCCAGCTTCAATTGATTCAGCATGCGATGCAGGATCGCTTGCATCAGCCTTATAGGGCTGCTCTCATACCTGGCATGACTGAAATTTTGGAAGCAGCTGTTTCCAAAGGGGCGCTTGGCGCTGCTTTAAGCGGGGCAGGCCCTACGCTTATCGCGTTTGTTGATAAGGATAGCGCGAACAAAGACGAGCTTGAGCAGTTTCTCAAAGCGACGCTGGCGCAGGAAGGCATTGAAGCGGACACGTTATGGCTTGCGCCAAGCTCAAGCGGTCCTGAGGTGATATCCGTACAGGCGGCAGAGGGGAATGCCGGTTCGTTTCTCGATTTGATAAAAGGAGAAGTGCGGATATGAAAACAGTAGCATTGCTGCCGGCCGGATCTGTATCCGATGAGGCAGCCAGACATTTATTTGCAGGCGAACAAATCAATTGGAAGTATCATCGGCTTATATCCGATGTATTTTTATCGACTGCGAACGGTATAAGCACTTATAGCATCATTCCGACTGAAAATACGATCGAGGGTTCAGTGAGCCTGCATATGGACTGGCTCGTGCATGAGGTTGATTTGCCGATACAGGCTGAATGGGTATATCCGTCTATTCAAAATTTAATTGGAAATTATGGGGAATTCCGTTTCTCCAACGGTGAAGTTGATTATTCAAAAATTAAAAAAGTGATCAGCCATCCTGTTGCAATGGCACAATGTTTAAAGTTTTTAAATGAACATTTGCCGCATGCAGAGCGGGAGCATGCAAGCAGCACAGCGGAAGCAGTCAAGCTTGTCAGCAAGCAGCCTGGGGAAGGTGTTGTAGCTTTAGGCACGCTGATTGCTGCCTCGCTTAATCAGTTGGATGTACTGGCCAAAAGTGTAACGGATCATAACAATAATTTTACGCGCTTTGCGCTTGTGGGCAAAGAACCATATAAAGCACGCACCTCCAACCGCATAAAAACGAGTATTCTTATTACGTTGCCAGAGGATTATCCTGGAGCTCTGCACCAGGTGCTGTCTGCTTTTGCCTGGAGACGGATTAACCTGACGCGCATTGAATCGCGCCCTACTAAGAAAAAGCTTGGCAATTACTATTTTTATATCGATATCGAAATGTCACTTGATTCTGTCCTGCTTCCTGCAGCGCTGCAGGAAGTTGAAGCGATTGGCTGTCAGGTTCGTGTTCTTGGCTGCTATCCTGTTTTTTCTTATGAACAGTTATGCATGCAAGAATAAATATAGTACAATACAAGTAATGAGCAAAATTTGCCAAAACAATATTCGATTTTACAATTGTCGACCTAATATTCGGAGGTGTAATAGTAGCAATGGCACAGCAATGGATTTATTTGAACGGGGAGTATGTTACAAAAGAGGATGCAAAAATTTCAGTATATGATCACGGCTTTCTCTATGGTGACGGAATTTTTGAAGGGATCCGGGTATACGAAGGCAATATATTCAAATGCCAGGAGCATTTAGTGCGCCTTTATGACTCCGCCAAGTCTATCATGCTTGATATTCCGCTTTCAATGGAAGAAATGGAAGCAGCATTAATCGAAACATTGCGCCGCAATGAAATGAGAGATGGTTACATTCGCCTAGTCGTTTCTCGCGGACCTGGTAATTTGGGGCTTGATCCGAAGCGCTGCCCGGCTGCTTGGGTTATCATTATTGTGGAGCAGCTCGCTATTTACTCTGAAGAAGCATATCGCAACGGTCTTGTTTCGGTTTCCGTGTCGCAGCGCCGCAATATTCCTGATGCGTTGAATCCAAAGATCAAATCTTTGAATTACTTGAACAATATTTTAGTTAAAATTCAAGCTAATCTTGCCGGCGTAGGCGAGGCCATTATGCTAAACTCCCAGGGCTATGTTGCTGAAGGATCCAGCGATAATATTTTCATTATCAAAAATGGTACTGTATTTACACCGCCTTGCTATGTTGGCGCGCTTGAAGGCATTACCAGAGCAGCCATTATAGAGCTGTGCGAGAAGTTTGGCTACAAGCTGAAGGAAGAGCCATTTACACTGCATGACGTCTATGTGGCAGATGAAGTGTTCTTTACAGGAACAGCGGCAGAGGTTATTGCTGTGCGCGAGGTTGACGGCAGAACGATCGGAGCTGGCAAAGCAGGTCCTATTACGACACATTTATTGCAAGAATTCCGCAAAATAGTTACTGTTGACGGCGTAAAAGCGTTTGACTAATAGCATATCGGTTTTAACCTTAAAAAGGTCTGCATGGAAGCAGGCCTTTTTGCTGTTATATGAAATATCATAAAGAAACGGTAGGCGCCCCCCTCAAAACGGCAAAATGTATATAAATATCATACAGAATCGATCGGTGCTTCCTCAACGCTACTTTTAGTTGGTGCATTTCGCGAAGTAAAGGTATTTCAACAGTCTGAATTCATAGGAGTAATTGACGGAATGCGACTTTTGTAGACAGGTTTGTAGACAAGTTGCTATCATGCCAGTTAATATTTGTTATATTTTTTTGCAAAATTAGGAGAGAGTTGCCCATGTTCTGCATAGGATGTATGGATTGATATGAGGCATTAGCCGTGCCGAATGATTAAGAACGTGACAGGAGGTAATAAGTAAGTGAGAATTCATATTGTCAAATCAGGCGAATCTTTATACCTAATTGGGCAGAAGTATAACGTCTCCGTAGAAGAAATCATGAAATTAAATCCACAAATCAAAGATCCGAACGTAATAGATGCAGGTATGAAAATTAAGCTGCCATCATCCCACACGCAAGGAGGAGGTGGAGGGATGCAAGGTGTCGAGGTAGTGAATCAGCATATTGTCAAACAAGGAGATACATTGTGGAAGCTTTCAAAAGCATGGGGAATTCCTTTGGCCACCTTGATTCATGCGAATCCGCATTTGAAAAATCCGAATGTACTGCTGACGGGAGAAGTTATTAACATACCTAAGGCACATGCAGCTAATTCATCTCATACCGGCAGCCAGGGGGCAAATGCGAATGCTGGCGCAAATGTAGGACCAAATGCAAAGGCAAACACAGGTGCAAACGCGAATGCAAAGGCTAATACTTCATTAATAGAAAAAGCTGCTCCAATTGCCAAGTCGGCCAATGCTATTAAGCAAGGCGTTCAAGGAATTGTCGGTAAGCTGTCGACGACTCCTATTGTCGGCAAGAAAAATACGGCGCCAGCAGCCGAGAAAAAGCCGACTGCGCCAATCGTAGCGCCAGTTGAGCCTGCACCAGCGCCTAAACCGGAACCGGCGGCTATCAAGCCAGCGAAAACTGTTAAGCCTATGGCGCCAACGAAAGTTGAGCCAGCGCAGGTTAATAAACCAATTGAGGCAAACAAAGTTGCGCCTGCTCAGAAAAAGGTTGAGCCGATGGCCAAACCGGCCCCATCTAAGGTGATGCCGGAAGCAATCAAGCCAGCGCCAACGAAAGTAATGCCGCAATCGATCAAACCCGCTGCAACGAAGGTAATGCCGGAAGCAGTGAAGCCGATGCCGAATATGATGGCAGAATCCGTTAAGCCGGCTCCATCCAATATTATGCCGCAATCGTATAAGCCAATGCCAATGAACGTTGCTGAAAAAACGCTGCCAATGTTAAGCCCCGCCGAGAAAAAAATAATGCCATATCAATCTGAATATTTGTCAGAGCTTGAAACGTTCAAGCAGTATAATGTGCCTGCAACTGAAGCCATGGCAAATATGTATGCAAACAATAAAAAAGTATCGCCTTATATGTCGGGTAATGAGTCATTAAAACAATCAGTTTCGCCGTATATGTCAGGCAATGAGTCATTAAAACAATCTGTATCGCCATATATGTCAGGCAACGAGTCATTAAAACAATCTGTATCGCCATATATGTCAGGCAACGAGTCATTAAAACAATCTGTATCACCATATATGTATCAGCCAGTCCCTTATTATTATCAGCCTTGCGGCTGCCATTACGGGTACGGACCTGTGCAGCAGCAAATGTATCCGTATGCAGGGATGTATCAAGCTATGCCGAATGCAAGCAATGTATCGGCACAGTCAATAATGTCAAAAGGAAGCAATGTGTCGGCACAGTCAATGATGCTAAAAGGAAGCAATGTATCGGCACAGTCAATGATGCCAAATGCAAGTAATGTGTCAGCACAGTCAATGATGCCAAATGCAAGTAATGTATCGCCCATGTCGATGATGCCGAATGCAGGCAATGTGCAGGCGCAGTCGATGATGCCCAATGCAGGCAATGTGCAGGCGCAGTCGATGATGCCGAATGCGGGCAATGTGCAGGCGCAATCGATGATGCCGAATGCGGGCAATGTGCAGGCGCAGTCGATGATGCCGAATGCGGGCAATGTGCAGGCGCAATCGATGATGCCGAATGCGGGCAATGTGCAGGCGCAATCGATGATGCCGAATGCGGGCAATGTGCAGGCGCAGTCGATGATGCCGAATGCGGGCAATGTGCAGGCGCAGTCGATGATGCCGAATGCGGGCAATATGCAGGCGCAATTCATGCCTAACGCGAGCAATGTATCGGCGCAGTCTATGCCGAATGCGGATTATATTCAATCGATGTCGACGATGTATCCGCCGCCGGGCTATGGCTACAGCCATTATTCCGACCATTATCCCTCGCAAGCTTTCCAGCCGACCTATACTTCATGGCCCCAAACTCCTGAGTTTGGATGGTCGCCAGATTCATTCGCCAATCAGGCAGCGCTGGCAGAGGATTGCGGATGTGAAAAAAAACGTGATGAGCATTTGCTAACGAATGCAAATGCAAACCAGGCAACGGCGTTTGAAGATTTTACAAACGTGCCAATCAAGGCTTCGACAAAGAAAAGAAAGAAAAAAGTATCCATTAAAACCGTTACGGCGAAAAAAGGAAGCAGCTCAAAAAAGAGCAGCAGCCCATGGATTAAAAGATAGTAAATAAAAAAGTACAGGCGATAAGAGCTGTATCTTTCAGTCAATAAGGAAGAGGAAGCTGCGTTAAGAAACAGGCGGCAGGGCATTCTTTATCAGACTAATGAAACAGCTCTTTATGTATGATGAATAGTTATATAATTATGGAAGCATACTAGCCAAAACAAGTAAGGGAGGCTTCCATATGATGACATTCAGCTTGTGGAAGCAATTGAAGAAAAAGTTGAAGCGTAAAAGAAGGCCGCTTTGGTCCATGTGTGCTGCAACAGCCGTATTGATGGCAGTAATTATTTTATTAGCGACAGCAGAACATACAATGGCCATGCATAGTGCCAATGGACGTTCGACCAGTCATTTGGAGCCTGCTCATGATAAAAGCGTGCTGCAAAAGCTGGAGCAAACGGAGCAGACGCTGCTGGTAAAGCTGCATCGTGTCTTTGTATGCGGAGAAGAGGAGCAGATGCTAGGGGAGCTTTCTCCAAAGCAGGTTATAAATATGCTTACCCAGTATCCGGATTGGACGGCTATATTAAATCAGGATGACCGTTCTGTGCTGCTGGAGCAGCATATTAATGATTTATCAGATTATTGCAAATCCAATGCATATTTTGGTGTGGATCGCCAAGGCAATTTTTCCTTATTTGACGGGCTGCCTGTTAAAGATAAAGTAATGCGTACCTTTTTTCAAATCGACATTCAGTATATGGAAAGCAATTTGCCGCAGGAACGAGTAGACCAGCTTGCAAAAGGCATACGTGTTAACGATATTGACGAATATAACAGCGTTTTGTCCACGTTCAGCGATTTTGCAAAGGAAAGAAACGTGGAAGGCCGCGAAGGAACAGAGCGTTATTAAAAGAAGATCATGCAGACAAGGAGAGCTTGTACCCTACGAGGTACAGGCTCTTTTCTTTTTTAATATTAACCGAAGTAACGATATTATATGGGCCGGTAGTCGCTTATTACGAAACATTCGTTCTCATTGCCAAATAATTTTGCTATAATGGAGGATGGATAATTATGTTTTGATGAGGAGCTGGCAGTTTGCGTGTACTAGGCATTGACCCCGGCATCGCTATAGCGGGCTTCGGGTTTGTAGATTATATCGGTCATAAGCTGACTCCCGTTCAATATGGCGCGATACAGACACAGGCACATACTCCATCAGAGGTGCGGCTTTTGCAAATCTATGATTCGGCAGGAGCGCTGATGGATCGCTATAAGCCAGATGCGGTTGCGGTCGAGAAATTATTTTTTAATCGGAATGTGACGACTGCGTTTGCGGTCGGGCAAGCGCGCGGCGTAATTATTTTGGCTGCTGCCCAGAGAGGATTGACGGTAGCGGAATATACACCGCTTCAAGTAAAGCAGGCTGTTGTAGGCTATGGCAAGGCGGAAAAACGCCAGGTGCAGGAGATGGTCAAAATGTTTTTGCGGCTATCAGCTGTACCCAAGCCTGATGATGTTGCTGATGCATTAGCGGTTGCGATTTGTCACGCTCATTCTGCAGGCATATCGAACAAAATAAATGAGGTGACCGGTCGATGATAGATTTTTTGCGTGGAAAAGTGGCCTTGCTTGAGGCTGATTATATCGTTTTAGATGTGAGGGATATGGGATATCGTGTATTTACGCCGAATCCATATGCCTTTGCAGGCAGTGAGGATACCATTACCGTGTACATACACCATCATGTAAGAGAGGATGCCATTTTACTGTATGGCTTTTCAACGCGGCATGAACAAACGTTGTTCCGCAAATTGATTGAAGTGTCCGGTATCGGGCCGCGCGTCGCGCTCGGCATTCTTTCAGGCGGTCAGCCTGATAATGTAATTATGGCCATTCAACAGGAAAATATTGCGTTTCTCACCAAACTTCCTGGCATTGGCAAGAAAACGGCGCAGCGCATGATTTTGGATTTGAAGGACAAGCTTCTGGGCCTCGGAGGAGATGAAGGCTTGCTGGCGAAGGATTTATTCGGTGAACCGCATGCCATAGCAAGCAGCGATAACGGGCACGAAGGCTGGAGCGAGGCGAGAGAAGCGCTTGCTGCGCTTGGCTATAAAGCAGCTGAGCTGGACAAGGCATGGGCTGTTCTGCAAGAAAAGGTGGATGGAAGCGAATCGGTTGAGGCTCTTATGAAGCTTGCATTTCAGCAGCTTGTGAAAGGGTAACGGAGGGAGTGACTATAATGGATGATGATCGGATCATTTCCGCAAATCTGATGATGGATGAGCATGCGGTGGAGCTGAGTCTGCGTCCGCGTTATTTGGCTGAATATATAGGCCAAACTAAAGTAAAGGAAAACTTGACGGTTTACATAGAGGCTGCAAAAATGCGCAAAGAAGCGCTTGATCATGTGTTGCTTTACGGCCCGCCAGGACTTGGTAAAACGACGCTGTCCAACATTATCGCCAATGAGCTCGGCGTTAATCTGCGGACTACATCGGGACCCGCAATAGAGCGGCCAGGTGATTTGGCTGCGCTTTTGACCAATTTGCAGGAAGGCGACGTTTTGTTTATAGATGAAATTCATCGCCTGCATCGAACCGTAGAGGAAGTGCTCTATCCTGCAATGGAGGATTTTGCGCTTGATATTATGATAGGAAAGGGGCCCAGTGCACGGTCTGTACGTCTGGATCTGCCGCATTTCACCTTAATAGGCGCTACTACTAGGGCAGGCTTGCTGTCTGCGCCGCTTAGAGACCGTTTCGGTGTAGTTAGCAGACTGGAGTTTTATACGGTAGATGAGCTGGCGTTTATCGTTTCACGCGCAGCTGAAATTTTGGATGTAAGCATCGTAGGCGAAGCATCCCGGGAAATTGCGCTGCGCTCGAGAGGAACTCCTCGCATTGCGAACCGCTTGCTCAAGCGGGTACGTGATTTTGCCCAGGTGCGCGGCGATGGGATCATTACGCATGAATTGGCGCAATCAGCGCTTGAGCTTTTGCAGGTCGATCCTATGGGGCTCGACAGTATCGATCACAAAATGCTGCACGCCATGATGACTAATTTTGCTGGAAGGCCGGTAGGGCTGGATACAATAGCAGCTACAATCGGGGAAGAAAGCCAAACGATCGAGGATGTGTATGAACCTTATCTGATGCAAATAGGTTTCTTGCAGCGTACGCCAAGGGGAAGAATGGCAACGGAGAGCGCTTATTTGCATTTAGGCATTCCGATTCCGAAGCGAAACTAGCGCTCCGCATCGGAATAATTGAAAGGAGCTTGGCAGGATGGATATGAAAAAAAGCTTGATTCAAGCCAAAAGGCTGTCTTTATCGTTTCTTATTGCTTCACTATTAATATTGGGTGTCCAATCGACGCCAGTTTATGCTGCTGTTCCTTCACTGGATCAAATCAGAGTGGCTTTGTTTATGAAGCTTCCCGGCAAATATGAATCGCTTGCGCCAGCTGCCGCCTTCTCATCGCCCGGTGGAATGCAAATCGGGACGAGAGCGCCTGTTGGCGTTACAAGCTGGTTTTCGGCTGCTGCTAACAGCGAGGCAAGATTTGCAGTTGATGATTATAAGGCCAGAGTACTTGAAACAAGTGATTTCGCAACAGCTTTATCCGTGTATCAGCATATCGTCTCTGCGAAAGGGACTGCTTATATAACGAGCTCGGCCAAGAGCGGAGCAGCGTTGTATCAAGTGTCTGAGGGTGCTTATGCGACTGCTGCGGAAGCAGTATCCGCTGCCGCACGCTGGAGTGCCGACAGTAAGCTGACCGCCTTGCTCAAAGGCTACAAGCCTTCAGCGATAGGCCCCTATCACCTAGAATCGCCAGCTTATCCTACCGAGGAAGCAGCGCTAAAGGCAGCACAGCAATTCGGTGCAGCAGGCCTTGACGCTTATGTGGCCATTCGGGCAGGCAGCAAGGGAGGCGTACAATATAGCGTTATGGTAGGCGCTGCAACTTCCGCAGCTGAGCTGAAGGTAGTGCAAACAGCTTCGATTAAAGTGCCGGGCGGATCTGCGCTGAAAGAAGCGGCAGCTGGAAAGGGATATTTCTTAAAGCAGGCGGATTATTCTGCAGGCGGCAGTGCCAAGTCCGCAGTTACCTTATACTCCTTTCCTGCCAATGAAATGAAAGTATGGATTTCTCCTGCCAAGCCAGAACAGGCGATCAAGCTGAATGAGCGAAGCAATCGTTCATATCGCGGAAGCTTCGAGCTTAGCAGCTTTAACGGGAAGCTGGCAGTCATTAACGAGCTTTCATTCGAGGAATATTTATACTCTGTCGTTGCTGTAGAAATGTATACAAGCTGGCCTATGGAAGCACTAAAGGCACAAGCGGTCGCAGCGCGTACCTTTGCACTTCAGAAAGGATTTGGTTTTCAAATCGCGCACGTCGTTGATACAACTTTAAGCCAGGCGTATAATGGCATAGGAGTGGAAGTCAAATCAGCAACAGATGCGGTTCAAGCTACAAAGGGTGAAGTTATTTTATATAATGGCAAGCTGATAGAAGCATTGTATTCCTCCAGTGCAGGAGGGAAGACAGCTGATGCATCGGAAGCCTGGAATAGCAGCATACCTTATCTGGTTAGCACTGCCAGTCCCGACGAAATTTCAGAGCAAGGACTGTTGCATTGGTATAAGGTCGTGCTTGGAAGCGGCCAGATCGGTTATATCCGCGAGGATTTGTTGAAGGGTACAGGCCGCAAGACAGCTGCGGACAGCACTATAATGGAATTGACTACAGATAACACTAATGTCCGCCGTCATCCTGTTGTTCAAGACAGCGTTCCTGTCGTAGCTATATTAAATAAAGGTGACCAAGTCATTGTGCTGGAAAAAGTACTTCAATCGAATGAAATGAGCTGGGTGAGAGGCCCATTCACTTCTCCAGAGCTTGTGACAGCAATTAATGCAAGAGTGAATCCGAAAATTACAGGATCTATCTCATCAATTGAAGTAACCAAAAGAGGCCCCTCCGGAAGGGCGCTCGAAATAGCAGTCAATGGAGAAAAGCTCGCTGTATCTTCCCCTGACGGATTTCGTTCTGCGTTAGGGGTGCAAGGGGCGCTGCCAAGCACATTATTTACTGTAGCGGAGGAAGGCAAGCTTGTTATTCTTGGAGCAGGCGGCCAATCGCGTACGAAGACGGATGAGAAGCAGTCCGTATATGTAATGGGCGCTGCAGGAAAATCTGCTGTATCAGCCGATCCATACTTATATGTTTTGGACAGCAAGGAGCAGGTTAGAGCAGTCAGCAAGGAAGCGACATTCAGCTTTAGCGGCAGCGGCTTCGGCCATGGTGTCGGCATGTCGCAGTATGGCGCTTATGCACTGGCAGAACAAGGGTATGACTATGCTTATATTTTGAAATACTATTATAAAGATGTAACTATCGAGAAGGACTGATTGATTTTTTATGAATGTGGACTGGTTTGATTTTCATTTGCCGGAGGAGCTTATAGCTCAAACGCCTTTAAAGGAACGGACAGCGTCTCGACTGCTGGGCCTAAACAAGCAAACGGGTGAAATTACACATGGCATGTTTACTGACCTAGAGAGTTATTTACAGGCAGGGGATGTGCTCGTTCTCAACAATTCAAGAGTAATTCCAGCTCGTCTAATGGGTATTAAAGCAGATACAGGCGCCAAGGTGGAGCTGCTCCTGCTCAAGCAGCTTGGCGAGGATCGCTGGGAGGCGCTTGCCAAGCCAGCCAAGCGAATGAAGCTTGGCTCCAGGCTGCAATTTGGCGTCAATGAAGAGGGCGAGCCTTTACTGGAAGCAGTAGTAGAGGAAGAAGGAGATATGGGAGCGCGGGTAATCAAATTTCACTACTCTGGCATATTTCAAGAGCTGCTTGACCGGCTAGGCGAAATGCCGCTTCCTCCTTATATTAAAGAAAGACTGGAAGAACGCGAGCGATATCAGACGGTTTATTCCAAGCAGGAGGGCTCCGCAGCTGCACCTACAGCAGGACTTCATTTTACAAAGGAATATTTGGAGCAGCTGGCAGCCAAAGGTGTAGAAATCGCTTATGTAACGCTTCATGTAGGGCTTGGAACATTCCGGCCGATGTCAACGGAAACGGTTGAGGAGCACGAAATGCATGCCGAATATTATGAGCTGGATGAGCATAATGCCGGATTAATTGCCAAGGCGAGGCAGGAAGGACGTCGAATTATAGCCGTCGGCACCACTTCCACGAGAACGCTCGAAACGATTGCGGAGCGATTCGGCAGTGAACCGATTATTGCTTGCAGCGGCTGGACCTCCATTTTTATTTATCCAGGCTACAGTTTTCAAATTGTAAATGCGATGCTGACGAATTTTCATTTGCCAAAATCTACGCTGATGATGCTGATCAGCGCTTTGGCTGGCCGGGACCGAGTAATGAAAGCCTATGAGGAAGCCATCGTCAGCCAGTACCGATTTTTTAGCTTTGGGGATGCGATGTTCATTTATTAAATAGAATAGGAAGCGTGAACAGTGGCAGTTAAATACGAATTTATTAAACAATGCAAGCAAAGCGGCGCCCGTCTCGGCAGAGTGCATACGCCGCACGGTATTATCGATACGCCTACCTTTATGCCGGTAGGTACGCAGGCTACCGTAAAAACGATGAGTCCGGAAGAATTAAAGTCTATGGATGCGCACATTATTTTAAGCAATACGTATCATTTATTTTTGCGGCCGGGCCATGGAATTGTAAAACAAGCCGGCGGGCTCCACAAATTTATGAACTGGGATCGTCCCATCCTGACAGACAGCGGCGGATTCCAAGTATTCAGCTTAAGTGAAATGCGTAAAATTTCTGAAGAGGGCGTCCATTTCCGTTCCCACCTAAATGGAGATAAGCTATTTATTTCTCCTGAGGTCGCAATGGAAATCCAGAATGCGCTTGGTTCGGATATTATGATGGCATTTGATGAATGCCCGCCTTATCCGGCAGAGTATAAATACGTGAAGGAATCGACTGAAAGAACGAGCCGATGGGCCGAGAGATGCCTAAAAGCACATGCCAGACCTCATGATCAAGCGTTGTTCGGCATCGTACAAGGGGGGATGTTCGAAGATTTGCGCATTCAAAGCGCAAAAGATTTGACTTCCATGGATTTCCCGGGGTATGCTATTGGAGGATTAAGTGTTGGCGAGCCTAAGCATCTTATGTATGAGGTGCTTGATTATACGGTTCCCCATTTGCCATTCAACAAACCGCGCTATTTAATGGGTGTCGGTTCGCCGGATGCGCTTGTTGAAGGCGCTATACGCGGCGTTGATATGTTTGACTGTGTATTGCCGACACGCATTGCTCGCAATGGGACAACGATGACAAGCAGCGGTCGACTCGTTATACGCAATGCGAAATTTGCAGAAGATTTTGGGCCACTTGACCCGAATTGCAGCTGCTATACGTGCAAGAACTACTCCCGCGCATATATCCGCCATTTATTGAAGGCGGATGAAACGTTCGGGATCAGACTTACTACATATCACAATTTGCATTTCTTATTGCAGCTCATGCGGGACGTTCGCCAAGCGATTATGGACGATCGGTTACTTGATTTCCGTGATCAGTTCTTTGAAGCGTACGGACTTAATGATAATGAAAAAGGATTCTGAGAGGGGGGAAAACAATGTCAGAGTGGTTTACAGCAGCAGCTGATGGCGCCCAAGGCCAAAGCATTTGGGGACTTGTGCTGCCATTTGTTCTAATGTTTGCAGTGTTTTATTTCTTGCTTATCCGCCCGCAGCAGAAAAAGCAAAAGCAGCGCACATCGATGTTGAATCAAGTGAAGAAGGGCGACAAAATTACGACGATCGGCGGCTTGCACGGCACAATCGTGGAGCTTACTGATGATACAGTTGTAATTCGTGTCAATGATACAACAAAAATGACGTTTGAGCGCAGCGCAATTAATACAATTAGCAGCAGCGCGCCAGGTTCAGCAGAATAATGCAAAGCCGAGCTTATCACCAAAGGTGAATGAGCCCGGCTTTTTTTAATATAAGTAAGTATAAGTTTTGTCCAAAGGACGGCGGAGCCGTTTATCCTTGATATACTAGAAAGTATAAGTTTTTGGGGGAGTGGCAGGCTTCCCCTTTTTAAAAATACTAAAAAGTATAAGATTTTACAGGGGTACTTATTCCCAAAAATTGGACTACAACAGCGGTCGGAACGGACACGACTTGAATCTAACGAAGATTTAATGCTCTATTTGGCGAAAATCAGCTCGTTTAAAAATATAACGAAGATCAGTTGCGCTATGTGTGAACTTTCCACTCATTTTGGTACAGTTGGGAGCAAATAAGAGTGTATGTCTTCGTTAGATTTCAAAAAGGCGCTTTTTAGACGAAATAGCGCTCTCACGATTCGTTAGATCATTTGAGTGATTTCATCGGTAAACGCGCCTGACCAAAGGACGGCGGAGCCGTTTATCCTTGTTATTTGAAGCAGAAGTTTTCACCTAGCGCCTATTCAACGAGAAAAGCTTGCCCTGTTTATTTTTTTAAGTTTACGCCAATCATCCCGCCTAATGCCCCGGCAAGCAATGCTGTTAAAAGAATCGTCCCGCTATGCCATGTAATTGAAGTATTAGCTGCAAGAAAGCTGATGATCAATATCATAATAAAATAGATAATGCCGAGCATTCCGCCGTTATACCAGCCTTTTTGCTCTGAGCGCTTGCCGGCAGCCGCACCGCCAAACAAAGCAGCCGCGCCGTGTACAATCATTGTGTATGTATTCATATTGCTTTCTTTAACATCTGTGAAATAAAGCAGCAAGGATAAAATAAGAGCGCCCGCAGCAAGCCAAATAAGGGAAAAAACGGCTCCTGCCAAAAGCGGCGATTTTAAGTTGGGCGTTTTCACTGTACCTTTAATTACCTTCATCCTTATAACCCTCCTATTAAGAACAGTAATAATACACCTTATGGTCAAGCTGTTCATTTTAGTACAGCATTCCAAGCATGCTGCCATATTTATGTATACTTTCTTTTGCATGTTGTTGCACGCAACAGGTCAGAATAGCTGTACATGCCTATGCGCTAAAAAATTGGAGGTGATGGGAATGGAATTGTGGAGTCTGTTTCTGCGCACAATTATTACGTATATTATCGTATTTCTCATCATGCGTTTAATGGGAAAACGTGAAATTGGCAAGCTATCCTTGCTTGATCTTGTTATTTCCTTCATGGTAGCTGAAATTGCTGTCATTGTAATAGAAGATTTGGATCGGTCGTTGTGGGAAGGAATCGTACCTATGGCTACATTAGCCATCATTCAAATAACGACTGCCATCATATCGCTGCGCAGCCGCAAGCTCCGCATCTGGTTTGACGGCAAACCGAGCGTCATTATTGCCGATGGGCAGATTTATCATGATGTGATGCGCAAACAACGTTACAATTTGGATGATTTAATGCTGCAATTAAGAGAAAATCAGATTACATCCGTAGAGGATGTAGCTTTTGCTATTTTAGAAACGAGCGGTAAGCTTTCGGTCATCCCTAAGGAAGACAACAGAGCTGATCCTGAGGATGAGATAAAGCAGGTAAACAAAAACGAGCATGCAGAACATAAATACATTGAAACTAAGCCATCGATTATTCCGGCAGGCTACCGTTTTGAGATATTGCCAATTCCATTAATTATGAACGGCAAGGTACAGGATGAAAATTTAGATAAGCTGGACAAAAATCGTTTTTGGCTGAAAAATATTATGCAGGAGCATTCGATCAGAGATTTCAAGGATGTATTTTTTTGCTCGATAGACCATCGGGGCGAGCTATATATCAACACGGTGAACAATAAGCTATTTAAACCAACGCCCGATTAGCGGAATGCGTATCACATCGAAACGGTCGATAAACTTCATCCAGATCATCAGCAACAAATAGACGGTGATGCTCGCCATACAGGCGATAATCAGGTTCAAATATTCCAAACTGAGCAGCTCCTTATTCATTACAAATTTAGCGGCTGCTCCCATAATTATCATGGCGGCGCCAACCTTAGCGAAATCAAGCAGCTTCATTTTAAAACCGATGTGGCGCAGCACGCTGATGCCGTGTAAAAGCGTAACGAGTATGGTGTTCACATTAATGGCGATAAGAGCGCCATATATACCGAGCGATGGCTGTGAGGCCAGCTGAACAATCAAGGTAAGCTTGACAACTGCGCCTATGAAAGTATTCGTTAGAGCCGTTCCAGGCCGGTTAAGCGCCTGCAGCGCAGCCTGCAAAGGAGCCTGCAAATAAATAAAAATTCCGATTGGCGCCATAAGCTGCAGCATTGGCGCATATTCGCCGTGAGCGTATAAAATACGGCATAGCGGCTCTGCAAATAATGCCATCACGACGATAAACGGTGCGCCTGAAACTAGCGCAAGACGCATCGATTGATGCAATCGTTTTTGAATCAGGCCGAATTCACCTTTGGCAGCAGCTTCTGAAAGGGATGGGACAAGCGATACAGCAAGCGATTGCGTAAGAGCGGTTGGCAGTAAAATAAGCGGTATAATCATTCCCTGCAGCGCTCCGTAATGGGCGGTAGCGATTCCTGTTGCTATTCCGGCGGCTGCCAGAGAGCGGGCGATAAAAATAGACTCAAACAAATAGGATAAGGATCCGACCAGCCTGCTGCCAGTAACGGGAATGGACAGGCCCAGCAAACGGCGGAGCACTTTTGGCGGCTTTTCGGAGATTTCATTTTTTTTATTAGGCTGGCTGGCCGCAGCCAGCTTTTCTTTTTTCTTCTCTGAATAATATTTCCACAAATAAACTGCTAATCCGCCCAATTCGCCGATTGTAACGCCCAGCATCGCTCCCGCAGCAGCCCATTCTAAGCCTAGAGGAAGCAGTAAATAAGCAAATAGCAAAGAAAAAATGATACGGATTATCGTTTCAATCGTTTGGGACAATGCGCTTGGAATCATATTTTGCTTGCCTTGAAAATAGCCGCGGTAAACAGCTGATACGCCTACAATAAGCAGCATTGGCGACATCATGAAAAACGTCCGATACACTCGAGCATCCGGCAAGACGTACTTTGTAATAATTGGCGCAAAAATAAGCATAACTGCAGTTAAGAAAGCGGCAATTGAAATGCTGAGCAGCATAGCGGTTCGGAAAATATGCTTTACGCGGGCATGGTCGCCCTTTGATTCCGCTTCTGCTATCCATTTGGCTATAGCAAGCGGTATGCCTCCTGTAATAAAGGTTAGCATAACGATCAAAAACGGATAGCTGAGCTGATATAAGCCGACACCTTCTGCTCCGATAATTCGCGGCAGCGTTATGCGGGGAACGAATGCAAGCAGCCTGTTAATAATTCCTGCTGCAAGCAGAATCATAGCTCCTTTAATGAATGATTGCTTGGTCATTGGGCGCCCTCATTTCAAATATCGGTAATGGCGGCACAAAAATTTCTAAGAGTGCCTGTACTATATGCTTATGCACAGCATGTACATTTACATGTCTGTCATTTAAGCACTAAGATTTATAAGTTTCGCTATATATTGTTCTTGGAGTTCACGTAGAAACCGTGGTCCAATAAGGACGCCATCGGACATTTCGCAACAATTTTAAGTTGAAGCAGGAAAAAAGAAGACAAAAGGCGAATTACGAACTATGGTACTATTATGATGGAGGTGCGGTATGGCGGAGACTGAGCTGGATGAAATGATTGAGGAGTTGTGCAGCAGCAAGGCTGAGGAATTCCGACTTATCGGCTACGATAATATAACTGCAGAAGAAATATGGCAATGCGTCAGTGCTCCGTATGCCAAGAAGGGTCGGCCGGCGCTTCATCAGATTGTAAATGATATTTTGTCGTTGAAAATTACGCAATTTATGAATTTCATGACGATGAGCGCTTTTAAAGGCACTTTATTTTAAAATGCTCCTTCTTGGCCGCTGCAAGAAAACATGCCGCATTTATGCTAGGCATGTTTTCTTTTTTTGACTCATTTTTGAAGCATCTGTATAATAGGACTATTGAGACCATAAGGGGGATTAAGTCGTATGCACGGGAAGAGATTCGTTGCCTTCCTTGGGATCGTGGTTATTTTGTTCGGCGTAATTGCTTGGACAAGCCCGTCTTTAGTGAAGGATGTAAGGCTTGGCCTGGATTTGAAGGGCGGCTTCGAAGTATTGTATGAAGCGGAGACGTTTCAAGAGGGCGGTACGGTAACGCCGTCGCTTCTAAAGGAAACTGCCAAAAACTTAGAAAAAAGGATTAACAGCACAGGTGTTGAAGAGCCTGAAATTACGACAGAAGGAACGAATCGCATTCGCGTGAAGCTTGCTGGAGTAGAAAATGAGGAAGAGGTCCGCGCGCTGCTTGCTAAGCCGATTCGACTAACCTTCCGCGGTCCAGACGGCAAAATCGAGCTGGAGGGCACTGACTTTAAGCAGGACGGTGCTGGCGTTGGCAGAGATAACATGAACAATCCAGTTGTTACAATCGAGCTGGTTGATGCTGCCAAGTTTGAGGAAATTACAGGCAGACTTTCCAAGCAAGCGCAACCAAATAATTACTTAGCCATTTATCTGGATGAAGAGGAGTTGTCACGTCCAAGCGTAAATTTTGCGATACCGGGCGGCTCTGCTCAAATTCAAGGCAACTATACTACGAAAGAAGCAAAGGATCTTGCTGATTTAATTAATCTCGGAGCCCTGCCGCTTAAGCTTAACGAAAAGTATACGCAAAGCGTGGGCGCAACATTGGGACAAGCCTCGCTTACAAGCACTGTTGAAGCAGGTGTTATCGGAAGTATTATCGTGCTCGTATTTTTAATTGTAATATTCCGCATTCCTGGTGTAGTAGCTGCTATTTCTGTCATTTCTTATACATGGCTGCTAATTCTAGTATTTAATTTATTAAATGTCACGTTAACTTTGCCGGGGATAGCGGCTTTCGTGCTCGGGATCGGGATGGCGGTCGACGCCAATATTATTACTTACGAGCGGATCAGAGAAGAAATTCGCAGTGGGAAAAGCTTGCTGTCTGCTCTGAAGGCCGGCTCGAAAACTTCGCTTAGAACGATTATGGATGCGAACATTACGTCTATCATTGCAAATATTGTACTTTACTATATCGGCAATGGCGCCATCCGCGGTTTTGCTTTGACGATGATTTTCAGCATCGTAGTAAGTATTTTGACCAATATTATTTTCTCGCGTTTCTTAATTACACTTATTATTCGCAGCAACGTATTTAAGAAGCCAACCTACTTTGGAGTAAAGGAGTCAGAAATCCGTGAACTTTAGTGAAAAAATCTACTACGATTTTATTAAAAATCGAAACAAGTTTTTTCTGTTCTCCCTTATTCTAGTTGTTGTCGGCATCGCATCTTTATTTATTGTAAAGCTTAACTTCGGTGTTGATTTCAGCGCAGGGACGAATATGGACATTGCTACGCAAAAGGCAACCAATAAAGAAGAAGTCGACCAGATCATGAGTAAATTTAACTTCGACTATATCGCTACTGTAGGCGGAACGAATGATGAGCGTGTGACGATCCGCTTCAAGGAAGTGCTGGCTCAAGCTGATACGAATGCAATTAACAGCGCATTTAATGAAAAGCTTGGCACTGACGTATCGTCTGAGGTAAATATTGTATCGCCGGACATGGCCCGCGAACTCGGCATTAAAACGATTTGGGCAATATTAATTGCCAGCCTTGGCATCATGCTATACGTTATGCTTCGCTTTGAATGGCGCATCGCCCTTGCAGCAAATCTTTCGATTTTATACGACGGCTTTGTCGTTGTCGCGTTGTTCTCGATTTTCAGATTAGAGGTAGACCTGCCTTTAATAGCCGCAGTCCTTACAACAATTGGTTATTCGATCAACGATAAAATTGTTATATTTGACCGCGTTCGCGAAAATATGCGTTTTTCCAAATCCAAAAAGCCCGACCAGCTTGCTCTGATTATTAATCGAAGCATTTGGCAAACGATGGCTCGTAATATTTATACAGTATTGACTGTATTTATCGTTGCGCTTGCGATTTACTTATTCGGAAGTGAGTCCATCAAGCTGTTCTCACTCGCTATTCTAATAGGGCTTGTAAGCGGCGCTTACTCTTCTATTTGCTTGGCGAGCCCGTTATGGTATGTGTTTAAAAAGAATCAAAAAGAAAAAAAACCAGTCAAATCTCAGACTGCATTATAATATAGGTATTTTAGCTCCTCGCTGCTGTCAGAACAGCGCTATCATGGATGCGAACGATTAAGGGCGGCATTGCCGCCCGCTTCTTTGTATTGGCATACATAGTGGACAAGGCAAGTCCTAACAGCACATTATTGCAGGAGGGAATTATGTCTGGAGCGAAGCAACAGCAAATGAGAAACAGAGATGGTGAAGATAAGGTGACATTTTGGAAAAAAATTATGTTAGCGATTATGCCAAAGAGTAAGATACGGCGATATGCAATAGCTGAGATTGAAGAAGATTCAGGCGAGCTGCTGCAATTTGTACAGCGCGTTCCCGGAGTAATCAGCGTAGAATCACTGCGTGCCAAAGAGCAGGGGCACTATGTGGTAGCTGACGTTGTTATTCATGTCAATCCCAAAATAACGGTGCAGCAGGGCCAGGAGATTGGACGCCGTGTGAAGCTGCTGCTTATGCATCGCTTTCATCATATAACTGAAGTGTCGGTGCGTGTCGAGCCCTATGATGGCGGCTATCCTTATAATACGAATTATGAGTTGAATGATGAGCAGGCACCAACGTTGCTGCAATAAGGAAGCAAAGGGGGAAAAGCCTGATGATAGAGCGCAGAACTAGGTGGTCTGTCGCAGATTGGAGCAACGAGCAGGAAGGACTTGCGCTTACGTTGTCCAAGCAATTGAACTTATCCTTACTGGTTACAAGATTATTGGTCAAGCGAGGCTATTCAGAGCAAGAGTCAGCCAGCAGATTTCTTAGCTGTACTGTTGAGCAATTGCATGATCCTTTTTTATTAAAAGGGATGGAGCAAGCGGTTAACAGGCTGAAAAAGGCTATAGAAAACAATGAAAAAATTCGAATATATGGCGATTATGACGCAGACGGGGTCACAAGCACCTCGCTGCTCATTCGTCTGTTTGCATCGTTAAATTGCCGGTTTGATTATTATATTCCCCATCGTGAGAAAGAAGGCTATGGCCTTAACAGGGGAGCAATTGAACAAGCTGTGCAGGATGGAATAGATTTAATGGTTACGGTCGATACAGGTATTAGTGCAGCAGATGAAATTGATTATGCCAATCAATTATCACTCGATGTCATCATAACGGACCATCACGAACCGCCAGCTGTTATTCCGGCAGCTTGCGCAGTGGTCAATCCGAAGCAGGAGGATTGTCCTTATCCCTTTAAGGGGCTGGCTGGCGTAGGCGTGGCTTTTAAGCTTGCATGTGCGCTGCTTGGAACTATCCCGCGTGAATGGACAGATCTAGTCAGCATTGGCACGATCGCCGATTTAATGCCACTTACAGATGAGAATCGTGTTATGGTGCAAATGGGGCTGAAGCAAATTAACGATTCCGCCGCAATCGGCATTCAAGCGCTTGCTAAAGTGAGCGGCCTGGATATACATGTGTTAACCTCGACGAATATTGCTTTCGGTTTAGCTCCGCGCCTTAATGCAGCGGGACGATTGGAGCATGCGGGACAGGCCGTAGAGCTGCTTATTTCCAATCGTATGGAAGCGGCTTTGGAGCTGGCAGAGCGGCTAGATGCCCTCAACAAAGAAAGGCAAGCCATCGTTGAGGAGATTGTAGAGCAGGCTGAAGAACAGTGGCAAGCGAAGCTGGCAGACTGCAGGCGCGGCAGCTCTGACCAACTGAATGCACAGCAGGAGCCGGGAGTTATCGTGCTTGCCGGGGAAGGCTGGAATGTAGGCGTTATTGGAATTGTAGCCTCCAAGCTGCTCGAAAAATATTATAAGCCTGTTATTATTCTCGGAATAGACAGAGCGACCGGCATGTGCAAAGGCTCAGCACGTTCGATTGAAGGCTTTGACCTGCATGCAGCTCTAACAAGCTGTGAGGAATGGCTCGACCATTATGGCGGACATCAAGCTGCAGCAGGCATGAGCATGCGCCGTGAGCATGTGGCTTCTTTCGCAGAAGCGATGTCCGTGCTTGCGTATGAGCGGCTTACTGAGGAAGACTGGATCCCTAAATCTGCAATTGATCTGGCATGTACATTGGAGGAGGCGTCGTTGTCCACTATTGAACAGCTGGCGATGCTGGAGCCGTTCGGCGCCGGCAATCCTTCACCCAAGCTCATGTTCAACAACATTGTTGTAAAGGATCGGCGTGCTATAGGCAAGGACGCGAAGCATTTAAAGCTGCAATTCGGCGCTGGTCAGCAGGTGCTGGACGCGATCGGCTTTGGGGTTGGCCATCATGCTGCACTGCTGAAAGCTGGACATGCAGTAGATGTAATCGGCGAGCTGTCCGTCAATGAATGGAACGGCAGAAGAACGCCGCAGCTGCAAATTAGCGATATACATATGGGATCGCAAGCACTTATGAAATTTCCTGAACGAGAGCAGTTTATACGAGTTTATCAGGAGCTGCGTGTGCTTCAAGCGATTGACGAAGCAGGGGCTGCGGCTAGTCTTGGCAAGCGCTGCGGCATAAGCCATGAGGCTGCGCAGCTTGTGCTTGACGTGTTTGTAGAGCTGGAGTTTATTGAGCGCCAAGGCGGAAGACTGACTGCAGTCGCAGCGCCAGCTCGCAGAGATTTATCGACGTCAAGCCTGTATCAAAGAGTCAAGCGTGAAACTGAGCTACTCAATCGTAAAACAGCTGATATATAAAGAAAGGGTTGAACAGCATGTCTAGTTCATCAATCGATTTTAAATCCTACATTCGTGTTATTCAAGATTTTCCACAGCCAGGCATTCGTTTCAAGGATATTACTACGCTGCTTAAGGATGGAGAGGCTTATCGTGCTGCAATAGAGCAGATGCGCTCCGCAGTTGAACATTTGCAGATTGATTTGATCGCAGGACCAGAAGCGCGCGGCTTTGTAATAGGCGCGCCCCTGGCAATGGCGCTTGGTGTAGGCTTTGTGCCGATCCGCAAGTGCGGCAAGCTGCCGGGTGAAACGATTACAGCCGGATACAATTTAGAATACGGCTCCGATCAGCTGGCGATGCACAAGGATGCGATATTGCCAGGCCAGAAAGTGCTTATTGCAGATGATTTGCTTGCTACAGGCGGCACAATAGCTACGTCCATCAATCTTGTTCGTCAGCTTGGCGGCGAGGTGGTTGGAGCTGCGTTTCTTATCGAGCTTGGCTACTTGACTGGCCGTGAAAAGCTGGATGGCATTGATGTTTTCTCTTTGATCACTTATTCATAATGAGTTCATACGCTAATTAATGGAAGGCCGCTTTTTCCTATCGCATTAGTGATACAATAGGAAAAAGCGGTTTATTTTAAAACAAAATCGTTTTAAAGTTGTAGTCAAAAAACGCCGTCAGGCGTTTCTTTTTAAAATAATAGAAAGTATAAGATTTTCTTCATATCTACAAAATGAGTCGCATCAATCAGTTTTGTATGAAAATTTTTATGAAAGAAAGTTGACGGCTAGCATTATTTACAGGCATAATATTATAAAACTCGGAAAATGCAAGGATGGAAGTCCGCAAGCATATTTTTCAGAAAGGGACATTTCATGGGCATAGAGCAATTACTAGAGAAAGCTTCCGCTTATATGAAAGAGCAGGATATTGCTCGCATCAGGGAAGCTTATAATTTCGCTGAACAGGCTCATCATGGACAAATTCGCAAATCAGGCGAGCCTTATATTGTACATCCTGTAACAGTAGCTGATATCCTTGTAGATATGGGAATGGATGTGCTGTCTATTATTGCTGCTTTGCTTCATGATGTTGTTGAAGATACAACAGTTGATTTGCAGACGGTGCGCTCTAAATTCGGTGATACCTGTGCGATGCTGGTTGATGGTGTAACGAAGCTGGAGAAAATTCGTTTCCTGTCCAAGGAAGAGCAGCAAAATGAAAACTATCGCAAAATGTTTGTAGCGATGGCACAGGACATTCGCGTTATTTTGATTAAATTGGCCGATCGGCTTCACAATATGCGCACGCTTAAATTCCAATCAGAAGAAGCGCAAAGAAGAATAGCCTATGAAACACTAGAAATTTTTTGCCCGATTGCTCATCGCCTTGGTATTTCTGCAATCAAGTGGGAAATGGAAGATATAGCCCTGCGCTATTTGAATCCGCAGCAGTACTATCGTATAGCCAATCTGATGAAAAAGAAGCGGGCAGACCGCGAGTCCTTTATTGAGGATATTATTAGCCGCATCAAAGAAAAGCTGGCAGAGATGGGGATAGAAAGCGATATTTCCGGAAGACCGAAGCATCTGTACAGCATTTACAAAAAAATGACGACCCGCAACAAGCAGTTCAATGAAATTTATGATTTAATGGCTATCCGCATAATCGTTGATAATATTAAAGACTGCTATGCTACACTTGGCATTATCCATACGTTGTGGAAGCCTATGCCAGGCAGATTCAAGGATTATATTGCTATGCCCAAGGCCAATATGTATCAGTCGCTCCATACGACGGTAATTGGTCCTAATGGCGAGCCCACCGAAGTGCAAATCCGCACATGGGAAATGCACCGGACAAGTGAGTACGGTATCGCGGCGCATTGGGCATACAAGGAAGGCATGCTTGTGCCTGACGGCACCTTTGAGGACAAAATGTCCTGGTTCAGAGAAATTATCGAGCTGCAGCATGAAGCGCGCGATGCTTCTGAATTTATGGAATCCCTCAAAATGGATTTCTTCTCGGATCTTGTTTTCGTATTTACGCCAAGCGGAGAAGTGATTGAACTGCCAGCCGGATCGGTACCGCTTGACTTTGCCTATCGCATTCATACTGAAGTCGGCAATAGAACGATCGGCGCTAAGGTTAACGGCCGGATTGTTCCGCTTGACCATAAGCTTAAAACAGGGGATATTGTTGAAATATTAACGTCCAAGCATTCTTATGGCCCGAGTCAGGACTGGGTCAAAATCGCTCAATCCTCGCATGCCCGCAGCAAGATTAGACAATGGTTCAAGAAGGAAAAGCGGGAAGAGAATGTTGCAAAAGGACGCGAGCTGCTTGAGCGTGAAATTAAGCGTCTTGGTTTGGACCCTACAGCATGGATGCAGGAGGATAAGCTGCTCGAGGCAGCGGCCAAATTTGCATTTAATGATCTGGAAGATATGATGTCGGCAATCGGCTTTGGCGGTATTACGGCCGCCCAAATTTGTACAAGGCTGACCGAAAAGCTGCGCAAAGAGGCAGAAGAAGCCAGTCAAATCGAGCTTAGCAGTGAAGTGAAGGAGCTCAAGGCTCCCGGTTCATCGCGCAAAAACAGGCCGACGCACGGCGTCACTGTGAAAGGCGTCGACAATTTACTCGTTCGTTTTGCACGCTGCTGCAATCCTGTGCCGGGTGATCTGATTATCGGGTATATTACAAGAGGCAGGGGTGTTTCCGTACATCGTATGGATTGCCAAAACATCCCGTTCGGCAGCGAGGACGAGGAAGCGGACCGCGTGATTGAGGTTGAATGGGAGGATTCAGTAGAAGCTAATTATAGCGTAGACATTGAAATTACCGGTCATGACCGCCGCGGATTGCTTAACGAAGTGCTGCAAGCTGTATCCGAAAGTAAAACGAATATATCTGCAGTTACGGGGCGGACAGTAAAAAATAAAATGGCGCTTATTCATATGACTGTTCTCATTAGAAACGTCGATCATTTATCCGCAGTCGTGGAAAAAATAAAAAGAGTACAGGATATATATTCTGTGCAAAGAATTATGCAATAACATAGATGCCAAGGGGAGTACAAGCTGTATTCGGGAGCTTCCTTTGGCTTTTATTTCGTAATAAACATAAGAAGCTTTAAAGGAAGCAGATATGTATGCTTCTTTGACTTTGTAAGGAGTGACAAGGATGAAGGTTGTAGTGCAGCGCAGCAAGCGGGCAAAGGTGACAGTCGATGGAGAAATCGTTGGACAAATCGAGGCAGGACTTACGCTGCTCGTTGGTGTGCAGCATGATGATACAGAAGCAGATGCCATATGGCTTGCTGAAAAAATAGCAGGACTTCGCATTTTTGAAGATGAGAGCGAGAAGATGAATCATTCCGTTACAGATATAGGCGGTCAAATTTTGTCAGTTTCACAGTTTACTTTGTATGGTGATTGCCGCAAAGGAAGAAGACCCAGCTTTACACAGGCGGCCAGACCGGAGGCTGCAGAGCATTTGTATCAATTTTTCAATGATCGCTTGAGACAGCTTGGCTTGCAGGTCGAAACGGGCAAATTTGGCGCTATGATGGATGTTGAGCTGGTCAATTGGGGACCGGTTACTTTGATTGTCGAAAGCCGTGCTTAAAGAAGCCTGAAGCGGGATACAATATACTTAGGCAGCTGCGTAGTCGCCATATTTAATTTTGGAGGAATACGATAATGCGCCAATCCCGCAAGGAAGGGCAAATGACCCATACGATGAAAAGTTTGCAGATGGCTAGTCGCGAGGAGGCGCTGAAACTAATGCGGGCGGAGCAGATGGTTGCTGTGGAGTCAGCTGAGGAGTTCGCCGCAAAGCCTGTGCATCCATCGATTAAATTCAAGCGATAGGGCAGGCTTGAAACGCTTTCTAAATTGTAATACAGCTGTAATATATCGTTAATGCTTCTTTAACATCCGAGGTCTATACTACTAATAGACCCCCTTTTTAATTATATATTGTATATGGACCTGCACATTGCTGTAGGTTTTTTTCTGTTTTCAGCAGGAAACAGCTTGTATGAGTCTCATTATGAACACAGCTCGCTTCGTTTTAAAATAAACCAGATGGCATATACTTTAGTTAACGATATAATTTTATGCTTATAAGAAGAATCATGATATGTGGAAAGCGGCTTCTGCCGTATATTGACCGAAAATCAATCGATGAGTATAATTTACTTTATTCAGGGTTGGGTTAAACGCAGTGAAACCTATTCTGTATCCAAGTCCTAAGTAGACGAGGGCTTGGCATATGGATGGGTTTTTTGTATTAAAGAGGAAAGGGGGAGCTTAATTGGAAAATATTTGGACGATATCAGAATATGAGCTGACGATAAGGCTGCTCATATCTGCTTTGTGCGGCGGATTCATCGGATTGGAGCGTGAGCTTAGCAATCATGCAGCGGGCTTTAGGACACATATACTCGTTTGCATTGGTTCAACCTGTATTATGCTTTTATCGATTTACGGGTTTTCGCAATTTGTGGACGAGATCAATGTCAGGGTTGACCCTGCGCGTCTTGCAGCACAAGTTATTACCGGTATCGGCTTCCTTGGGGCGGGAGCGATTATGCGCAATGGATCAATGATCTCGGGACTTACGACCGCTGCATCAATATGGGTTGTTGCTGCAATTGGTCTGTGTATCGGTGCCGGATTTATGTATCTTGCTTTTCTTGCGACGGTACTTGTAGTCATTATTTTGTTTGTTCTTAACAAGGTTGAAAATGCGATGATGCGTCATTGGCGCAAGCGCGAAGTTATGATCCATTTAATTGATCGGCCCGGAGCACTTGCCAATATTACTAGTTTATTTGCTCGTTATGATATTCAAATAAGCAATATGGTTATGAAGTCAGACAGCCGGATGATGGAAGACGGAGTGAAGATGCCGACCATGGAAGTTCGTTTTCAGCTGAAAACGAAAAAACCGAAGTTTTTCTCAATTGTAATGGAGCTTATTGTTGCCAATAAAGATGTTATCGGTATGGAATCGGAATTTGATGTTCGAACGTTAGAACGGAATAAGCAAGCGAATACTGAGCAACTGTCAAAAAATAAAGAAGCTAATTTGTAAAGTTGCCACAATCTGCTGGATACCAAGTAAAGAATGGCCGCATTAAGGTTATGATGGACAATTTCAAAATTGTGGCCGTTCACGTAAGCACTTATAGAAAAAAGTATGGAGGCCGTATGGATATTTATTTGCTTGGAACGGCAAGCGCTGCTGGTGGCGCTGATAGAGAAAATACCTATTTGCTTCTGCAGGATCAGCAAGAATGGGTTATGGTTGATGTAGGGGGAAGCTCTCTGCAAAAGCTGAAAAAGCTGGAAATTTCTTTACATGATATTAGAGATGTGTTATTCACACATTTTCACACGGATCATATTTACGGATTGCCATCCCTTTTATGGGGCATGTGGCTGGCGAAGCGTACGAAGCCGCTGAACATACATTGCGCCGCTGAAAATGAGCCGCGGCTAAGAAGCTGGCTGGAATGGATGGAAGCTAAGGAATGGCCTATTTTGTTCCCAATTCACATTCAGACATTCAATTGGAAGGAAGAGACGGAGCAAATTAAGGGCAATGATGTAACGATTCGAGTATTTCCAAGTAAGCATGGCGTTCCTACTGTAGGGCTTAGAGCACAGTATCAGGATAAAGTCATTATTTATTCAGCTGATACAGCTCTAAATGAACGAATCAATCAAGAAATCAAAATTGATTTGCTCATACATGAGGCTACGAGCGCAATGAATCCGGGACCTACTCATACTGGCCTTAAGGAGCTTGCACAGTTCTACGAGCTTGAGAAAATAGCGCAAGTAGCACTTGTACATTTAACCGATGAAGAGCCTTATGCGTCAGTGTTAGCTGCATTGCCGGAGGAACAAAAGCAAAAAATAAAGCTAGGCTATGATTTGATGAAGCTGAAGGTATAGGCTGCTATGCCAATATATTGACATTTCACGCTTCGACAAGTACAATTAGCTTTTAGAATAGTGAACAATTCGATGATGGGACAAAGTATTCTTGTACGAGTACACAGAGAGGGATGCCAATAGGCTGCAAGCATCCTTATTACGGCAAGGGGAAAGAACCTCCCGGAGAACAATCAGTGAACCGCTGTTTTACCGATTGCATGACATGCATGCGGCAGCAGACACATTAGCTGATATGCGGCTTACGGACGTTAACCGTTATAAGCGAATTTTAGCTTTTTGCAGCTTTTATTCGGAATGTGGGTGGTACCACGAGAACAATATACTCTCGTCCCTTCGGCTTTGCCGTTGGAGCGAGAGTTTTTTTGTTTTTAGGACGTAAGCTCGCTAATAGAATGAACAGCCATTTTAAAAGTATGGAGGGATGAAAGCTATGTTATTTCAAAAGTCGCCAGGCACACAGGATATATTGCCTGGAGTGGTCGAGAAATGGCAGTATGTCGAGCAGAAGGCAAGAGAGCTTGGCAGACGTTACAATTTCAGCGAAATCAGAACGCCGATTTTCGAAGCGACTGAGCTCTTTCAACGCGGCGTGGGCGAAACGACTGATATTGTTGAGAAAGAAATGTATACCTTCACCGATCGCGGCGATCGCAGTATAACGCTTCGTCCGGAGGGAACGGCGGGGGTCGTTCGGTCTTATGTTGAAAATAAGCTGTACGGCGAGCCGGATGTGACAAAGCTTTACTACATTGGGCCAATGTTCAGATATGAACGGCCGCAGGCCGGGCGTTACCGCCAGCTGCATCAGTTTGGTGTAGAGGCGTTTGGTTCAGTTGATCCGGCGTTGGATGCCGAAGTTATTGCGCTGGGCTATTCCTTCTACACTGAGCTTGGCCTCAAGGATGTTCGAGTTGATATCAATTCTGTCGGAACTCCAGAAGTCAGAGCTGCATTCCGCGAGAAGCTGCTAGCCTTTTTGCGGCCGATGAAAGACCAGCTTTGCAAGGACTGCAAGGATCGAATGGAGCGCAATCCGCTGCGCGTGCTGGACTGCAAGGTAGACCAGGACAAATTTACAGAAGCTCCGTCCATTCTCGATAGTTTGGATGAGGAGTGCAGTACGCATTTTAATCAGGTGCAGCAGCATTTAACGGCGATGGATATCCCATTTACGATTGACCATCGTCTAGTTCGCGGGCTTGATTATTACACGCACACTGCCTTTGAATTTAAAGCAGCAGGTATTGGCGCTATTGACACAATCGGCGGCGGCGGCAGATTCAATGGTCTTGTGCAAAGCATAGGCGGGCCAGATCAGCCAGGAGTTGGCTTCGGCATTGGGCTCGAGCGCACCCTTTTAATTCTTGACCATCAGCAGGTTGAGCTTCCTCTGCAAACAGGACTTGACGTCTATGTAGTGGCGCTTGGCGATGCAGCAGTCATGAAATCGGCACAAATTGTTTATGAGCTTAGAAGCAACGGCATCCGTGCTGAACGAGATTATCAAGGGCGCAAAATGAAGGCGCAGATGAAGTCCGCAGATCGCCTGCAAGCCCGTTATACCGCTATCCTTGGTGAGGATGAGCTGGAGCGGGGTGAAATTGCGCTTAAAGATATGGCAGAAGGCTCACAAGTCGTTATTCCGCTTTCAGAGTTGTCCGCTGCAGTACAAAATGGCGCAAAACGTTAACTCAAACACTTCCTGCTCTAAAAGGCAGGCTTAAGTATAAACAAAATTATTGGAAAGAAGGGCATTCAAATGATGCTAAAAACTCATAACTGTGGAACTTTAACGAAGGAGCATGTTGGCCAGACGGTTACACTAAATGGCTGGGTGCAGCGCCGCCGCGACTTGGGCGGAGTACTGTTTATCGATCTTAGAGACCGTTCCGGAATCGTGCAAATTGTATTCAACCCGGATTTTTCCGGCGATGCTTTGGCTATTGCGGACCGCGCACGCAATGAATACGTGCTTGCTGTGCAAGGAACAGTAGTTGAGCGTGATCCAGAAACATTCAATCCAAACCTGAAAACAGGCGAAATTGAAATTCGTGTAACTGAAATCGAAGTGATGAATGCAGCTAAAACACCTCCATTCCCAATCGAAGATGGCGTTGAAGTTGACGAGTCCATTCGTTTGAAATACCGCTATTTGGACCTTCGCCGCCCGGAAATGCAAAAAACATTAATGCTTCGTTCTAAATCAGCAAAAATATTCCGCGACTTTTTAGATGCTGAAGGGTTTATGGATATCGAAACGCCGATTTTGACTAAGAGCACGCCAGAAGGCGCTCGTGATTACCTTGTACCAAGCCGTGTGCACGAAGGCGAGTTTTTCGCATTGCCGCAATCACCGCAAATATTCAAGCAATTGCTGATGGTCAGCGGTATTGAGCGGTATTATCAAATCGCTCGCTGCTTCCGCGATGAGGATTTGCGCGCAGACCGCCAGCCTGAATTTACGCAGGTCGATATCGAGACTTCCTTCCTGTCACAGGATCAGCTGCTTGGCATGATGGAACAACTTATGGCAAAGCTGCTTCGTGAAACTGTGCAGGTTGAGCTTGAGCTTCCGTTCCAGCGAATAACGTATGCAGATGCCATGAACAAGTATGGCTCTGATAAGCCTGACCTTCGCTTCGGTTTGGAAATCGAAGATATTACAGATATCGTAGCAGGCAGTGACGTAAAAGTATTCGCAAGCGTTGCAGCTGGCGGCGGCGTTGTAAAAGCGTTGAATGCTAAAGGCTGTGCGAGCTGGAGCCGTAAAGAACTTGATGATTTGCAGCCGTTCGCAGCGCGCTATGGCGGCAAGGGCTTGGCATGGATTACAGTGAAAGACGGTGAGTGGCGCGGTCCGATCGTGAAATTCCTCAAGCCGGAGGAAATCGCAGCTTTGACAGAGCGTCTGCAGGTTGAAGAAGGCGACTTGCTGACTTTCTCTGCTGATAAACCAAAGGTTGTTGCTGATGTGCTTGGCAATCTGCGCCTAAAGCTTGGGCGTGATCTAGGTTTGATCGACGAGTCCAAGTTCAAGTTTGCTTGGGTAGTAGACTTCCCGCTGCTCGGTTGGGACGAAGAAGCGAAGCGTTATGTGGCTGAGCATCATCCGTTCACTAGACCGAAGGATGAGGATTTGCATCTGTTCGAAACAGATCCAGGCGCTATTCGCGCACAAGCGTATGATTTGGTGCTTAACGGTTATGAGGTTGGCGGCGGTTCTATGCGTATTTTCAAGCGTGATGTTCAAGAAAGCATGTTCAATGCGCTTGGCTTCTCTAACGAAGAAGCACAAGAGAAGTTCGGTTTCTTGCTTGATGCATTTGAATTCGGAACACCTCCTCATGGCGGTATTGCATTCGGCTTTGACCGTCTGGTTATGCTTCTTGCTGGCCGTTCAAACCTGCGCGAAACGATTGCTTTCCCTAAGACAGCGAGCGCGACAGACTTGCTGTGCGATGCTCCTTCTGAGGTTGAGCTATCCCAACTGGAGCAGCTTCATATTCGTACCGTCATTAAACCTAAGCCGGTTGCTGCTGTTGAGCAGTAATTCGTATAAATGCATGAAGGAGGCGGCAAAAATATGCTGCACCAATTTTCACGTACAGAGCTGGCTATTGGTCCGGAAGGACTGGAGCGGCTAAAAGGCAGCACGGTTGCTGTTCTCGGCGTTGGGGGCGTCGGCTCGATTGCAGCCGAAGCGCTTGCCCGCACCGGAGTAGGACGTATTATTCTAATTGACAAGGACGTTGTCGATATTACGAATATTAATCGGCAAATTCACGCCTTGACTACAACGGTTGGGCAGCATAAGGCTGACTTGATGCAGGAGCGTATTAAATTAATCAACCCGGAATGCGATGTCGTTTGCTTGCGTATGTTCTATACGGAGGAAACCTACGAGCAATTGTTCGAGCATAAGCTCGATTATATAGTTGATGCTTCGGATACAATTATTTACAAAGTGCATGTTATTAAAGAATGCTTAACTAGGAATATACCGATTATTTCCAGTATGGGCGCGGCTAATAAGATGGATCCTACGCGTTTTAAGGTCGCCGATATATCCAAGACTCATACGGATCCGATTGCGCGAGTCGTAAGAAACAAGCTTCGCAAGGACGGTATTAAAAAAGGCGTAAAAGTCGTATTTTCAGATGAAGAGCCGATGAAGCCGCGCGAGGATGTTACCCAGCGGATCGTGCCAGAAAATGCGCCTGAAATCCGGAAGGCGCAGCAGCCGCCTGCAAGCAATGCGTTTGTTCCGCCGGTTGCCGGGCTTATTATGGTGAGTGTTGTCATTAAGGATTTAATAGCTGCAAAGGGTGAATAGTTGCAAAGAGAGAATAGCTATAAATGCGCTGAGGATTAGCAACCTTCACCTCTTACAGCAAATTTTATGATGTTATGCAAAGTGCGAGTTTATTGGCCATCAGTGCCTTGAGCTCGCGCTTTTAATTTTAAAAGTGCTGTATGAAGGGATAGGCATCACAGGGATTTAAAAGACGGCAGTTTGAATAAACTGGCGAACGCATGTGCTTGTATGCTATCATTTTCATAATAGACTGTAAGGGTTGTGGGAATTATGGATTTATTTTCGATTCAAGAGGAAGAAGCGCCGCGCGCTCGCTTGCTAGCTGATCGCATGCGTCCAGTTTCCTTGGATGAATATATCGGGCAGGAGCATATTGTTGGTGAAGGAAAGCTGCTTCGCCGAGCGATTGAAGCCGATCAGCTGTCATCTATCCTTTTGTATGGTCCGCCCGGCTGCGGCAAAACGACGCTGGCTCATATTATTTCGCTGCGCACCTCTGGCGAGTTCGTGAAGCTTAATGCCGTTGATGCAAGCGTAAAGGATGTGCGTGAAGTAATTGAGCGGGCGGCTACAAATAAAACTTTGTATGGCAAAAAAACAATTTTGTTTTTGGATGAGGTGCATCGCTTCAATACATCGAGGCAGGATGCGCTGCTGCCGGCAATCGAACAAGGAATTATTATTTTTATCGGAGCTACGACAGAAAATCCGTTTCATCATGTGAATGGCGCATTGCTGTCCAGATCGACACTGTTTCAGCTAGAGCCGCTTGGCAAGGAGCATGCCAAGATCGCTATGAAGCGAGCGCTGGCGGACAAGGAGCGCGGTTTAGGCTTTATGACGCTGCATGTTGAGGAGGATGCTCTGGAGCATATCGCCGCAATGGCAGGGGGCGATATACGCAGAGCGCTTAATGCGCTTGAACTGGCAGCTGTCACAACTCCGTCAGAGCAAGATGGCTCGGTGCGGATTACGATAGAGGTTGCCCAGGAATCCGTGCGGAAGCCTACCGTAAGAGCAGATATGTCCGCGCAATATGATGTGTTGTCTGCTTTTCACAAAAGTGTGCGCGGCTCCAGCGATGCTGCGCTTTACTGGTTTCTGTACGCGGTAGAGAAGCTGGGCATGGACCCCATGACATTTATTAGAAGACTAATCGTCGCATGCAGCGAGGATATAGGGCTTGCCAATCCGCAGGCGATGGTACAGGCTGTTACAGCGATGGATGCCTATCACAAAATCGGCTGGCCAGAGGCAAAGTACAATATTGCACAGGCGATATTATTTGCAGTGGAGAGCCCAAAGTCTAACGCGGTAGCGGTTGCGATCGGCAATACGATGCAGGCTATCGAATGGAATCCTTCGGCCGATGTGCCGCTGCATTTGAGGGATACTCATTACAGCGGAGCACAGAAGCTTGGGCATGAAGGGTATAAGTATCCGCATGACTATCCGAATCACTATGTGAAGCAGCAATACATGCCGGATCCGCTTCTTGGCAAGAAGATTTATTTTGCAACGGAGCAAGGAATGGAAGAGCGTATTAAACAAAACCAGCAGCGTCGAGATCGTTGACGCTGCTGGTTTGTTTCTGTGTGCAATTTATTGTTTTGTTACGAAGTATTGGCGAGACAGGTGTGTTTGGATAGTGGACAGAGCTACATGACTACGTGCCCCTTTTTTAACTAAGTGCCTGCCTTTATACGAAATTTCGAATACACTTGGCCGTTTTAAGGTGGCACCGACCATTTCTGTATGATTTTTCATATACATTTGTGTTTTTTGCGGCATTTTAGCATAATGTGTATGAAATTTCATATACAATTGGACGTTTTGAGGTGGCGCTCCCGATTCTG